>JAFTMR010000056.1 GCA_017452325.1 Phascolarctobacterium sp. | reverse complement strand
TAGCTAACTGCAAAGGTTTATGCTTATATTTTATTACCATTGACAAGATTTATCAATTTTTATTTACGTTTATTCAGAGCGATTTCGTTGACTATGCTTGGCTTTGGCGATAGAATAATTATGGATAATTGTGAATGGAATGTTTATGAGGTGCTCCTTGGTTGATGAAGGGTGCATAAATACAGGAGGTTTTATGAAAAAATTAGCTTTAATTATATTTGCACTTGCTTTGTTCATCGTAGGCTGCGGTGGCGAAAAGCAAAGCGCTCAAGATAAATTGCAGGTTGCTGCCAGCTTCTACCCTATGGCAGAATTCGCCCGTAATGTTGGGGGGAATAAGGTGGAGGTCTTTACCCTGGTTCCCGATGGAGCAGAAGCCCACGATTGGGAGCCTTCTCCTACTGATTTAGCTCGCTTGGGTAAGGCGCAGGTTTTTGTTTACAATGGCTTAGTTGAGCCTTGGGCAAAGCAAGCTCTGACCGCTTTAAGTGAGCGTAAAATTTTGGCAGTGCAAACAGGCTTGGGCTTGTACGAGCGCTCTGTGGAAGCTGCTGAGGATGACCATCACCATCATACTCACAGCTGTACCCATGGCAAGCAGGATCCTCACGTTTGGATTAGTCCTAAAAAAGCCATTGTGCAGGTAGAACGGATTGCTTCCATCTTGTGTGAAGCTGATGAAAAAAATGCTAAATATTATCAGGATAACAGTGCTAAATATGTGGAGCAGTTGAAGGCTCTGGATATTCAGCTAACCAATTTAGCGAAGAGTGCTCCGCGCAAGGTGTTTGTAACTGCTCACGCTGCCTTCGGTCATTTGGCAGAAGATTACGGCTTGCAGCAGCTGGCGGTTAATGGACTTAGCCCTCACGCAGAGCCTACCCCTGCAGATTTACAGCGTTTGATTAAAGTGGTTAAGGAAGAAAATGTGCGCTATGTGTTCTTTGAAACCTTAACTGACCCTAAGCTGGCACAGCTTTTGGCTGATGAAACCGGTGCGCAGATTGCTACCCTTGACCCCTTGGAAGGCTTGAACGAGGAAGGCCGCAAAAAGAAAATGGATTACCTGCAAATCATGCAGCAAAACATCCATAATTTACAAATTGCTTTGAATGCAAAATAAGGTATCACAATGAAGAAGATTATTGAGATTAAGGACTTGGGCTTTGATTATGGCGAGGGCTGGGTCTTTCATAAACTGAATTTAGAAATTGCCGAAGGTGACTTTGTAGCGGTGATTGGTGCCAATGGTGCGGGCAAGAGTACCCTTTTGAAGATGCTTGCCAATGTTATTGAACCTACCAGTGGCGATATTTCCTATTACGGCATGCCCATCAAGGATTTTAAAAATTGGGAGCGCATTGGCTACGTTCCCCAGAATCCCGGACGTCAGCAAAAGAATTTTCCCATTAGCGTGCGTGAGGTTGTGGGCTTGGGCTTGCTGAAAGGCAACAGCCTGATTCACCGCTTTAATGGACAGGATAAGGAAGCCATCAACCAGATTATGGAACGTTTTAATTTGATGGATTTGCGTTACCGCAAGATTGGTGAGCTAAGTGGCGGTCAGCAGCAGCGGGTGTTCCTGGCACGCGCCATGGTAAAGCAGCCGAAGATTTTACTTTTGGACGAGCCTGCTACCGGCATTGACACTGCGGCCAAGGCAGACCTGTACGCTATGCTGAAAAATATTAACCGTCAGCAGGGTGTGACTATTGTAATGGTTAGCCACGATTTGGAGCTGGCCGCAGATGCGGCGCAAAACGCTCTGTGTCTTGACCATGGCATCTGCTTTTGGGGCGAGGTACACGCAGCTCTCAAGCATCATCATAGACATGGTTATTTTTATAGATAGAGGTAACATTTATGTTGGAAATGTTGGAAATGGAATTTATGCAGCGGGCTTGGCTGGCAGGCTTAATCATGGCGGTAATCTGCCCCTTGATTGGCAGCTTCCTGGTATTGCGTAGGCAGTCGTTGATTGGTGACGGCTTGGGGCATATTGCCTTTGCCGGCGTGGCAGGCGGTGCTCTGTTTAGCTATAGTCCTGTGGTCAGTGCGGCGGTGGCTACTATTTTAGGTGCTCTTGCCATTGAAAAGGTGCGGGTGAAATTGTCGGACGCTGCGGATATGGTGCTGGCAATTTTCTTCTACAGCGGTATGGGCTTGGCAGTAATTTTTACCAGTATGAATAAGGATGGCGGCTTTAATTTAGGTAGCATTCTTTTTGGCAGCTTGATGACCGTTAGTAGCAGGGATTTATATATTGTGGCAGCTTTGGGCTTGTGCACAGTGCTCTTTGTAATTTTGTTCTACCGTCCCCTGCAATACTTAACCTTTGATGAAACATCTGCCAAAGTAGCAGGCTTGCCCGTAGATAAATTGAATATGCTTTTGGCAGTGCTTACTGCTTTGACTGTTGCCCTTTCCATGCGCATTGTAGGCTTGCTCTTAGTATCTGCCATGATGGTTATTCCTGTGGCGTGCGCTTTGCAAACTGCTAAAAGCTTTGCCCAAACTATTTTGCAGAGCATGGCGTATGGCATCGTTGCGGTTTCTTTAGGCTTGACCACTTCCTATTACGCTAATCTTGCTCCCGGTGGTACCATTGTGCTGACTTGCACTGCTCTCTTCTGCTTGAGCATTCCTCTTGGCAAAAAGAAGACGGGGCAAAAGCCTGTGCCCAAGCATTGTCACCACTGCAAGGTGTGTGAGGAGGCTAAGGAAGATGAGGGCTGATTTACATATTCATACCACTGCCTCTGATGGCACCTGGACTCCGGCAGAGCTTATCCGCGAAGCGCAAAGGATTGGACTGGGTGCTCTTGCGGTTACTGACCATGACAGTGTTGCCAATGTGGCGGAAGCTTACCGCTTGGCGAAGGAGGCAGGCTTGAAGTTCCTCCCTGCCTCGGAGGTTTGCTCTACTAAGAACGGTATTAGCTTTCACGTCTTAGGTTTTGGCATTGATATTACTAATAAAAATTTGCTGGAGCTGTTACATCACAACGAGGCGCTTTTGGAGCAAAAGGATGTGGATAGCATTATGATGCTGGAGCGTGACGGTTGGGATGTAAGCGTGCAGGAATTTGCCAGCTATACCTACGATAGAAGACGGGGCGGCTGGCGTAGCTTGGCTTATCTACAGGACAAGGGCCTGTGCGCGGATGTTAATGATTTTTTTAAGCGTATCTTTACGGCGGAGCATGACCTTGCTTTTCCGGAGTTCCCCTCTATTGGGGAGGTTATAGCAACAATTCACGAGGCAGGTGGTGTTGCGCTGTGCGCCCATGCGGCAAGTGGGTTTCACGGACCGGGATTGGAAAAGGTTTTGGCAATGCTCAAGGAAGAACCCTTTGATGGCTTTGAGTGCTATCATTCCGGACATAGCGAGGAGGCTGCGCAAGCCTTGGTACGCTACTGCAAGGAGCATGGCTTGCTGATTAGCGGTGGTAGCGATTGTCATGGAACCTTCGTGCCAGGGCGTAACCTGGGTGAGCCGGAGGTACATATAGAAGAACTGCACTTGCCCGGCTTGTTGTAAGGCTTTGGTTAAAAAGCGATTATAATGTTAAAATAAAAATATAATTTGGTCTGGAGGGAACTATTATGGAAAAAGCAAAGGTTTATTTCACCGATTTTCGTACTCCCCACAGCGGGATGAGCATTCCCCAAAAATTGCAGAAGCTTATTAAAAAGGCAGGCATTGGCAATATCAATTTTGAGAGACAATTTGCTGCCATTAAAATTCATTTTGGCGAACCGGGTAATATCTCTTACCTGCGTCCCAATTTTGCCAAGGCAGTTGTTGATGTGGTAAAGGAATTGGGCGGCAAACCTTTCCTTACCGATTGCAACACCCTGTATGTTGGTCGCCGCAAGGAAGCATTGGAGCATATGGACAGCGCCTATGAAAATGGGTTCTCTCCGTTCAGTACCGGTTGCCATGTAATTATTGCTGACGGCTTGAAGGGTACTGACGAAGCTTACGTTCCCGTACACAATGGGGAGCTGGTTAAGGAAGCAAAGATTGGTCGCGCCATTATGGACGCAGATGTATTTATTTCTCTTACCCACTTTAAAGGACACGAGATGGCAGGCTTTGGCGGCGCTATTAAAAATATTGGTATGGGCGGCGGTTCCCGCGCGGGCAAAATGGAAATGCACAATGATGGTCAGCCCAAGGTTAATGTCAAAAAATGTATTGGCTGTGGTCGTTGCGTAAGGATTTGTGCTCATGGTGCGCCCTCTGTTGTTAATGGCAAGGCAAGCATTGATGTAAATAAATGTGTTGGCTGTGGCCGTTGCCTGGGTGTTTGCCCTGTGGATGCCATCCACACTATTTATGACGCCAGCCTTGATAATATGAATAAGAAGATGGCAGAATACGCTCAAGCCATTTGCTACGGCAGGCCTCATTTCCATATTAGCTTGATTGTGGATGTTTCTCCCTACTGCGATTGTCATGGTGAGAACGATGCTCCCGTTGTTGCAGATATCGGAATGCTGGCTTCCTTCGACCCGGTAGCGCTTGACCAAGCTTGTGTAGATTTGGTATGCGCTGCTCCTCCCATGCCTAATTCTGTTTTAGGTGAGGCAGTGGCTAAGGACGCAGAAGGCTGTAAGGGACATGACCATTTCCACAACATCAGCTCTGATTCTGAATGGAAGATGTGTCTTGAACACGCAGAAAAGATTGGCTTAGGCACTAGGGAATATGAATTAGTTAAGATTTAAACTGCAAATAGCACTTAAAAATAAAGCGTATGGCGAAATTGAATTGTTCAAAATCGTCATACGCTTTTTGTGTTGGGCTTAAAGCTTAATATCAATTTGTGCGGCAACGCCTACGCCTTGCACGCGGTTAATGTTTTTAACTGCAACCTTGTCAATGGGGATGAGCACCATGGCACGCACGCCAAAGATGGTTTGTTCAATTTGCAGGGCTGCCTGGCATTGGTCAACCAGTTCTTGCGGGCCGGAAACCTGCGCTGCGCCGGCGCGGCTGCCATCACCAAAGGCAACAATGGGTACAACCTTTGTTGCGTAGGTGCTGCTTAAACCATGTTTAGCAGTAATTGCGTTGATGGCATCGTTAATTTGTGGAGCAGTCTTGTCAACTACCACCCCTACGATACCGCCTTTAATTACTTTATCTAAAATGCCTGCGTTTACAGGTGCCATTGCATTACCAAAAATAAACCCACCAATAAGTGCTGCTGCAATCCATTTTTTACTACTCATGTCAAAACCTCCTTGTTATAGTTGATTATATAATAATTCGACGCAGGGAGATAAAAGCCTTGTGAGGGCTTTGTGAAAAGTTGTCGTGAGTGTTAGTGTAGTGGTATAATCTATAGCAAAGGAATTTACACATAGAAAATAAATTCTTATGGATGAATAGGCAGAACTTTGCTGGATGCTGTAAGCTAAAAATTAAATAGAGTTGAACGCTAGGGGCGCATTATGCTGAGAGGACGCGAGTCCGACCCTTTGAACCTGATATACGGATAATACCGGCGTAGGAAAGCGATGAAACAGAGCATGTATTTAAAGCTAACTTCCTACGGAAGTTGGCTTTTTTATTTTTAATCTTTAAAATACAGGAGGTAATCTTTATGACAACCCAAATGCAATTTGCAAGACAAGGCGTGATTACGGAAGCAATGAAGTATGTAGCCCAACAGGAAAAGCTCAGTCCGGATTTTGTACGGGAGGGCGTGGCGCAAGGAACAATTGCCATTTGTAGTAATCGCAATCATAAAAACTTAAAACCCTGTGGAGTGGGCAAGGGGTTAAGAGTAAAGGTTAATGCTAACATTGGCACCTCAAGCAGCTTTCCTTGCGTTGAGCCGGAGCTTTTAAAATTACAAGCTGCCATTGATGCAGGGGCAGATTCCATAATGGACTTGTCCACAGGAGATAATATTACTGCTTCGCGTAGAGCAATAATAGCTGCTTCCACAGTAATGGTTGGTACAGTACCAATTTATCAGGCTACGGTGGAAACTATCAAGAAACGTGGCGCTGTAGTAGATATGACCAAAGAAGATTTATTTGACGTAATTAGAATGCAGGCCGAAGACGGAGCCGATTTTATGACGATTCATTGTGGTGTGAATCTAAATGTGTTAAAGGCTGTTACTGAAGAAGGCCGTATTATGGATATTGTCAGTCGTGGAGGAAGTTTTATTGCAGGCTGGATGCTCCATAATAATAGGGAAAACCCTCTGTATGAATATTTTGATGAGATTCTAGATATATGTGAAGAATATGATGTTACTATCAGCTTGGGAGATGGATTGCGCCCGGGATGTTTGGCAGATGCTACGGATAGAGCGCAGATTCAGGAGCTGCTTAATTTAGGAGAGCTTACCCAGAGGGCGTGGAAGCGTGATGTTCAAGTGATGGTGGAAGGCCCGGGGCATGTTCCTTTTAACCAGATTGCAGCCAATATGGAACTGCAGAAACGAATTTGCCATAACGCACCTTTTTATGTTCTTGGCCCTTTAGTTACAGACGTTGCTCCCGGCTACGACCATATAACCAGTGCCATTGGCGGGACTTTGGCGGCGGTAAGCGGTGCAGATTTCTTATGCTATGTTACTCCGGCAGAGCATTTGGGGTTGCCGGATATAGAAGACGTGCGTGAAGGAGTAATTGCTGCCCGCATTGCTGCCCACGCCGGGGATTTGGCGAGAGGCAATCAGCAGGCTTGGGCGTGGGATAACGCTATGGCTAAAGCCCGTAAGAATCTGGATTGGGAAGAACAACTGTGCCTAGCAATAGACCCTGTCAAAGCAAGGGAGTATCGCCAAAAGAAGAACCAAGCGGGTGACGAGGCCTGCTCCATGTGTGGATATTATTGTGCTGTAAAGATTGTAAGTAAATATTTAGAAGCACATAAATTAAATAGGGGATGAGGGTTCAACGGAGCAAGAGCCTTGTGAGTGGATGTGAAAAGTTGTCGTGCAGTTAAGTGTGGTTCATAACACTGTCTCCTTAGCTTTAGTAAGTTTATTATAGATGAATGAGTGCGACAATAATGGCACATCTTTCTGTTGAGCGCGAGCCTACGTATTGCTATAATAAATTTAAGAGGTGAGATGAATGTACACTGCACAACCGAAGAATATGCTGGTTATGAACATCTTGGAAATTTTAAAGAAGCACTCCGATGCGGAGCATCCCTTGAATCAAAAAGAAATAATTGATTTACTGCAACGGGAATATCAAATGACCGTTGATCGCAAGGCGATTAAACGCAATTTGATGAACTTGATAGATTTTGGTTATAACCTTGAATATAAAGAAACCAATCGTACCAATAAAAAGGGGGAACAGGAAGTTCTCTACAGTGATTGGTATTTGGAACGTGATTTTACTGATGCGGAACTACGCTTGTTGATTGACAGCCTGCTTTTCTCTAAACACATACCTTACAGCCAATGCAAGGAGCTGATTGGCAAGCTAACTGCTCTTTCCAGTAAATATTTTGAGGCGAAGGTAAAACACATTCGCACTTTACCGGAAAAGATGCCTAATAACAAGCAAATTTTTTATAACATTGAAATTTTAGACGAAGCTATCAGTAAAGGGAAACAGGTGGAATTTCAGTACAATGACTTTGGTATTGATAAAAAGCTTCATCCACGAGTGCATGGTAATGGCAAGCCGAAGAAGTATATTATCAATCCCTATCAAATGGCAGCTACAAATGGTCGTTATTATTTGATTGCTAACTACGATAGGTACGACAATATTTCTCATTATCGGGTTGATAGAATTTCTGAAATTAAGATTTTGGACACGCCTGCCAAAAAGCAAAAAGACCTTAGCGAAAGCATCAACTTGCCCAAGCATATGGCAGAACATATTTATATGTTCAGTGGTGAAAGCGAAAGGGTAACTATGCGTATTGCCAAAGGGCTTGTGGGTGATGTTATAGATTGGTTTGGAAAAGAAGTAAGCTTTCACGAAGAAACAGAAGATGAAGTAACCATAAGTGTTGTGGTGAACTTGCAAGCAATGCGTTACTGGGCAATGCAGTACGCAAGATTTGTGGAAGTGCTAAAGCCTGCAAAACTGCGTGAGCAAATAAAAAATGATTTGTTGGCGGCGGTTGGGAAGTATAAGGATGAATAGGAGGTTGTATTATGAATTCAAAGAAATTTGACAAAATTATTCTGAGAAATTTAATTTCTGTTAAAGGTGCCGATAAATTCGGTTATAAAAATGTCAATGACTTCAAATATGAAGATTATTATACAAAAGATGAATTTGATAAATTCATTGAAGATATGAAAAATTATAATATAGAACATCATAAAAGTTATGCTGAAGGTAAGGGTAATGAGACTGTCTCGACAGATGACGGTGTGAAACCTCCTAAAATGGCGAGTGTAGCTTCTTCTTCAAGATTTGCTTATTTAGCATTGCGTAAGGGTGCGAAACATATAGGTGTTACTAAAAATGTGGAATTTGAAGCTGAATGTGCTATAAAAAATAAACCTGGCACTCAACCACAAATGGACGCATATGACAAAGATACTAATACATATATTGAAGTCAAATGCCACGAAATATTTGGTGACTCCAAGAAAAAGACTTTGGGGGAAGCATATGTAAACTATATCTTTGGAGCTAATGAAGATGGGATTGGCTTCAAGTTAATTACAGTGACAAAACCTGAAGGTGAGTTTCCAATCCCTTTTAAAGAATTTGGCATGAAAGAATTTCCGAGATATTTTGATTTGAAACAATTTTTATGTCACCTACTAGGTGTAGCTTGTAAAAATCATAAAGAAGAGGAATCTGCTACTTTAGCATATCTTTTCTTCAAACCCAAAACTGATGTTGAAGCAGAAGCTAATGAGTTGTTTGGAGTTTATAATGGATTACAAACAGAAATAATCTCTATCTTCACAAGTCCAACTATTACAAGATTTTGTGAAGAAAATAATATTAAATTAAAGGCATATTATGAATATGCTGAAATTATGGAACCACTGATACCTGCAAATACACATTGTTTATTTGCATAACTTACTCGAAAACTAAATACCAACACTTCCTTTTGATGCAAATATTTTTAGACGATGTTAGGAAAATTAATCTTTTTCTTCTCTTTTGGAGATTAGTTTATCCATTTTTACATTGTTGTAATTATTGGTGTTTTGAAAGGAAGTGTTTTTGTTTTGAACGCTAAAAAAGTGAATATTGCTTGTGAGACGAAGTGGGATTGGGTGTCAACGTTCAGTCCCGATGGCTATGCACTTGTCAATCGTGGGTACGAGCCTGCGAATGATGAGGATATGGCATTTGAGGTTATCCCAAGTGAAGGAAAGTTTGGGGTGATTGACCAAAAGTTTAAGAAGAAAAGCTCCGCAAATTCGCGGAGCTTTTTTCATAATTAATGTATGCTGCTACAGTTTAATATCAATTTGTGCGGCAACGTCTACACTTTGTACGTAGTTAATATAAACAGAACAGCGATTAGCAAAAATATATTCAAAATACGACTGATATTCAAAAAATGTGCTATAATAAAAATATAAGCTTATCAATGGAACTATTATTTACTTATTATAAGTATAGGAGAATAATGAAATGGATAAAAAGAGGATTAGTCAGATTAAAGAACAATTTGATTTAGTTGTTTATAATGATGAATCTAAAAAAGTAGAATTTTGGTATGCTCGTGATTTAATGAAGTTGTTGGGGTATGAACGCTGGGAGAACTTTGAAAAAACTATTTGTCGTGCAATGGAATCTTGTGAAACTAGTGGGATTGAGATTACGAACCATTTTCGTGAAGTCACGAAAATGGTAGAAATTGGTAGTGGTGCACGCAGAACCGTTAGAGATTATATGCTGACACGTTATGCCTGTTATTTGATAGCTCAAAATGGTGATCCGAAGAAAGAAGAAATAGCATTTGCACAAAGTTACTTTGCTGTGCAAACTAGAAAACAGGAAATTATTGAGGAACGAATTGCGTTTATCGAGCGGACAGAAGCTCGCGGCAGATTGCGTGAAGCAGAAAAACGACTTTCTCAAAATATTTATGAGCGTGGTGTTGATGATGCTGGGTTTGGACGTATTCGTTCTAGGGGAGACCAAGCTTTATTTGGTGGGCACACAACTATGGAAATGAAAGCTCGATTGGGAGTAAAAGGCAATCGTCCTCTTGCAGATTTTTTACCCACGTTAACGATTGCTGCCAAGAATCTTGCGACAGAAATGACTAATTATAATGTGGAAGAAAAAGATTTGCAAGGTGAAGGAAATATTACTAGCGAACATGTGCAAAATAATATGTCTGTAAGAGCAATGCTGGGACAGCGTGGTATTAAACCAGAAGAATTACCGCCGTCTGAAGATATAAAAAAATTAGAGCGTAGGGTGAAAGCTCAGGAGAAAAGAATAGCAATACAAGCGGGTAAGTTGCCAGACAGTGAGTAGTTTAAATATAAAATGACCGAACCTTTGGAGTACTAATTTTTCAGTTGTAAGTAGTAGATATGCCTGTTCAAAGGAATTGACTACATTGTTAAAGAAGACAGGTTTGTTGTTGATTATAAAAAGCGTATGACGAGAGAATCGTTATACGCTTTTTGTCATAATAAGCTCACTCTTTCTTAAATTGTTTTGGTTAGTACCATTATGGCTTATTTTATCAATGATGATGTACCAAAACAGTACATCGTTTTTTCGGAGGATTAAGTAACGTAACTTTGTAGTAGTATTCTAATTTCAGAGTACGCTTTCAGAAACTGGAACGGGTAGCTGATATGTAGGATTTAAAAGCAGGTCCTCAATAATGTCAGCTTTGCTTGGAAGGTAAAGAACGTCTTTGCAGAATTCTATCACCCATTTGTCCTTTGATATGAGCGTATCGGAAGGAGGGGGATTGTTGAGGAAGCGCTTTCCTTTTCGCACGTTATTCATAAGTTTAAATGCAGTATGTTCGCTACAACCATGCTCAAGGAAATATTGATAGAGATCTTCACGACAAGCAATTAGTTCTGATAGTTTGTAGTTTAATGTGTTTACTAAAGCTTTTAGTTTTGCATCGCTGGTGTAGCTTGAACGCAAGATTCCCAAGTAAGAAATGACATCCGCAAAAGAATTAATGCTTATTTTCAAATCAGGCGTATTGGTAAGAGCGTAGTTACGAGCCATTTCTAGAAAAACAGCTGTATTTAGACATTCTGCGGGTGATTGTGCTAATTCTGTTTGTGGAAGATTAAATTGTAGAATGAGATTTCCTGCTTCTATAACGCGATATCTACTGGTGTTGTTGCTAGATTCATATTCAATAATATCTATTTCTGTTTTATTTAAAACTTCAAGTGTGTTTTCATACATTGAGGGATTTACGGAAATATCAAAAAATTGTTCTTGGTCGCATGATAAGTGCGCCTGCCAAGGAATGTTAAACCCGTCAGTAAGCATAATTGCACCATCCGTTTTACAATGTTTTTCTTTTTTAAAATCTATACCGCACTTGCTTGTGTTGTCCCAAATCACCGAATGACAATGGGGGCAATAGTAGTGGGGTGGTAAAGGATTAATTCTGGTGATTCCTAGAAGATAGAGAATAAAGCTTGCATTACCTGAATTTTTTACGCTATAAGGAATATTCATTTGCTTTAATCTTTCTGTAAGTTCATAAAGAAGGCGAATCGTGGAATACATATTTGCACGTTGCATCCAATCTAATTCTTCCTTAACACGATTTAATATCAATGTGTCAGGGGTTTTGCCATAATTTTGTTTTAGTTTTGATTGTATGTTGTCATACAGGTAAGTGTGGTTCATAAAATTACCTCCTTAGTTTTAGTAAGTTTATTATAGATGAGTGTGTGCGACAATAATGACGCATCTTTCTGTTGAGCGCGAGCTTGTGTATTGCTATAATAAATTCAAGAGGTGAGATGAGTGTACACTGCACAACCGAAGAATATGTTGGTTATGAACATCTT
>JAFTMR010000055.1 GCA_017452325.1 Phascolarctobacterium sp. | reverse complement strand
TGCACTGTTTCTTTCTAATACGTGCAATACGCCGCCACCAACAGTTCCGGCGCCTAATAATCCAACATTAACAAAATCCTTCAATTCGGACCCCTCCAGTATTTCTAAATTTTTCAGATTATACCTGTCCTAAAACTTCCAAGCGTTTTACACCATCAATCATACGCAGCTTGTCCAACAAAGCTTCCAAATCAATGGTAAGATTCTTAGTTTCTATAGAGATAGTAGTATTTGCTACTCCTTGTAAAGGAATGCCTTGGTTGATAGTCATAATACTTCCACTATCATCAGCAACAGTGTTCAGTACTTTAGACAACACGCCGGATTTATGCTCCAACAACAAAGATAAGGTAATAATTTTTTCTTTGCTTGCTTCATAGAACGGGAAAACATAGTCTTTATATTTATAGTAAGCACTGCGACTCAAACCCATTTTTTCTACTGCTTCGTTAATGGTTTTAATCTCGCCTCTTTTCAAAATTTCTTTTACTTTAATTGTCTTTTTGATTGCTTCGGGAAGAATCTCCTCACGCACCAGATAAAAGGTAGATTTTTCAGCCATACTGTTTCCTCCTTAAATTTATTTGTAGTAAATTTTTACTACGGTTATTATAGCACTGTTCTTTTGAAATGTACATATGCTATGTTGAAAAAAACAGAAAAGTCTTCTGGAAAATTTACAAAAATAAAAAAACAAGTCCCTGCCTTACTTCAAGGGACTTGTTAAAAAATTTACAATACTGTAAAAACTTACCGCTTTTATTTTTTTAGATCTTCTGCTTTACCAGCCTTAATCTTACTTTCAGTACCGTTCAAAAGGCGCTTGATATTCTCTGTATGACGAATAACAATGAAAAATGCAGACAGCACTGCCAAGCATACATATGACACCGGATAATCAAAATACCATGCCAAAACTGGAGTGGTGCAGGCCGCAACCATAGAACCCAAAGAAACGTAGCGAGTAAGCAAAACAATAACTAACCATACACCAAAGCTTATCAAACTAGCTTCGGGCATCATATAAAGCAACAAGCCCAAACCTGTTGCAACACCCTTGCCCCCCTTCAAGCCAAGGAACAAGGAATAACTATGCCCTAAAATAGCGCCTAAAGCCGTAATTACATTAAGCATATGATCATGGAAAAGATAATTCATCAGTGCAACAGCAGCAATACCCTTAATCATATCAGCAGCCATAACTAAAGCAGCAGTTTTGCCACCAACAGTTCTAAACACATTGGTTGTGCCAATGTTTTTACTACCATACTCACGAATATCAATACCGTGGAACGCCTGCACGATCCACAAGCCACAGGGAATGGAGCCAAAGAGATGTCCTAGAGCATAGCCTAGAACGTATTGAAGCACTCCTACTTCGTTACCTAACATTTTATATCATATCTCCAATCTTACTCGTCTTCATCCTTACCGCGAATAATCATCTTGATAGGAGTTCCCTCGAAGCCAAAAGCTTCGCGCAGTTTATTTTCCAAATAGCGCTGATAAGAGAAGTGCATGATTTCCGGTTCATTAACAAAAATAACAAATGTGGGCGGTTTAATCTTAACTTGGGTAGCATACAAGATTTTCAAACGCTTGCCATGCTCAGTGGGAGTGGGGTTAATTGCCACAGCATCTTCGATAACTTGGTTCAATACACTGGTAGAGATACGCATTGCATTTTGTTCTGCTGCGTAGGCAATAACCTCCGGCAAACGATGAATGCGTTGCTTGGTAACTGCAGAAACATATACAACAGGAGCATATTGCAGGAACACCAATTCCTTGCGAAGCATCTCAGTGTAACGTAAGGTAGAGGTATTGTCTTTTTCGTACAAGTCCCACTTATTAACAACGAGGATTACGCCCTTACCGGCTTCATGAGCATAACCTACAATCTTTTTATCCTGCTCAGTTACGCCCTCCACTGCATCAAATACCATAAGCACTACGTCGCAACGATCAACTGCGCGCAAGGAGCGCATGATGCTATATTTTTCAATGGGCTCGTCAATTTTAGATTTACGACGCATACCAGCAGTATCAATGAACAAATAGCGCTGACCATCACGCACAACAGGAGTATCGATAGCATCACGGGTGGTACCCGCCACATTACTAACAATGGAGCGTTCTTCACCAACCAAAGCATTGAATATGGAAGATTTACCAACATTAGGACGACCGATGAGAGCAACTTTAATTTCGTTTTCATCATCAGGCTCTCCAAAGGTGTTCTTGTCGCCAAATTTGGAAACCACTGCATCAAGCAAATCGCCCAAGCCTAAATGGTTAGCTGCAGATACAGGGATGGGTTCCCCAATACCAAGATTATAGAACTCGTAAACATTCAGCTCCTGCTTCGGAGAATCTGCCTTATTGACAGCCAAAACAATGGGTTTCTTAGATTGACGCAGAATTTTTGCAACGTCGGCATCCTCAGTGCTGATACCAGAACGAGCATCACAAACGAAAAGGATTACATCCGCTTCACGAATAGCTATCTGAGCTTGTTGACGAATGGATACTGCAATAGCATCTGCGTTCATAATTTCAATACCGCCAGTATCAACCATCATAAATTCATGGTCCAGCCACTCAGCGGTTGCATAAAGTCTATCGCGGGTTACACCGGGAGTATCCTCTACAATAGAAATTCTGCTATTTGCAAAAATATTAAATAATGTAGATTTGCCTACATTAGGTCTGCCAACTATGGCAACTATAGGTTTTCCCATACTACTCTCTCCTCCATTTTAGTGGTCGATACCGTTACGGGAGGTAACACTCTTAGAAAAATAGTGCTTAACTTCCTTCATATCGGTCACTAAATCTGCTATATTCATAATTTGCACAGGAGCACCACGCCCCGTCAAAATAATTTCTACTTTATCTTTATGTTGCGCTAAAAAATCCGCAACTTCCTCCGTAGGCAGCATATTAGTTGCCATAACAATGTTCAGTTCATCTAAGATGAAGATATCTGCCTCACGATCAGCAATTGCCTTTTTTGCTAATTCCCAACCATCTCGTACCATTTGCAGATCAACAGGATCCGGATCGTAAAAATTAACGAATTCATCCCGTCCAACCTGCTTCAGTACAAAACCGGGTAAAAGCTTGGCGGCTCTTGCTTCACCATATTCAGGGTCATCCTTCAAAAAGGAAAACATTGTTGTCTTTAAATCATAACCAGCCGCGCGAAAAGCAACGCCCAGAGCAGCAGTGGTTTTCCCCTTACCGGTACCAGTATAAACTTGCAGCATAATCAGCCCTCCTTAGGAACCGTAAGCAAATGTAGGAGCTCTTTCGCACCAGCGGCAACTTCTACGTTCCCTTGGTGCTGCGCCTTAAATTGCTCAAAGGACATGTCGTCAAGGAACAAATCATCCTTATTTAAAACAACAGCAGGTAAAATTACTCGAGCCGCTTGAGGTACAGCTTTTAAAATATCGCCACCTACTAATAGACCGGTAACATTTACCTTGCCACCGAAGAATTCATTTTTAACGGCAAGAAGCTGATGCTGTGCCTGATACTTCTCGTTAAAAGCATCCATCACAGGTTTCAACACCTTGTACGCGCTTTCACCAACGGGTATAACCGCGGGGGCAGCAGCTTGAGCCTGACTCAGAACTTTTAAAGTTTCTTCCCATTCAATCAAGAAGCTACTGGTAAGACCAATGCCATTTTCCAATTGGGGGAAGCCATCATACCAAGCCGCAGGAGGAAGTTCCTTTTCTGCCAGCAGGTAGAATTCATCACCCAAATACACGAAGCTCTTGCCTGTTTCCCTACGGCAACGCTCTTGCCAAGCTGTTACCATATCAACGATTGCACTTGCTTCCTCCTTGGTAAATGTACGCAAGGGATGTAAGTGAGCACGATTTTTAGTTAAACCTACGGGAACAATTGCCATGGTCAGTACGCCGGGATGAAGTGCGTACAAATCTGCGAAGGATTTTGCCAATACTTCTCCATCATTATAACCAGGGCAACACACAATCTGAGTATGTACCTGAATGCCTGCATCCAAAAGACGGTGCAGCTTGTCCATCAATTCACCCGCAAAGCGATTGTGCATCATTTGGCAACGCACTTCCGGATCCGTAGCATGTACGGAAACATACAAAGGTGACATATGTGTACTGATGATACGGTTAAAATCATCTTCCTTCATATTAGTAAGGGTAATAAAATTACCATAAAGGAAGGAAAGCCTGTAATCATCATCCCGCACATACAGACCAGGGCGCATGCCCGGAATCATTTGGTCTACAAAACAAAAAATACAATTATTATAACAGGTACTAACCTTATCAAAAACAGCAGACTCGAACTCAATTCCCAAGTCCTCGTCAGGATGCTTGGCAATGGTTACAGTACGTTTAGCGCCTGCTGCATCTTCAATTTCCAGCTCCACCTCATAATCTGAAGCGTAGAAGCTAAGCTCAATAATATCTTTAACTTGAGTACCACACACACTAAGCAGTTTTTCGCCGGCTTTAATGCCTGCTTCTTCTGCCAAACTATGCTTACGCACTCCACTAATATTGCCTAACATTGCTGTCTCCTTCAAAATAAACATTATAAATCAGTTAATTATATCACACCAAACAACAAAACGGCAAGCCAGGCCTGCCGTTTCAACGTTTTAGTAAATTATATTATACCTTTTTCAACAAGAAGCTTTCTGTGTTCCGACTTTGTCAGCATTCCCTGCTGCCTTCCGGTTTGCAGGTAGCTGCTAATCTGGTGGATACGTCCTTCTCTGATTAAGCTACGCAGGGCTGGCGTAAGCGACAGCACCTCAAAATTTGCAACACGTCCATTTCCCATAGCTCTCGATATCAGTTCCTGACAAATTATTCCCTGTAAAACCTCTGATAGCTGACTACGGACGAGCTGCCTTTCCTCGCCAAAGAGATCTAAAATTCTGTTTACCGCTCCCACCGCGTCATTAGTATGAAGGGTTGTTAAAACCAGGTGTCCGGTTTCAGCAGCGATAAGAGCAACAGTAGTAGTTTCCCTATCCCGCAACTCTCCCACCAAAATTACATCCGGGTCTTGTCGCAAGGCACTACGCAAACCGCAGGCGAAACTCTTTGTATCCCTACCCACTTCCCGCTGATGGATTAAAGCCTTTTTGTTTTCATATTTATATTCAATGGGGTCCTCCAAGGTTACAATATGTACCCTACGCTCCCTATTGATTTTTTCTATAAGTGCCGCCAAGGTTGTGCTTTTACCGCTCCCTGTAGCACCACAAACTAACACCATTCCCTGCTTCAAGCTGGTAAATGCTTGCACCGCTTGCGGAATAAGCAGTTCTTCACAGGTAGGAATATCCTTATTGATGATGCGTATCACCAAGAACAAGCGTCCATTGCTTTTAGAAGCATTTATCCTATAGGATAAACCCTCTCCGTCAAGATAAGCAAGGTCCACAGAGCCTTCCTCATTAAGTACCTTTTGCTGAGTCTCACTTAAAAGTAGCTGTAGGATTTTGTTAGCCTGTTCCTTGGTTACAAAAAGCTCCGTTAAGTGAAGCTTGCCATCAATGCGTAGGGTAATATATTCATCAGCGGTAAGATGTATGTCAGAAGCCATAAGCTTCCGAGCCCTATTCAGTAAATCCTGCAATAATTCCATCCACCCACCGCCTTAACAATACGCTACGCGCAACAGCTCTTCTACGGTGGTTTGTCCTGCCAAAACCTTCGCAATACAATCCTGCCTAAGAGTTGCAAAACCATTTGCTGAAGCCTGCGTTAAAAGTATTTTTTCTTCCGCTCCCTTAATAAATAAATTTTGCAGCTCCGAAGTTACGGGTAAAACCTCCTGTATTGCCATACGACCTCTGTAACCGGTATGATTACATTTTTCACAGCCACGTCCCCGATAAAGCTTCACCCCTGAGTTAGGTTCACAACCTAAAATAGCAAGCTCCGCCTGACTGACCGGGTACACCTCTCTGCAGTTGAGGCATATTCTCCTTACCAAACGCTGAGCAACAACTCCTCGCAAGGCAGCTGCCACCAGGAAAGGCTCTATGCCTATGTCCAGCAGGCGAGTTACAGCTCCCACTGCATTATTAGTATGCAGGGTACTCAAAACCAAATGCCCTGTCAAAGCTGACTGCACTGCAATGCGGGCAGTCTCTTGGTCACGAATTTCCCCTACCATAATAATATTAGGGTCTTGTCGTAAAATGGAACGTAATCCTGTAGCGAAAGTTAACCCCGCCTTGTTATTGACTGCTATTTGCTGAACACCCTCAATGGTACGCTCCACCGGGTCTTCAATGGTGATAATATTCTTAGCCTCATCATTTAGCTGCGCCAAGGTAGCGTATAAGGTAGTTGATTTGCCGCTACCGGTTGGTCCCGTCAAAAGAACCATTCCGTTAGGTGCGCTGATGATTTTCTCATAAGCTTCAAGATTGGCTTCCGAAAAATCCAAGCTTGTCAAATCTAACAACACCTGATTTTTTTCCAGAACGCGGATAACAACCCTTTCACCATACATGACGGGCAAGGTAGCAATGCGTAAATCCACCTTCCGCCCACTTACATCTACATCCACACGACCATCTTGGGGCAAACGCTTTTCCGCAATATCAAGACTGCTTATGATTTTAATGCGAGATACAATAGCATTGTGATAGCTGCTTGCCACTTCCAAGGCAGTGTACAGGAAGCCATCTATACGCAAACGTATCCGCGTCGCCCTTTCTAAAGGTTCAATATGAATGTCGCTGGCCTTTTGCTCTAAGGCAAATTCTAATAAATTGTTGACGAACTTAATTATCTGTACTTCTCCTGTTGATTGACCGTTAAAAATATTTTGTATTGCCAATCTGCTTAGCTTCACAGGATACATACCTCCTAACCTAATTAAGTTAACTCCATTTTATCACATAAGCCTTTAATAGCAAGAAATTCGTTATAATTTTTCCTTTTTTCTTGAAATTCTTGCGTATGCTTCTAAAATGCTTTACAATGAAGCTGTAGTTTAATTTTTTAGAAAAGAGGTACCGTCTATGTACAGTAGCAAAACTTCTCTAAAATTAAACAGTACAATTCTCGTCTGCCTTTTAATTTGGAGTAGCAGCTTCTCAACTCTATATGCTCAGACGCAGCAAGAAGCTTCTCTCCCCAACACAACAGTCTCAAAAATGGAGCGTAATCCCTTTATAGCTCCGCAAAATTCTCAACCATACCTTCAAAATGACATCACATTCATATCAGAACAGCAGAAACCAAATAAAAAAGCAGTAGAAATTCTGATAGTGAAGCTTAATTTTGCACGTGCACAAGATGTTTGCAAATCTTTACAAAATATCTTTGGCAGTGACAAATTAGCCGTTGATGCCATTACTAATGCTCTTATCTTCAAAGGAACGCCTGCTGAGGGAAACAGGCTCATCCAAGCAGTCAAAGCCCTTGATGTCGCCACCAAGCAAGTCACCTTGGAGGCCAAAGTCATTGCACTCAACAAAGAGGCTAGCAAAAATTTAGGAGTCAACTGGAGCTGGGACAAGATTCCCCAAAACGACAAGCAGCAAAATAATAACGGCTACGATGATGAGGATAATCAGTCCTATGGTGGTAACTTTAAATTTTGGCGAGGCTATTCCTTTAAATTTAATGCTACCCTGAACGCTCTCGTTGCCAAAGGTCAGGCTAAAATACTGGCAACTCCAAGCATCATAACCATTCCCGGTCGTGAAGCAAGTATTTTTATTGGCGACCACATCCCCGTCCAAACTGAAAAGCATAATAGTACAGGCAGTTACACCACCACCGAATACCTAGATGCGGGTATCAAACTCCAATATACTCCCATCGTAAGCAGTGATGGGAAAATGGTAACGGCGACAGTACACACAGAAGTAAGTACCCCCACACTGGTAAGCGAAATGAAAAACTATCGTATTACCAGTCGTACGGCAGATACCAATGTGCGTATGCTAAGTGGAGAGACTTTGGTTATTGGTGGCCTGATTAACGAAGAAGAGCAACGCAGTATTCAAAAGGTTCCCCTGCTATCCAACATTCCTCTTTTTGGGGAACTATTCAAAAATCGTACCAGGCGCAAGGCAAAAACGGAAGTCATTATGCTCCTTACTCCTCACATTACAGAAGCAGGAAAATCACCGGCAATTTTTGGAGCAACGCTATCAGAATCAGAAGATAAAATTCTACCATAATATATAATTAACATTCTTTACAACAAATATGAAAATTAAACTACAAAAGCGGAAGGTATACCTTCCGCTTTTTATATGCTGAATGTTTCACGTGAAACATTTTACCCTAGGGGACATAGTTTTAAAATTTTTTTATTTATTTTTTCTCCCAACATCTTCTCCATTACCAGAAGGCACGTAATATTTTACGCCAACCAGTTCGTCAGGCAGATATTGCTGCTCCACCCAACCTCCATAGCTATGAGGATATTTGTAATCAATACCATGACCAAGGGCTTTGGCACCGGGATAATGAGCGTCACGCAAATGCTTGGGAACACTACCGCAGTTTTTCTTGCGCACATCAGCACGAGCGTTGGCAATCCCCATATAAGAAGCATTGCTCTTGGGAGCGTTGGCAATATAGCACACTGCCTCCGCAAGAGGAATCTGTGCTTCCGGCCAGCCAACGAAGTCCGCAGCTTGCGCCGCAGCGTTGGCAATGACTAGAGCCTGCGGGTCTGCAAGACCTACATCTTCCGCAGCGCAGATTACAATGCGCCTAGCGATAAAGCGTAAATCTTCACCGCCCTCAATCATACGGGCAAGGTAGTGCAAGGCAGCATCCGCATCGCTCCCCCGCATACTCTTAATAAAAGCGCTGACGATATCATAATGTTGGTCGCCTTTTTTATCGTAGCGTTGCATTGCTGTACCGATAACGCTTCGCAAAACTTCAATAGTAATTTTACGCTCTCCCGTTTCCGGAAGCATAAACTCTGCCTGTTCCAACATGTTCAGAGCACTGCGGGCATCACCTGCAGCAAAGTCTGCTAAAATTTTTAAAGCATCTTCTTCGATGGAGAAACTGCCACCAAAACCACGCTCCTTATCTGCGATGGCTCGCAAGATAATTTGCTGCATATGCTTGGGGCTAAGCTTTTCCAAACGGATGACCTTCATCCTAGAAAGCAAGGGAGAATTTATTTCAAAGAAAGGGTTTTCCGTCGTAGCGCCTATAAGAACAATGGTACCATTTTCCACGTAAGGCAACAGAACATCCTGCTGCGCCTTATTGAAACGATGGATTTCGTCAATGAAGACGATGGTTCTCCCCATACCGCTACGTTGCAGCTCCTGTGCCTTGCTGATAAGTTTACGCAGCTCCGGTACACCGGAAGCAACAGCATTGATGGAAACAAACTGGTTGCCGGTCACATGGGCAATTACAGTTGCGAGAGTGGTCTTGCCTGTTCCCGGAGGTCCGTAGAACAGAACGGACTGGAGCATATCGCGCTCAATCATACGACGCAAGGGACTCCCCGCACCAACTGCCTTCTCTTGACCAACAAAATCGCTTAATTTTTCAGGGCGCATCCTGTCAGCCAAAGGCTTTTTCTGTTCATAAGCAAAAGTAAATAAGCTATCCATTCTTTATACTCCAATAATCTTACGCACAATGTAAGAAGTAATCAAAAGTCCACTGCTTGCCGGAACAAAGACCATACTGCCAGGTACCGCCGCCTTAGTAGCGTACACAGGACTTTCCGTAGAAAAGACCACTGTTATCCCCTTTTCAATGCCTGCCATCCGCAAACGCTTACGCACACTCTTCGCCAAGGGGCAGGTGTGAGTCTTGCTGATGTCTGCTATCTGCAAAGCGCTAGGGTCCAGCTTGTTACCTGTGCCCATGGAAGAAATTACAGGGATATTTCTCTTGTAACATTCAGTTAGTAAATCTATTTTAGAAGCAGTGGAATCAATGGCATCTGCCACGAAGTCCAACTGCATAGGGAAGAACTTTTCAAAATCACCGGGCTCATAAAAACAACTGCGAAGCGTAACCTTGCACTCAGGATTTATTTGGGCAATACGCTCTGCGATAACTTCCGTCTTGAGTTTCCCCATAGTGGTTGTCAAGGCTGGCAGCTGGCGGTTAATATTACTGGGAGCTACTTCGTCAGCGTCAACCAAAACCAGAGCACCCACTCCGCTGCGGGCGAGAGCTTCTGCAATATAGCTACCCACTCCACCCAAACCTACAACAGCAACGCAGGCTCCTTGTAGCTTAGCAATATTCTCTTTTCCAATTACATATTCTACCCTTGTTAAATCCATAAACTACCTCTATAAAGTATTATGCCCCACGGTGCCGTCCCGCCCCATGTTTTGAACCTGCATGTGCAGGTGGGTGCCTTCCCACTTACCGCAAAAGTCCACTCAAACGGAGGCTGGTTTTTGGCAAGCGGAGTATCAGGCTCCCTAGGTTAGAGTGTTGGCTCAAAACCTGTGGAGCAATGTAACGTACATCGCAGGGTTATAATCATTTCAACTGTGAAGCCGTAGCTTATTTTTCACACCTTTATAATAACAAAAAAGGAAGCGTTTTTCAACGCTTCCTTTCAATTTTTATTTACCTTCTTTGTCTTTTTTCAAAGCCAAGGAGGGACGAATGTGAAGTTCACGCAATTGTTTGTCGTCAACATCGTTAGGAGCTTGAGTCATTACGCAAGCAGCGCTTTGAGTTTTCGGGAAAGCAATTACGTCGCGGATGGAATCGCGTTGAGCCATAATCATAATCAAGCGGTCCAAACCGAATGCCAAGCCGCCATGGGGAGGAGCACCGTATTCAAATGCGTTCATCATGAAGCCGAATTTTTCTTGTGCTTCTTCGTCACTCAAGCCGATAGCAGAGAAGATTTGTTTTTGTACGTCACGACGATGGATACGGATGGAGCCACCACCGATTTCGGTACCATTGAGAACCATGTCGTATGCTTTTGCATAAACCTTGCCGGGATCAGTAGCAAGGAGCGGCAAGTCTTCGTCACGCGGAGAGGTGAACGGATGGTGCATTGCAACATAACGGTTTTCTTCTTCGTCATATTCAAACATGGGGAAGTCAACAACCCAAGCGAATGCCAAAGCATCGGGATCGATAAGGTTGCGGCGTTTTGCCATTTCAATACGCAGTGCACCCAAAGCTTGAGCTACAACAGCAGGTTTGTCAGCAACGAACATAATCAAGTCGCCTGCTTCAGCTTGAGCAGCTGCAAGGATGTTAGCCAAGTGAGCTTCGCTGAAGAATTTAGCAATCGGAGATTTTACACTGCCGTCTTCTTGAATTTGCATCCAAGCCAAGCCTTTTGCACCGTAAATGCCAACGAAGTCAACCAAGCCGTCACATTCACGACGAGGAATGTTTGCATAACCTTTTACATTGATAGCTTTAACTACGCCACCGTTTTCAATAACTTGGTTAAATACTTTGAAGTCGGAATCTTTAACAGCGTCAACCATGTTAATGAGTTCCATACCGAAACGAAGGTCCGGTTTGTCACTGCCATAACGATCCATAGCTTCATCCCAAGTCAAGCGTTGGAACGGAGTAGCAATTTTCTTACCGAGAGCGCCTTCAAAGATGTAAGCGATCAAGCCTTCCATCAATTCAAGGATTTCATCCATTTCCATGAAGGACATTTCCATATCCAATTGGGTGAATTCGGGTTGACGGTCAGCACGCAGGTCTTCGTCGCGGAAGCAACGTGCGATTTGGAAGTATCTTTCCATACCGGAAACCATCAAAAGTTGTTTGAAGATTTGCGGAGATTGGGGAAGTGCATAGAATTTGCCGGGGTTTACGCGGCTGGGAACCAAATAGTCGCGCGCGCCTTCCGGAGTGCTCTTGGTGAGCATCGGGGTTTCGATTTCCAGGAAGTTGCGGTTATCCAAATAGTCGCGCATCAATTTGGTAACTTTATGACGGAGAATGATGTTACGTTGCATTTCCGGACGACGGAGATCCAGGTAACGATATTTCAAGCGCAGGTTTTCGTCAGTATCGATATTGTCTTGAATGTAGAACGGCGGAGTTTTAGCTGCGTTCAACACTTCAATTTCTTCTGCCATGATTTCAATAGCACCGGTAGCAATGTTATTGTTTACGGTAGCTTCGTCGCGGAGGCAAACTTTGCCTGCAACTTTTACTACATATTCATTACGGATATCTTCTGCAACTTTGAAGCTTGCGCCTGCAGTATCAGGGTCAGCTACAACTTGTACGATACCGCTACGGTCGCGCAAGTCAACAAAAATCAGACCACCATGGTCACGACGTTTTGCTACCCAACCGCACAATACTACTTGTTGACCTGCCAAGTCTTTACCAAGTTCGCCACAGTTATGGCTACGTTTTGCTTTAATCATAATCTTACACCTCTTGTAATTTAATAATGATATCATTGAGGGCGACTTCACTTTGCTCGCTGGTAGCCATATTGCGCAGAACAACTTGTCCGCGGGCAACTTCATCCTCGCCGAAAATTAACACATATTTTGCCTGTACCCTATTAGCCGCTTTCATTTGCGCCTTCATGCTACGACCTTGGAAATCGTAATCAACCTTGAAGCCTGCACGACGCAGTTCAATGGCAGTTTTGAAAGCAAGGGTAAAGTTTTCCTGTTTGGGACAAACCACGAATACATCCATGGCATCGTCTGCTGCAGGCAACAGGTTTTGACTTTCTAAAGCCAAGAGTATACGTTCCATACCCATTGCAAAACCGATACCCGGAGTTGCAGGGCCACCTACTTCTTCAATCAAGCCGTCATAACGACCGCCACCGCATACAGCGCTTTGAGCGCCCAAGGGTTTGTATTGAATTTCAAAAGCAGTTTTTGTATAGTAGTCAAGACCGCGTACCAAGTTGTGATCTACTTCGTATTCAACGCCTGCCGCAGTCAAAAGCTCTTTCAAACCTTCAAAATGCGCCTTGCATTCGTCACACAAGCATTCCTCCAAGCTGGGAGCACCTACGCCAAGCTCTTGGCATTTAGGAACCTTGCAGTCCAGCAAACGTAAGGGGTTTCTATCATAACGAGATTGGCAGTCCTTGCACAGCTCGTCAAAATTAGGTTTAAAGAATTCTTGCAGCTTTACTCTGTGTTCAGGTCTGCATTTGGGACAGCCTACAGAATTAATTTTCAGCTTCAAATCCTTCAAGCCCATATCTTGCAAAATTTGTACTGCCAACAGGATAATTTCTGCATCAATGTTAGGACCTTGAACACCCAGAGCTTCAATACCGAATTGATGGAATTGACGGTAACGACCAGCTTGGGGACGGTCATAACGGAACATAGGTCCAATGTAGAACAATTTAGTGGGAGCGGGCTCTGCGTACAACTTATGCTCAATAAAAGCACGTACTGCAGAAGCAGTATTTTCCGGACGCAGAGTCAGGCTTCTTTCACCGCGGTCAGTAAAGGTATACATTTCCTTTTCTACAACGTCGGTAGTTTCACCAATGCCGCGCAGGAACAGCTCCGTGTGCTCAAACACAGGGGTTCTTATTTCTTTGTAGCCATACTGAGCGCAAACCTTGCGCATGGTATCTTCAAGGTAACGCCATGCCGCAACATCCGCAGGCATGATATCTTTAGTACCTCTCGGTGCCGTAGTCAGCATGCTTATTCCTCCTATTCTTCAAACAGCAGCCTACGCTTTTCGCCTAACTGCTGGATATTACTTGTATATGTAAATATATTCTTGGGCATACTCAAACGTGCAATGTGATGACCATCTGTATGAGGCAGCTTGGTCGCAGAAGAAGGGCCTATACCGATTACAGTATGTCTTTCCTCCATCATCTGCACATTATAAATGCTTTCCGTTCCCGGAAGCGCATAGCCAATATTGGCGAGATGCCCCAACATATAATGCTGGCGATATAAATAATAAGGGTTCATCCCCATCTCCGCCGCCACCTCTTCACCCCTACGCACTATTCTTGCCGCGCTTTCAGCAGGCAAGCCAATCTGCGAACCAAAGAGAGCAGAATCTCTCTTTAAAGTGAGGGTGTGCACAGTAAGATTATGAGGCCTCAGCTCCGCAGCCTTTTGCAAGGAAAAAGCAATGTCTTCTTCACTTTCTCCAGGCAAGCCAATAATCAAATCTGTATTGATAACAGGTATCTTGCTTTTGGCTGTCATCTCATAGGCACGATAGAAATCTTCTATGGTATGAGCGCGACCAATAAGCTTTAAGGTTTTGTCATGGAAGGTTTGAGGATTAACGCTAATACGGTTTACCCCTACCGCTTCCATCGCCGCCAGCTTCCCTTGAGTAAAACAGTCAGGTCTACCGGCTTCCACCGTAAATTCACGAATGGTTGGCAAAAGCAGATTATCTGCTGCAATCTGCAAAAGCCTTGCAAAAACCTTCTCGTTTAGGCTGGTGGGAGTGCCACCGCCAATATACAAAGACGTAACATTAAGCCTATGCATACCTAATAATTTTACCACATTCTTTACGTCTTGTTCAATGAAATTTAAAAAGTTTTGTTGACTTTCTTCATCTTTAGGCACAATTCCCGAAGGAAAGGAGCAATAGCTACACTTGCTTGGGCAAAAGGGAATGCCAATGTAAATACCAGCCTCTTTATTAGCGTCGGGAACAAGCTGCTTCTGTAATTTACAGATATTCGTCAACATCTGCGCCTGTTCCGCAGGCAGCAAGTATCTTTCTTGTAGATAGTTGGGCAGCATAGCAAAGCTTGTCCCGCTATCCACAATCTTATGAGCCAATTTACCAGGACGCACTCCGGTAAGAATTCCCCAAGGAAGTTCCACCGTCTGCCCCGTCATTTGAGCGAAGACGTCTAAAACTGCCAGCTTCACGCAACGGCTTACTTCACCGCTAACAAGCTCGTCACAGCTCACAGGCGCACTCTTCCAAACCATACCACCCTTTTCCAAGCTGGCAGTAAAGCCTGTATCCTCAAGACCTACACGCAAAACCACCTCTGCTTCTTCCCCAGGGTAATACGCAAATAACGCGGCCATATCCGGAACAGACCGCGTTAAATCAAATTCTAAATTATGCTGTAAACAATAGGTTTTCATTATGCTTCTTCCCCTTCGTTTTCATGCCACAGCTCTTTATACAGCACGCGGTAAACCGCAGCTACAGGCACAGCAAAAAGCATACCCACAATACCAAACATCTTGGCGCCAATCAAAAGGCTGATAATCAAGATTACCGGGTGCAGGTCAATCTGCTTGCCCATTACCTTGGGCATAATGAAGTTAGCATCAATTTGGTAGAACACCAGATAGAATAATGCCACATGGAAAGCATCCGTAGTGGACTGTCCATAAGCAATGAAGATTGCCGGAACAGCGCCAATGATGGGACCAACCACAGGTATAGTTTCTGCTATTAGCGCAAGGAATCCCAAAACAAATGGGTATTCCAAGCCCAAGCAGGCAGTACCAATAGTAATGCAGAAACCGGCAATAAGGCTCAGCTTACCCAAGCCCTGAATGTAGGCACTCAAGGTTCTACCTATTTCATCAATGATTTGGGTTGCGCGCTCCTGAACATCATAGCTAAAAAAGTTAATGAGCATTAAACGCAGTTCGCGCCAATCCTTAACAAAATAAAATGCAAGAAACGGTACAATCGCCAAACCTATAAGGTTACGGGCGATATCCATACTGGAAGTCAAAAGATTGCGGGCGATGCCACTAACAAATCCCATTGCCCAGCTAACAATATCATCAAAGAGCATAGCAAAATTAGATGGCAAAACTGGGAAGGATTTAGGGTCATTTAAAATATCCTCTAAACCACTCCTATTGACTTGCAAAACATCGGGCATTTTTACCAAGAGCTCATTAATTTCACCAAATAATGGCAGCAAAACAAACCCTATGGATATCAACACAACAAATCCAAGGGTGAAAAATGCTAACACAATTGCTACCACACGGGAAAGATGAATAGTCCCCTGCCCCACTCTAACCTTGCCTATAATATTAGCCAAGGGATATAGGGCGAAGGCTAAGAAAATAGCAAGGAAGATGGGTAGAAGCACTACCGCCAGCTTATACATCACGAATGACACTGCAGTAGCTACACTCAATTTTAAAATTGTACTTTTTCTAATGACAGACCAATACTTAAACATAGACTATTGTAAAAACGGATTCCTCTTACGTTCCCAAGCAACCGTAGTGGCAGGGCCATGACCGGGCAGCAGACGGGTTTCATCATCTAAAACTAAAATTTTATTCTTAATAGACTCAATAATTTGTTTATAGCTACCGCCGGGGAAATCTGTACGTCCAATGGATTCGCAGAATACAGTATCACCACAGAACACAATATCTTCAACATGCAAGCATACGCCACCCTTAGTATGACCAGGAGTTGCATACACTTTAAAGGTCATGCCGGCAACAGTAACCTCCTCGCCATCTTTGAAGAAATGCTCAGCCGGAGCACAAACAATACTCCTTGTCATATACATTGACAAATTGCGATCTGCCTTTGTCAACATGTCTGCATCTTCTTGGCTAACATAAACAGGTGCACCGGTTGCTTCACGTACCTCACTGAGAGCGCTGATATGATCGCTGTGACCATGGGTAACAAAAATTGCAGCTACCTTAATACCCAGCTCATCCACCAAGCTCATAATACGAGCAGCATCACCGCCCGGATCAACGATTACACCCTCTTTAAGTTCCTCGTTCATAGCGATATAACAATTAGTAGCAAGCATACCTACTTCTAATCTGTAAATCTTCATAATTCCTCCTAAAATAACTTAGTACT
This sequence comes from Phascolarctobacterium sp., assembly GCA_017452325.1. Lineage (GTDB taxonomy): Bacteria > Bacillota > Negativicutes > Acidaminococcales > Acidaminococcaceae > JAHHUH01. The sequence continues at coordinate 5,935 of JAFTMR010000055.1, read as the reverse complement.
ATCTAAAAGAATGGTGACCGGTCCATTATTGACCAATCCCACTAACATATGTGCACGGAACACGCCGGTTTCCACATGTAATCCCTGCGCCCTACACAATTCTACAAATTGCTCATAATAGCTATTGGCAAGCTCAGGCTTTGCAGCTTTGTCAAAGGAAGGACGCTTTCCCTTGCGGCAATCGCCACACAGGGTAAATTGTGAAACAACTAGCAGCTCACCGCCCACATCTTTTACAGAAAGGTTCATCTTTTCTGCGTCATCCTCGAAAATACGCAAGCCTGTAACCTTATCTACCATATATTGCAAATCCTTTTGGGTATCGCCTTCCGCAACGCCTAAAAGTACCAATAAACCACGCTTAACGCTACCGGTAACTTGCCCATCAACGGTAACATCAGCTCTGTCTACGCGCTGTACAACAGCTCTCATTTTTAACCTCCACTATATCCGGAAACAATACGTTCTACATTATAGATACCTTTTAAACGACGAATACGATTCATTACATATTCTAATTGTTCCAGACTAGAAATATCAATACCAATGTTCATGGTTGCCACCTTATTTTTATCTGCGCGGCAATTCAAAGAGAATATATTGAGCTTCGCTTCGCTGGTGATAGTCATAATATCGCCCATGAGATTTGCCCTGTCAGAAGCAGTAATCATAATATTTACCTTATAAACAGAGTCCAGACTAATATCCCAAGCTACATCAATCAGACGACTTTGCTCATTAGGATTATTACTCAAAACATTGGGGCAATCTGCTCTATGTACTGAAACACCACTGCCACGAGTAATGTAGCCTACTACGGGGTCACCCGGAATAGGATTACAGCAACGCGCCAGTTTAACCATAATACCCTCTTCCCCTTTAACCAAAATACCATGGCTTGCCTTCGCCTTAGATTTGCGAGGCTTCAGCTCTGCCAGCATTTCAGAAAGGTCTTTGGTAGTATTAAGCTTCTGCTCTTTTTTATAAATGTCAACCAATTTGGAGATAACAGCGTTTAAAGTTACGCCGCCATAACCCAAAGTAGCCAAAAGGTTTTCATCACTGTCGATGCGCAGACGATTACCAACTTCCTTCAGCTTTTCAGAGTTAGCAAAGGTCTTAGGGTCATAACCAAGACGTTTGGCTTCCTTGTCGAGCATTTCACGACCCTTAAAAATATTTTCTTCGCGACGTTCCTTCTTGAACCAGCCCTTAATCTTATTACGGGTATCGGAAGAACCAACCATATTAATCCAGTCACGACTGGGGCCACTAGCCTGCTTAGAGGTAATAACCTCTACAATATCACCATTGCTAAGTTTAAAATCTAAGGGAACAATACGTCCATTAACCTTAGCACCCACGCAACGATTACCTACATCCGTATGAATACGATATGCGAAGTCAATGGGGCAACAGCCAACGGGCAAATCGATAACGTCACCGCGGGGAGTAAAGACAAATACCTCATCAGCGAAGATATCCATTTTTACCGCATTGACAAAGTCACTGGAATCATTCATATCCTGATGCCATTCCAGAAGCTGACGCACCCAGGACAACTTGGCATCAAAGCCCTTATCGCCACCACTCGCAGGCTTGCTGCCACCACTTTCCTTGTAGCGCCAGTGAGCTGCGATACCATATTCAGAAATACGATGCATTTCAAAGGTACGAATTTGAATTTCCAAAGGCTGACCACCAGCAGAAAGCACTGTGGTATGCAAGGACTGGTACATATTAGACTTAGGTACAGCAACATAGTCCTTAAAGCGACCGGGAATAGGACGCCACATGCTGTGTACAATACCCAAAGTTCCATAGCAATCCTTAACGGAATCTACCAGTACACGAATAGCCAGAAGGTCATAAATTTCGTTCAGCTCTTTATGGTCGCGCAACATTTTTTTATGAATGCTGTAAAAGTTCTTGGGTCTACCTTGGATTTCACACTTAATATTGGCTTTTTCCAAGCTGTCGCGCATTTCATCCATGGCTTCAAAAATCATAGCCTCACGTTCGCGGCGCTTAGTCTTAACCTGTTCAACCAAGGTGTAATAAATATCAGGCTCCATATAGCGGAAAGCCAAATCCTCCAGCTCCCACTTAATGGTATGAATACCCAAACGATGAGCCAAAGGAGCATAGATTTCTAAAGTCTCACGAGAAATGGACTGTTGCTTATGAGCAGGCATATACTTCATAGTACGCATATTATGCAATCTATCTGCCAGCTTAATCAAAACCACACGAATATCACGAGCCATAGCAAGGAACATTTTGCGATAGTTTTCAATTTGGCGATCCTCTTTAGAAATATAGGCAATCTTACCCAATTTGGTAACGCCATCCACCAAATTTGCCACCACTACGCCAAAACGATTACGGATATCCTCAAAGGTATAATCCGTATCTTCCACCACGTCATGTAAGAAGGCAGCCGCCAAGGTAAACTCATCCATCTGCAAGCTAGCAAGAATACTTGCTACACCAATGGGATGAATAATATACGGTTCACCTGATTTACGACGTTGGTCAGCGTGGGCATCCGCTGCTAATTCATAAGCCTTACGGACGTAGGCAATCTGTTCATCATTTAAATAGCCCTTGACCTGTTCAAAAAAGTCTTCTATTGTTACAACTTCATTTGTGTTAGGCATAAGCCCCACTCCCATCTCTCCTGCTTGTCAAAGCCGCAGCAATTCATGCTGGGACAAGCGCAAATTATCTAAAACACAGCTCAAAAGCTGCTCCCTTTGTTCTTGTAACGAACGATACAGGGGTGAATCGTCCAAGCTGCTCTTTTTTATGATTCCCTTGACTACAGTTCCATCCTCCAAACTGATGAAGCCAAGCTCCTCCATTACGAGCAGGGCGTTCTCAGAAAAAATATCCTCAAACTGCTCCAACAAAGTATTTTTATCCGTCAAGCCCTGTGCAAGGCTTTCCATAACTTTTTTATAAGCAACAGCCATCTGCTCCCGTTGGGGATGGCTTATGGCTAGCTGCCTTTCAAAATTATATCTATCTGTACTATTATACAGCAAAACTATGGTAGCAACCCCATCTTTACGCAGCTGCCTAAAAATATTCTTAATAGAAAGCTTAGGCAAATCGTACAGCACCACCAAGGGCGCTGCCCCTTGCTCACCATAATTTAAAACCTGCAAATGTTCATTATCCAGATACCCTGCGTAGGACTGCTTATCATTTACATACACAGTGACCCTATCTGCAGTACGCACAAAGCTCTGCAACACCCCATCCTTATCATCACCGCTCTGACGCAAATCACATACATTCCAACGCTGACGTAAGGCAACAGCGTGAAGCTGTACGCTAGTTTCATCATTCCACACATTAATACGGGGCATAAAGGCAATATCCGCAACCATATTCTCACACAGCAAGGGTAACAGCTCTGCCTTATTCCACATTAGGGTCTTGTAGGAATAATCTCCCTTGTCCACCGTTAACTGCAAATGAGTTCTGTCACGACCTATGGCACGATGATTATGTAAGAGTGCATTCTTAAAAGCAAACACCGGACTATAATTACCACAGCCAAAGGGTTCCAACAGAGAAAGCTCATGTAAATCCTTAACAGTAATCAAACCATAATCACTCAAAACACAATCGACTACCTGATGCGGTAAGTAATCTTCCGGCGCCAGCTTATTGCGAACATAAGCCTTAAAACGAGTCTTGAATTCCTCCACCTTATCTGCAGGCATTGTCAAGCCCGCTGCCTGATGATGACCACCAAACTGAGTAAGTATGTCACTCTCTGCAGCGATGGCATCATATAAATTAAGGGCAGGAATACTACGGCAGCTCCCCTTCGCCATACCATCACTAATACTAATCAAAATAGTTGGCAAGTGGTACTTATCCACCAGGCGAGAGGCAACAATGCCAACCACACCCTGGTGCCAGCCTTCGGAAGCAAGAATAATGGCAGTATCAATATGCTCCTCCTGAGCAAGCATTGCCTCTGCCTCTTCCATAATATTACGGCTTATTTCCTGACGCAAAGCATTTTCCCTGTTCAGTTCCGCCGCAATAGCTTCTGCCTTCGCCCCATCTTTAGTGACCAAAAGCTCCACTGCAGATTGAGCATGCTCCAATCTTCCCACAGCATTCAGACGAGGCGCAAGGATAAAGCCAATATTTTCAGAAGAAATATTTTCGCAGCTACAGCCGCTAGCCCTGATTAAAGCACGCAATCCCACCAAGGAAGTATGCTCCATAGCTTTTAAACCACGGCGCACCAATTCTCTATTTTCACCTAACAGGGGCACAATATCTGCAACAGTTCCCAAGGCAGCAAGCTCCGTCAAATCCTCCCAGTATTCATCAGTACCGGTACGTCTTTGCTCCAAGGCTTGGCATAATTTAAAAGCAACCCCTACACCACTCAAATCCTTAAAGGGATATTCACAATCCTCCTGTTTAGGATTGATGATAGCATAGGCAGGAGGCAACTGCACTGGTACCGTATGATGGTCGGTCAGGATAATATCCAAACCCTCCGGTGCCTGCTCCACCTCATGTAAACCACTGATGCCACAGTCAACCGTAATAACCAGAGTTGTACCACTTTCAAAGATGGTCTTCAAGGCCTCATCATTTAAACCATAGCCCTCACTTTTGCGTTTGGGAATATATGTATTAACCTTAGCACCACGACGTTCCAGATAAACATATAATAAGGAAGAAGCCGTAATGCCATCCACATCATAATCTCCGTAAACAGTAATCTGTTCAGCATCTGCCAAAGCACGCTCCACACGTTCAACGGTAGCCGCCATTCCCTTTAACAGGAACGGATCATGAAAGGGTGTCTTACTACCATATAAAAAATCTCGCATAGCATCAACATCATTAAAGCCACGCTCCAATAAAATGCCTGTTACTAAAGAAGAAATCCCCAATTCAGCGGCGTAAAAGCCTGCTTTTTCTCTATTATATTCTTGTATATCCCATATCTTCTGCTTTCCCAACATTACAATCAACCTGCAGTAGTTTCAGATTTAGTTTCAGCAGTCTTATCTGCAGCTTGCTTAGTAGCCTGGTCATGCATCATTTGGGTATGCATAAGCATATTTACGCGTTCTTCCAAGGTTTTCTTATCACGCTTTAAATTATAAATTTCATCTTCTAATTTCTTAGTAGCCAAGAAATGGCGGGCTTTAACCATCAGCAGATAGAAGGTTGCAACCAACACACCTGCCAAAAAGCTACCCAGTATTACCAAAACTAGAGAAGCATCTCCATGCCACACAAAGAAATTTACGGGAACACTCATTGCATTCTGAATAGCAAAAATGGCAACCCCTATACTAATTATTGCAGTTAAAATAATAAACGGCATAAAATCATCTCCTTAATACATAACAACAATTATAACTGTATTTATTCGTGCATATTACAAAAAAATCCTGCCTCGTCAGCGAATTTTAATGCTTTCACTACTATATATTATACATTAAAGCTACAGCTGTAGATGTGAAAACTTCTTGTTAGATAAAATATGGATTACTTAACAAGAAAGAAAAATCTTGGCGACAATTATTTGAACACACTACAATCTTACACTGCTTGTTGTTATAATAGAAGTAGCACTTGATGAGGAGTGGTTAGTATGAAGAAAATCTTTAGCTTATTTTGTGGAATGATGCTAATGGCAAGCACAGCCTTCGCTCAAGAAGCAACCATCAAAAATATAGAAGAAGTTCACAGCTTGAAATTAAATTATCCAATAATCTCTCTTGAAAATAAAGATGTTGCCGATGAAATCAATCGCTTCATCAGCAAAAAGGTGATTGCCTATAAAAAGGTATTTAACAATCATAACTACGTACAGGGTGTTGTGGATTACAAGGTAATGTATCAAGACGAGGATTATCTTTCCATTGTATTCACCTACTGGTGG
>JAFTMR010000054.1 GCA_017452325.1 Phascolarctobacterium sp. | reverse complement strand
TGTGTTAGTTGAACGCTTCCTACATATTTTAGAGCAGGGCAAAAAGGCTGGTAAGCACGTTAGCCCTAAGGAAATTTTAGCCATCACCTTCACCCGTAAGGCAGCAGGAGAAATGAAAGAGCGTGTGCGTGCTTCTATGGAAGCAAAGCTGCCCAAAGATGTGGATGACTTTTGGAAGAAGCAGCTTGCAGAATTGCCAAGAGCGCAGATTACGACCATTCATGGTTTTTGTAATAGAGTATTGAAGGAAAATCCAGTGGAGCTTGGTCTGGACCCTGCCTTCCAATTGGCAGAAGAGTTCGAGGGAGAGGAATATCTACAAAATTGTTTGCTGGAGTTCGTTCGTCAGGGTTTGAAGCAAAAAAATGGAGAGCTGCTCCTCTTGACTGATGCTTATGGTATTAATGGTACTATAGGACAATTACAAAGCTTAGTTGGACAGCTGGAGGATATCCTTGCTTTTGGTAATCTGACTACTGCTTATCAAGAGAGGCTGGATGGTGAGCCTGGGCTCAAGGCAAGGCTGTGCAGTTTAATTACGGAATTTGCCAAGCGTGATGATTTGGGCAAGACCAAAACTGCAGAAGCAGTTGCTCTGCTAAAAGAAAATTTACAGTCTGTTCTGGATGGTATCAATGAGGAAATCAGCAGCTTTACTGCTTATGATAGCTATCTGGGAAAATTGCGTAGTTCCGGCAAAATTAAGGAACAGCTGGAAGAAATCAGAAGCCTCAAGGCAGAGCTGTTGAATATTGCCGTAGATAGGGCTGCTCTACCATTAGTTAGCGCTTGGGAAAAGGTACTGCAGGATTTTGCTGTCTATTATAGAGAATGTAAGAAGCGGGATGATTTCCTGACTTATGATGATTTGGAAGAATTGGCTTTACAATTATTGCGTGATTATCCGCAGGTGCGTCGTAAATATCAGGAAAGATACAGCTATTTAATGGTGGATGAGTTTCAGGATACCAATGATAGGCAAAAACAGCTGATTTACCTTTTGTGTGGCGACGATGCCAACGTTTTACAAGGACGTAAGCTATTTGTGGTGGGCGATCCTAAGCAATCCATCTATCGTTTCCGCGGAGCAGATGTAAGCGTTTTTGCTGAAGTGCGCCAAGGAATTAAAGAAAAAGGCGGAGCAGACATTACTTTGCCTGACAACTTCCGCACTGTTGATACAATCTTGGACGCCTGCAATGAAGTTTTTGAAAATTTGATAGGTACGGATAAGAAGCGGGATGTCTATTTTGAAGCGCTCATTCCTCATAACCAGAGCGAGGTTAAACCTATTTTATTGCAGGTTCCCTATAATAAAGATACTAAGCCCATAGCTAGAGAGCTGGAGGCAATGGCTGTTGCTAAAAATATTCAACAGCTGCATGCTGAGGGCAACTCTTATGGTGGCATGGCAATCTTGCTTAGTGCAATGACTGCTTGTGATACTATGACGGCAGCTTTGGAAGAAGCTCAGGTGCCTTATCAGGTCGTGGATGGCAAAGGATTCTATGAACGTCAGGAGATTTTGGATTTCCTGCACTTGCTAACTGTTTTACAAAACAGGCATCGTAGTTTGGAGCTGGCAGGAATTTTGCGTTCACCCTACTATGGTTTTGAAGATGGGCTTATTACAATGCTTTTCCTGCGGGCAAATGAGGAAAAGCATTGTTTGTGGGATGAACTGATGGCTACGAATGCAGGTATCTTCTTAAAACAACATGAGGAGCATGTGAAGTATGCCCAAGAAACCTTGGGATACCTGCGTGAATGTGCAACAGTTCTAGCTTTACCGGATCTTTTACAAAAAATAATGCAGACCTTGAATTTGGAGGCAGTGCTCTATTTACAGGAGAATGGTGCTGCCAAGCTTGCCAATGTCAAAAAGCTCCTCCGTTTGGCGCAGGAATATTGTAGCGTAAAACAGGGAAGCCTTACGAGCTGGCTGGAATATGTGGATGCACTGCGTAAAGCACAGGCTCGAGAAACGGCTGCCAATCTAAATGTGGCAGATGCTGTCACCATTATGACGATTCATAAATCTAAGGGCTTGGAGTTTGATACAGTGTACCTGCCTATGCTTGACAGACGTGGTGCAGCTGATAGGGATGTTGTAAAATTCCACAAGCAGTTAGGCTTGGGGGTTAAGGCTGTGCTTGACAATGGTGAAACAGAAGAAAGCAGTGTCTTACAACAAATTAAGGCTGAGGATAAACAGTTGCAAAAGGCAGAAAAGCAACGTCAGCTTTACGTTGCTATGACCAGAGCCAAAAGCAGACTGGTTATGTCCGGTGCATTTAATGAAGAGAAAGAAAGTAGCGCAGATAATTGGTTCAATGATTTGCGTGAAATTCTAGCGGATAGCGATAAGGTGGATAAGGTCATTGCCGGATGTGACGAGGAGCTGGATTTAGAAGAAGAGGTTGAATACGAGGATATTATGCCGGATGAAGCTAGCGTCAAGCCTTTGGGAAATTATGGCGTTACCGGAAGACAGCATTTTTCACCTACAGCTTTACAAACCTACACTTACTGCCAACGCCGTTATTTTTATCTGCAAGAGGGAATACCTGTTCTCGAAGTGGAGAAAGAAGCTGCGAATAGTAGCCTGCCACCACATATCATAGGCAGTATTGTGCATAAGACCTTAGAACTATATAATGGTAGTAATTTTGATGTAGCCTTTGCCCAAGCTGTGGAAGAATATGCAGAAGGGAATATGTCCGGTGCGGTGCGGGCTAAAGAAATGCTTGTGCGTTATCTGGATAGTAATTTATATAAGGAGCTGCCCAAGGATAAATTAAAAGAGCTACGCTTTGATTTACCCATGAATGACTTGTTTATAACTGGTGTAGTTGACTGTGTTGTAGAAACTGATAAGGGATTGGTAATAGTGGACTACAAGACCGGACGTCCACCCCAAGCTGGAGAAATAAAGCTTGGGTACGCTTATCAGCTGGTTCTTTACAAATATGCAGTAGAAAAAATCCTTGGGAAAAAGGTTGTAGAGGCTAAATTACACTTCTTACAGGATTTAAGCCAATGGAGCTTGCCCATGGACAGAGATTATTTGGCTGTTGCCATTGCTTTGTGCAAGGATATTGGTAATAAAGGTAAAGAGGAAGATTTTGCCTGCAATATTGCCAGCTGCAGCTATTGCCCTTATAATTATTTGTGTCCGCAAAAATAAAGTGAGGGATTTGTTATGGAAAAATTAGAAATGTGGGATTACATTGCTATTGCCACCATATTATTCAGTGCCTGGATGGCAGTATATGGTTTAAGAATATGTCGTGCAGCTAATAAGGAAGGCTTCAACGAAAAGAACTTACGCAACAGAATTTGGGGAGCTGCGGCTGCTTCATTTCTTTATCTGCTGATTCGCTTCGCTACCTAAAATGTGCGTGGGTACTATTTAATATATTTGACAATAAACTTTAGTTGAAATCTACATAAAAAATGTTATAATAGGACATAGTTGGATACAGTAACCTTTGGGGCGGGGTGTGATTCCCCACCGGCAGTATAGTCTGCGAGCCTTCGGGCACGAACCGGTGTGATTCCGGTACCGACAGTTAAAGTCTGGATGAAAAAAGGAAACAAATCTTTTATGTATTTATGAGATTTAAATGCAAACTCCAAAGGGGAGTTTGCATTTTTTTATGAACTGAGGTATACGATGAATCACGAAATATACATGCGCCGCGCCTTGGAGCTTGCTCAAATGGCAGAAGGCAATACCAGTCCCAACCCCATGGTTGGTTGCGTCATCGTTGATGATGAAGGTGAAATTGTAGGCGAGGGCTATCACCACAAGGCGGGTGAGCCTCATGCAGAGGTCAACGCTTTGAAAGAAGTGGGTACTGCGGCGAAGGGCTGTACTGCCTACGTTACCTTGGAGCCTTGCTCCCACTTTGGTAGGACTGGTCCCTGTTGCGTGGCGTTGGCGAAGGCTGGCATCAAAAAAGTTGTAGTTGCCTGCACTGACCCCAATCCGAAAGTTGCAGGCAGAGGCTTGGAATACCTGCGCCTGCAAAATATTGAAGTGGTAACTGGCGTGTGTAAAGAGGAAGCACTGCGTTTGAACGAAAAGTTCTTCTGTTGGATTACCAAGCAGCGCCCCTTCATCAGTCTTAAATATGCAATGACCTTGGACGGCAAGATTGCTGCCCACACTGGCGACAGCAAGTGGATTACAGGAGAAGAAGCTCGCACTTACGCACATCTTCTGCGTAAACAGCACGATGCTATTTTAGTTGGCATTGGTACTGTTCTGGAAGATGATCCGGAGCTGACAACACGCATGGTAAAAGGAAAGAACCCCATCCGCATCGTACTGGACAGCAACTTGCGGGTGTCCTTGATGTCCGCAGTGTTGAACGCTGCTGCTGAAACAATAGTAGTTACAGGTTTGGAGACAGACGCTATTAAGGCAGAAGCCATTGCTGCTCTGCCTAACGTGGAAGTTATCCGCTTGCCCTTGGAAGATGGCAAGATACCTTTAGATTTATTGATTAGCCAGTTGGCAAACCGCAACATTACTAGTATTTTAGTAGAAGGCGGTAGTGAAGTGCATGGTGCCTTTAAGGATGCAGGCTTGGCGGATAGAGTTTATGGTTTTATCGCGCCTAAGATTGTTGGTGGCAAGAAAGCTTTAACCCCCATTGGCGGGACGGGCAGTGCTACCATTGAAGAAGGCTGGCAATTAGAAGAAGTAGAATACCAAGTGCTTGGTCAAGATATTTTGATTACAGGTAAAATTAAGGAGGCTTAAAATGTTTACAGGCCTTGTGGCAGAACTGGGGACAGTGCAGAATTTAGCTCGACAGGGCGAATCCTACCACCTAACTGTTGCTGCTAAAAAAGTTATGTATAATTTAAAGATAGGTGATAGCGTTGCAGTTAATGGCGCTTGCCTTACTGTAGTGGAAATGACGGAAGGCAGTTTTACTGCGGACGTAATGCCGGAAACGGTGCGCCTTACTAATATTGGCAGTCTGCGTGGCGGCGATAGGGTGAACCTGGAGCGGACCCTGCGCTTGTGTGACGGTTTGGATGGTCACATTGTTAGCGGTCATGTGGAAGGCTTGGGTACAATCCTTAGCCAACGTCCCGAAGGCATTGCTGTCGTAGTGACTGTGAGCGCGGAGCCAAAGCTTTTAAAATATATTTTGCCCAAGGGCAGCATTGCCATT
>JAFTMR010000007.1 GCA_017452325.1 Phascolarctobacterium sp. | reverse complement strand
TTTAGACACTTAGATTATAGCACGTTTGTCCCCCCCATCAAGACTTTTCGGTGTGAAATAGTAAAAAAGATTACATCTTTTCCACTACTTCACAGCCTCAAAGTACTTCGCTTCGCGAACGCCGTAGCAATCAGCAAGCTCCTTAGCAGCTTCGCTGTCTATCTTCTCAAAGTTATTTGCAAAAAAATAACACTGTCCCTGTACGGAACAGTGTTATAAAAAAGAAGACCCCCTCTGACAAAGAAACCTTTCATAGCACAAAACCTCGTGCCAAAACTGACACGAGGTTTTATAATTATAAATCAGCTAAACAGTGCTTATGGAAAGTTTTAATACATACCGCGGATTTTCATAGCTTCATCCAAGCTATGCAACGCAACAATGTAAGCAGCAACACGCATATTCACGCCATATTTTTCGGAAGCAGCGTGTACATTTTTGAAAGCATTGCGCATCATTACAACTTGTTTTTCAATAACTTCTTCTTCACTCCAGAAGTAACGGTACAGGTTTTGTACCCATTCAAAGTAGCTTACGGTTACACCGCCACCATTTGCCAAGATGTCCGGCACAACGAAGATACCTTTTTCTGCGAAAACAGCGTCAGCCTCGGGAGTGGTGGGGCCGTTAGCGCCTTCTGCAATAATTTGCGCTTTAACATCAGCAGCGTTGTCCTTGGTTAATTGCAGTTCCATTGCGCAGGGAGAAAGAATGGTAACTTCCAACGCCAACAGGTCTTTATTGGTGATAGCAGTGCTTCCCGGATAACCAACTACGCTACCGGTTGCTTGTACATATTTATCAACATCATAGCAGTCGAAGCCTTCTGCATTGTAAATAGCACCGTTTACGTCACTTAAAGCAACAACTTTTACGCCTGCATCACAGAAGAGTTTTGCAGTCCAGCTGCCTACGTTGCCAAAACCTTGTACGGCAACAGTTGCTTCTTCGGGAGCAATGCCTTTTAACTTCAACGCTTCGAGAGCAGCAGTAACAACACCACGACCGGTTGCCGCAGTACGACCGAGGGAGCCGCCTACGCAAATTGCTTTACCGGTGATAAAGCCGGGCTCGAACTGTCCGGTGATTCTGCTGAATTCATCCATCATCCAACCCATAATTTGCGCGTTGGTGTTCATGTCGGGAGCAGGAATATCCTTCTTCTCGCCAATGATGGATGCAATTCTATCAATATACGCTCTGGTCAGCGCTTCCAGTTCGCGTTTGGAAAGGGTGCCGGGGTCAACGATGATGCCACCTTTGCCGCCACCATAGGGCAAACCGGCAACAGCACATTTACAGGTCATCCAAAAAGCAAGAGTTTTAACTTCATCTAAAGATACATTTTGGTGATAACGTACACCACCTTTAGCAGGACCAAGTACAGTGCTGTGTTGGCTACGATAACCGGTAAATACTTTAGTAGTACCGTCGTCCATTTTCAGGGGAATAGAAACTTCTAAGGTTCTTTCAGGAACAGCAATGATGGATGCTGCGCCCGGATCTAATTGCATTGCTTCAATAGCTTGGTTAAGGGGGATTTTTGCCATTTCAAAGATATTCATAATTCTTGCCTCCTCATAATCTATAACATTAGTAGAATTATTTATAGAATAATTATAAACATCTCATCCCCTACTGTCTACATGTATGTGCAATGTATAATGTATTTTTTTGTATTTTTATTCTTTACTTATTTTCAGGAAATGCCTTGTAAATACTTCCAAAATCAATACCACCGACAATGGGATCTTTATAGTACTGCACGCGCATGGAACGCTCTGCGTCCTCCAAGTGCTTAGAGGTAATACCATAACGGCGAGAAAGCCAGGCTTCTACAAAAGCAGCAAGGTTGTCACAGCCCTTGAGCATTTTGCCATCCACTGCTTTAAATCCATCCTGATTATACTTACCGTTAAGATCTTCAAAGCTGCACTCAACTTCCTTCCCCTCTACAATAACCTTGTTGGCAAATTCGTTTTGGGTAAAATACAGAATGTCTTGATGCCAGCCATAGGGAAGCAGGGGTAAAATCTTTTCAGCAACTTGGCGCTCTTCTATTTGTTTTATAAGCACGTCCAAACCTTCAACGCTACGTTTCACGGGAGAGATAATATCGCGGGTAAGAACTTCCGGCAAATCGTGGAACAAGCCGCACAGGAATGCGTTGATAATACGTTCATCACAAGCACCAAGCTTTACAGCGCAGAAGTAACCCATAATTGCAACCAAGAGTACATGTCCCATAACGGAGGTTTCCGGCACACGAGGAGATTGCGCCCAACGTTTTTGGAAGCGCAGCTGTCCTACAAGGTCAATAAATTTACTGCTCTTGCCTTTCAGCGCCAGCTTCTGCACTCCTGCCAAATCGAAGTGGTCTTCTATCTCGCTTTCAATGGCTTGGCGAGTTTCTTCAATACCAAAGATGCCCTGGTTAAAATGGTAGATAATATTGAACTCCCATTGAGTTGCCAAATAGTGCGCAGCTCGCAGCAGCTTCTTTTCCTTGGGGCAATAGCCAGGTGTGTCAAAGAAGTCTTCCATTTTTTTCATAAAGCTTGTATCAATTTCAGGAATACGACGTTTAAGCTCCTCATACACCCATCTGTTCAGTTCCTTGCCATGTACACGTACCAGCTCATGAAAAACAGGAGGCTTAATATCTGTAAGCACATTGCGGTGCAAAAATTCAAAAATGCCACCTTCGATGAGCACGCGCCAGTTTAGCTTAGCTCCATGGTCATCTTCCTCATGACGAGCTAGCACATACAAAATCATCATTTTATGAGCCTGCTTATCCAGCTCCGTAAAACCTCCGGGGCGAATGTGGTCGTTCCAGCGCTGAATATGCGCTGCCTCATACAAAAACTCAATAAAATTTTTGGTAAGCATTTTGCACCTTCCTTTAAGCATCAATAAAACTATGAACGTAAATTCTTCACTTTACTTCATTATAATATGTTTTTTGGACAAAAGGTGGTATTCTATAAAAATTTTTAAAAATGAGCATAAAAAAAGCAGGAACAAAAGTTCCTGCTTTGAAAGCTCTGATTAGATGAGCTCAATGATTGCCATTTCAGCAGCATCACCGCGACGAGGACCAACTCTGTAAATACGAGTAAAGC
>JAFTMR010000053.1 GCA_017452325.1 Phascolarctobacterium sp. | reverse complement strand
CGTCAACCTTAGCGGTCATCTCGCCCAAAGAAGAAGACTTGCCGCCAACAATAGCAACGTCTTCTCTTTCCAGTTGTTCAAACCAAAGTAGGAACTGTTTTTCTTTTTCCATGATGAAACTCTCCTTTATAATATACTTTTTGTGAGAAGTATCTTTAATATAGTGTACACTATATCATATTTAGATTGTGCTTTCAAGAGTTTTTCGCAAAAAATATCACAACATACTTTGACAACAGATGTCGTCTGATTATTTGTAATAGTTCTGCAAAAAGCTTCTTTTTCCTGCTGGGGAAGGCTTGCAAAATCCTCACTTTTTTCTTACAGAAAAACGTGCTACAATATCAACATAAAGCTTGGAGGAACGATTATGCAAGAACAACTTTTGATGGTACAAAATCAAAGCCTACCTTTTTATTTTGACGATGGTCATGGCGATTACAACCGTAGCTATGAGCGTAATGATGATGATTTTGATTACGCAGACTACTCTACTGATCACAGGGATAATAATTTTCGTAACTTCGAAAAGAAACGCAGGCCCAACAAGACCAAAGAGCAAATCATCCAAGACTTGCTGAAGCGTTGGGATTAAGAAAAGCAAAAGAGCTCAGAAGAAGAATCTTCTGAGCTCTGTTTTTATTTCTGGACAAGATTAATGACTACCTCTGTTGCCTTCACTAGTGATTGCAAAGGTAAATATTCAAATCTTCCATGGAAGTTATGCCCTCCGGTAAAAATGTTGGGACAGGGCAAGCCCATCTCGGACAGACGCGCACCGTCCGTACCACCACGTACAGGAACAATTTTAGGAAGCACATTCGCCTTTACCATTGCCTGCTCTGCACGCTCGACCACCTGGTACTTAGGCATAATATATTCCTTCATATTACTATAGCAGTCAATAAGCTTGCACTCCACAGTACCAGCTCCATATTTAGCGTTCATAAAGCCTGCCAAATCAAGAACAGTCTGCTTACGTTTTGCTAGCAATGCCTTATCGTGGTCACGCAGAATCATATCAATCTCTACTCGGTCAGTACCACCGTTAATACGCAGGGTATGATAGAAGCCCTCGTAGCCTTCCGTATATTCAGGGCGTTCACCTTGAGGAAGAGCCATTTGCCATTCAGCAGCAAGGCTCACTGCGTTACGCATTTTATTCTTCGCGCTACCGGGATGAACGGAAACTCCATTGAATACAATGGTTGCATTGCAGGCATTGAAGGTTTCGTAATTTAATTCCCCTAGCTCGCCGCCATCAACGGTATAGGCAAAGTCAGCGCCAAAGCTTTCTAAAGGAAAGTACTCCGTCCCACGTCCAACCTCTTCGTCAGGAGTAAAGCACAGGCGGATTTTTCTATGCTTAATATCATTATGGGCAAGCAGGTACTCACAGGCAGAAACGATGGCACAAATGCCAGCCTTGTCATCCGCACCCAAAAGGGTTGTGCCGTCGGAGGTAATAATATCCTGCCCAACATAGTTAAGCAGCTCCGGAAAATCCTTAGGACTAAGGACGTTACCTTGGCTGAGCAAAAGGTCTCTTCCATCGTAGCCTTGGTGCAGTTGTACCTGTACATTAGCTCCGCTCGCTTCACTGCTTGTATCCATATGAGCAATGAGACCGATTACAGGTAAAGCTTCTGACCCATTGGCAGGTAATGTTGCCAATACATATCCATACTCCGTAAGTTCCACTTCACTTAACCCGATGGTTTGCAGTTCGTCAACAAGGTAACGAGCCAGCTCCAGCTGCTTCGCCGTACTGGGAAAACAGGTAGCCTTCTCGTCAGAAGTTGTTTCAAATTGGACGTACCTCTTAAAACGTTTCAACAGTAAATCTTTACTAATTTTCATAATTTTAACCCTTTGTCGAATTTTTGTTTGTGTTTTATTTTATATATGTTATACTATTCTCAGAGATATTCTGATGTCGGTCTCTCCCATCTTGGGAGGTGATAGCATGACAGTATATGAAGCTTTGTCTTTAATGATTGGCTTTGGTATTCTTATTGCTACCATTACTCTTAATCGCAAATAATATGTTTACGAAAAAGAAAAAGACCGCCTAGGTCAAGCAGTCTCTTCTTCAAAGAATTGTTAATTCACCGGAGAGCACTGACTTACCACAATCAGAATATCTCTCTTGCTTTATTATAACATTTCATTATTGCTTGTCAATTATTTAGAGAGCAGTTCATTTTTTAAACTAAAAATGTTTTTCCCTAGCAAGGGATGCACCACTTCCGGCGCAAGTTCCGCCAAGGGAAGTAGCACAAAGTCTCTGTTGTGCATATCGGGATGGGGCAGGGTCAGCTCTTCGCTTTCCAGCACCGTATCCTCATACAGCAGTAAATCCAAGTCAATATTACGCTCGCCCCAACGGCGCAAACGTACTCTCCCCATTTCCTGCTCAATGCTCAAAAGCAAGCGCAACAGTTCCAATGGTGGAAGCTCTGTCGCCACTTGGCACACTGCATTGACGAAGCCGGGCTGGTCAGTCACACCGTAAGGCTCTGTCTCAATAAAGGTAGATACCTTCACCACCCGCACGCCCTTTGCTTCTAAATGCTTTAAGGCTGTGCGCAGATTCTCTTCCCTATCACCTAAATTGCTGCCGAGTGCTATATATACTGTGGACATAGAATAGCCTCCAACATGCGTACTGCCCGCCAATTTTCTTTAACATCATGCACACGCACTATATTAGCCCCGGAATAAACTGCCTGACAGCTGGCAGCAAGCGTTCCTTCCAGACGTTCTTCCGCAGGTAAGTCACCTAGCGCTTTGCCTATGGTTCCCTTGCGGGAGGTAGCTAGGAGCACAGGATAACCAAAGCTTGTCAACGCGTGCAGGTCACGCATCAAAAGCAAATTCTGTTCTACATTCTTGGCAAAGCCGATACCGGGATCCAGAATAATTTTATCAGCACCTACCCCACGCTCACGCAAAAGGTTGGCACGCTCAGCCAAGTAAACAGCAACCTCTTCTACTACGTTCTTATATTCGCATTGACTCTGCATATCCTTAGGAGTGCCACGCATGTGCATCAAAATAATTGGGGCTTTGGTTTCACACACCACATCAAGCATTTCAGCATCTGCCTCCATGGCGCTGATATCATTGATGATGTCCGCACCTGCTTCAATAGCAAGGCGTGCCGTAGACGCACGATAGGTATCAATAGAAATAACGGCTTGGGGATAAGCCTTGCGCAAGGCTGCGATTACAGGCAGCACGCGGGCTTGCTCCTCTTGGGCACTTACGCTATCACTTCCGGGACGAGTGGACTCGCCACCAATATCCAAAATATCTGCCCCGTCTTGCAGCATTTGTCCTGCTTTCGCCACCACTTCTTCAATGGCAGTGCGGGAATTTGCGTAAAAGGAGTCAGGAGTAATATTCAAGATGCCCATAATAAGCACCTTATCATAGTTCAACACCCTGCCATCTGCAAGAACGGTTTGCAACTTTCCTTCATTTAATACTGCTTCCAGCTCCACCCTAATTTTATCCATACCAAAATAGGGCATCAGCTCCAGCTTCTTCAAAAGCAGGTTATAGTGCTTGCGTGTTCCCAAAAGCAGTACGTCAGAATATTTATCCTTATTCAGCACGCAGCCGGTGGGAACAGCAGCGTCGCCGCCAGCGGCAAGCATCTCCTGCTTAATAATGTTAGCCGCAGGAGTACGCACCTGTAATAATTTCAAAGGCAGTATTTGATTTTTATTGGCAAATATAGGCAGGCTTGCCTGATGCACTCCAATACCGGCAAGAGCGTCTCCAAGCATCTCCTTATTTATTTTCAAAAGCATTATTTCACTTCCAGCCTTTTTCCACTACCGCAAAAGCATTATGGTTATGAATGCTCTCCACGCTTTCAACTTCACAACGGTACCAGCTAATCCGCTTGTCCTCTTCCAAGCGCAGGGCAATCTCACGTACTGCGTCCTCTACAAAGCGCGGATTATCATAAGCCATTTCGGTCACGAACTTTTCGTCAGGACGTTTCAATAAACCATACACCGGCGCACTTGCTCCTGCATCAGCAATGGCAGCCAGCTCCTCCAGCCATACCATTTCTGTTGCTACAATCTCTAACTTGGCAAAAGCCCTTTGGTTATGAGCGCCATAAGCACTAATCTCCTTAGAGCAGGGGCACAGGGTTTGCACAGGGATAACCGCACAAATCTTCAATTTAAACTCCTCGCCCTTTTCTGCCTTGTAAACGCAGTCAATATCCATAGGCGCAGCTTGTCCGCTAACGGGAGCAACCTTGGTAATAAAATAGGGGAACTCCAATTGTAGGAAGGCTTTTTCTGCCTGCAAGCGCTCCTTCAAAGTATCTAAAATGCCTTCTACCTCGTGTAAGCCCACAGGTCCCAAGGTTTGCAGGCACTCTACAAAGCGGCTCATATGAGTACCGCGCATATCGTGGGGCAAATCCACTGCCAAAGTAACCTTGGCAACGGTATGCTGGGTGCCCTTAGTTTTGTCGCGCAGCTCAATGGGCCAACGTAAATCTTTAATACCAACGTGTTTCAAAGGCACACAACGTAAATCCTTTTCGCCTTGTACGTCCTTCATCAGTCACCTCTATACACGCAACCGCTGGTACGTGTTTCCCAAACTTCTACTTCATATAAATGGTAGCGGTCAGTTTTAAGCAGTGCTTCTAATTTGTTCCACACCCACACAGAAATATTTTCCGCAGAGGGAACAGGCAGCACATCATTCAAGCAAGCGTGGTCAAGATGCACCAGCACCTCATCCTTCACTAAATTTTTCAGCTTAATAAAATCTATAACCATGCCCTCGTGGTCAGGAGTACCTTCCACCTTTACCACCAGCTTGTAGGTATGCCCATGTAAATGCTCGCACTTGCCATTGTAGGCGGGCAAATAGTGGGCAGCATCAAAATCAAACTCTTTAATAATAATCATAAGTACCTCTTTTTTATACGGTTAAGCCTGCAAAGCCCTCTTGTTGACGCAGGGCTTCGTAAGCAACAATGGCAACAGCATTGGATAAATTCAAGGAGCGTGCTTCGGAAATCATAGGAATGCGCACACAGCCCTCCGCATATTCTTCATGCATCCAGGCAGGCAAGCCTGCGGTTTCCTTACCAAAAATCAGTACACTGTCAGCAGCGTAGGCTACGTCACTATAAGACTTGTGACCTTTGGTAGTCAGCAAATATTTAGGATTGTTCTTAAATTTTTCCAAAACCTCGTGGATGCTGTCGTAATAATGAATGTCAACCAAATGCCAGTAGTCCAGACCGGCGCGCTTCAAATATTTATCTTCAACAGAAAATCCCAAGGGGCGTACCAAATGCAAATGGCAACCGGTGGCAGCGCACAGGCGGGCAATATTACCGGTGTTACCGGGAATTTCAGGTTCAAAGAGAACTATATGCATATCTATCACCTCATCAAATTATTTATCCTTCTCTTCACGCACAACCTTATCTACGCGTGCGTGCATTTTCCGTTCAGCTTACTTCTGCTTACGCTTCTTAGCTTCTTTCTCAGCTTTCTTACGCGCCTTGGCTTCCTTTTCCATCTGCTTGCGATACTTCTTATCCTTTTTCAGCTTGGCTTCCCTTTGCTCCTGCTCCAGCTTCTGTCTGACAAGCAGCTCCTGCTTTTCAGCCTCGCTCATTTCCATGCCAAGCATCAGCTGATAGATACCCATAATCTTTTCGCAATAGTGGGAGCCCATAGCCCAGGTACCGTTCAAACCATACCATTTATCAACAAAGCCACGCTCCTTGCGAATAGCGTGGGCAAGCTCATAGCGCGGGTCAATAATTTCTGTGGAAGGCTTCTTGGCATTGGAATACGCCAGTAAATGCTGGATGTGAGCACGCACTCCCAGCTCCGGTGTTTTAAACTTAGCACCACGCACCTTTTTACCAGTTGTTCCCAAGCCACAGTAATTATTCTGCTTAGGCTTCACTGTCCCGCCATAAGTAAAGTATCCGGTTTCCACCAAAGCCTGAGCAAGAGCAACATCAGGGCGCACACCCTCGCGCCCCGCTTCCACCCAGTATAAGCTAACGATTTCTTCAACGCTGCAGTCAAGCTTCACATCCTTGTTCATCTGCCTAATCAAATTAACCGCTTGTCCCTTGGTGGCCACAGGGCTTCCGTAAATAGAAATCTCCCTGTAATTAGCGGGCAGTTCCATGCCGCGGAAATATTCCTTCTTGACGGGAGCAGGCTTCACTTTTTCCTGAGCCTTTTTCGTATCAAGCTTCGCTTCTATTTTGAGAGCTTCCTGCTTATTTTTAGAAGCCCTTTCCATTTTGGGAAGCTGCTTCTCATTTTTGAAAGCTGCCTTCTGATTTGGAACAGAACTTTTCGCTTTAGGAAGTTCCTTTCCATTTCGAGAAGTTACCTTCTGTTTTGAAGAGCTACCTTCCATTTTGGAAAGCTGCCTCCCATTGTGGGAAGAAGCTTTGGAATTTGGAACGCTGCTTCCCTTTTTAGCAACTACCCTTTCAATTTGGGAAGTGGGCTTTTCCCCCGTAAGCTCGTGCTCCTCCTTCATTGTGGCGTGCCCTATGGAGTTTATCAAAAAGCAACTAGCAACTGCCAGCGCCGTAGAAAACTTAAAAAACTTCATGATCTCTCCTAAAAATATTTTAGTTCAGAGTAAATTGTACCCTATTTTAATGGTATGTGTAAAGTTTTCTCCTGTAAAATCTACGAAAACGCTCTCAAATACTGTATAATAAAAGTGTAAATAATTTTAAGGAGTGATTTTAATGACGGCTAAATATCATTTTATTAACCACGCCTGCTTTACCATCGAAAAAAATAATTCTACCATCATCTTTGACCCCTTCCTGGACGGCAACCCGGAAGGCTTGGAAGCCAAAGATATTAAGGTAGATTATATCTTTGTATCTCACGCTCACTTTGACCATATCGGTAGTGCCTTTGAAATTGCCAAAGCTAATGACGCTACCATCATCTCCACCGCAGAAATCTGCTACCTTGCAGAAGAAAACGGTTGCAAAGCTCACGCTATGCACTTGGGCGGCACCTTCAAATTCCCCTTCGGTAAAGTTCGCCTGACCCTTGCCTTCCATGGCAGTGGCATTCCCGGTGGTCATGCTTGTGGCTTTGTTGTTGATTTTTACGACACCAAGTTCTATTTTGCCGGCGACACTGCTCTCTTTAGCGATATGCAGCTTCTTCCTCAATTGGATGCTTTCGATTATGCCATCCTCCCAATCGGTGGTAACTTCACCATGGACCCCAAGGACGCAGCTATCGCAGCCAAGCTTCTTGCTGCAAAATACGTTATTCCCGTTCACTACAACACCTGGCCTCCCATTGCCCAAGATGTTGAAGCGTATAAAGCTGATGTTGAAGCAACCACCTCTAGCAAGGTGCTGATTGTCAAACCCGGCGAAACCATTGAATTGGAGTGAGAAAATTATGGCAAACATTTTGACTGCTGAAGAAGTAGCATTTCTGAAGAAGCGTTCCGATGAACTTTTCATGGGCAAAACCTTCAGCTGTGGTATGACCATGCTCTATTGCATGAGCGAATTGTTCAAACTGCCCTTGGACCAACAAGTTCTAGATGCACTTAACGGTATTATGGAACATCGTGACCATCGGATGCAATGCGGTCTTTATAAAGGCGCGTTGATGTTCCTTGGTATCTATGGTGCGGCAAAAGGTTGGGACAGACCTAAACTGAACGAAGTAACCAAAGACTTCGCAGCAAAATTTGATGAGGCTTATGGCTCTCAACTTTGCTACGACATTCGTGGCGGTCGCTTCCTTCCTACGGAACCCCATGACAAATGTGCTCCCACCACTGAAAAAGGTGTACTCCTCGCCGCTGAATTCATTAAAGGCTTGGAAGCATAAACCCATCATATGACAGTAAAAGCGTTAGAGATTTCAAAAGCTCTAACGCTTTTTAGTTTTTTCCTCTCCTATTCGTGAAACACAAAAGAATCTATTACTTACGCCATCGCTTCGCCTTCTTGAAAAAAGTAGTTGTCGGCATATTGCACGCTCTGGCAGCGCCTCTACCACTTAGTTCTTGGCGTCGCCATCTTTCTACAATATTATAAAAATTAGCTGGCAAATCCTTCGTAGGTCTGCCAAATTTTACGCCCCTACCTTTAGCGGCTGCAATACCTTGCGCCTGACGTTCCTTAATATGCTCACGCTCAGTTTGCGCAACGAAGGAAAGTATCTGTAAAACCAAATCTGCTATGAAAGTTCCCATTAAATCTTTACCATTTCTTGTATCAAGCAAGGGCATATCGATTACGGCAATGTCAATGCCCCTTTCCTTCGTCAGAATTCGCCATTGTTCCTGAATATCCAAATAATTTCTTCCAAGCCTGTCAATGCTTTGTATATAAAGTAAATCACCGGGTCTTAATCTTTTCACTAGTCTTTTATATTTAGGTCTTTCAAAATCCTTACCACTTTGTTTATCAATGAAGATATTTTTCCTTACTATGCCAAGCTTTTTTAAGGCTAATAGCTGTCTTACTTCGTTTTGTTCCACACTGGATACCCTAACGTAACCATAAACCCTACTAGTCATTTTCTTCATCCTTTCCAAAATATAAATTGTTTCACGTGAAACATTTAATATATTCTAAATTACTACACTACGATACCAAGAAATATTACCTTTTTGGACAAAGAAAAAACGAGATATGAACAATGTCCATACCTCGCTTAACACTAGTATTTAGAAATCACTTTGAAAATTTTTATTTCCCTAAATCTTCACTTCTATCAAAGTACATGGTGTGTAGCATAGCTTCTGCCAGCTCACTCAAGGGCTCGCCATAAAACTCCTCATACAATGCTTTGATTTGCGGATTTTCATGACTTAAACGCAGTTGCATTGCGTTGTCACGCTTATACAAACCTTCAATACGTTTTTCACGCAACGCATCACCTTTATATTCCCTATCCTTAGGTTGTCCACCACCACCGATGCAACCACCGGGACAAGTCATAACTTCTACAAAATGGTAATCAGCTTCGCCGGCTTTGATTTTTTCGACTAAGGTGCGTGCATTGGCAGTACCATACACAACAGCAACCTTCACTTTAACACCATCAATATCGACCACTGCTTCGCGAATGCCATCCATACCGCGTACCGCTTGTAAATTAAGCAGCCCTGCAGGTACTTCTTTTTTGGTTACATAGGCATAAGCAGTACGCACTGCTGCCTCCATAACGCCACCAGTATTACCAAAGATTACCCCAGCACCACTGGCATTACCCATGAAGTCATTGTAATCCTCTTCGGGCAGATTAACAAAATCAATCCCCTCATCCTTAGCTAGCATTGCCAATTCACGAGTGGTGATTACATAATCCATATCACGCATGCCCTCTATTCCCAAATGCTTGGCAGCTGCCTGCATTTCATCCCTACGAATTTCAAATTTCTTCGCCGTACAAGGAGTCAAAGCAACATTGACGATTTTAGTCGGGTCAATCCCCATCTTCTTAGCAAAATAAGTTTTAATGGTAGGACCTTGCATCCCAATAGGACTTTTAGCCGTAGAAAGATGTTCACGCATTTCAGGATAGTAGGTTTCCATAAATTTAATCCAAGCAGGGCAACAGCTTGTAAATTGAGGAAGGGGCTTATTCCCCTTTACGATACGCTCAACCAATTCACTTGCTTCTTCAACAATAGTCAAATCTGCTGCAAAATTGGTATCCAAAACGTAATCCACACCCAATTTGCGTAACAGCGCTACCATTTTTCCTTGTACAAAGCTACCATCAGTCATACCAAACTCTTCACCCAGAGCTATACGTACGGAAGGAGAAGTACTAACGATAACAATCTTTTCAGGATTACGGATTTCTTCCGCAACCTGATAAACCTCGAACTTCTCAGTGATGGAATCTACAGGGCAAACATTAGCACACTGGCCGCAATGAATACAAACAGGTACATCGCCTGTTTTTTCTAAATCATAAGTCCCACACACTCCAATATCGTGCGTGCAAACAATCTTGCAAGCTCCACACTTTATACATTTGAACTCCAAACGCTGAATCGACGGATTATCCTGATCAATAGCAACACGAATGTCTGTAAATTGATGTTTAGACACAAAAATTCCCCCTTCTTAATCTATAGCTTGACCTAATCTCATTATAGATTACTAAGGAGGAAATGGCAACGAATTTTAATTAGAAACTATTTTCCGGAATCCTGCTTGTTCCGCAGTTTTTTATATCCCCAAAAGATAAGTACAACAATAATGACCAAGATTGCTAAGCGCTCACTATGCTCCTTGTAATTTACCAGGTCATGGCCAATTACAACCTCTAAAGCTGTGGAAGGAAATTTACCTATTAAATTGGCAATGATGTAATCGCGTACACTAATACTGCTCACAGCACCAATAGCCGTTAAAATTCCTGAAGGAAAGTAGGGCAAGGCCCTGGCAAAAGCCATCCACTCCAAGCCATGCTTGCCACTTGCCTCATCAATATGCTTCAAGCTATTGCTTTTGGCGATAATTTTTTCCGCAGTACTCCGAAAGAAGAACCGCATTAGAATAAAACTAATAACAACGCCAACAGTTTCAGCAAGCCAAGATATTAAAATACCTATGGGTAAACCAAAAATCAAACCATTCGCGGTGGAAAGAAAGACTGAAGGAAATATGCTTCCCGCGTTAATGAGCACATCTAACAAAAAGCTTATGACCATTGCCCAAGGTCCAAAGGAACGTAAATATTCCACTAAGCCATTAACATTGCCACTAACAGCAAGCTTAAAGGAGGTATTGAAAAAATCTTGGGCAAAAAAATGAATCAGCCCCAAGAGTACTACCAAAAGCACTGCAATCACTAGCTTTGAAATTGTATCCGGGTTCTGAAGCCAATTCCTCTTATCCAAAATAATAACCTCTTACACGTTAAAAATCATCCGAAAGCGATCATCAAGCTGCCTTTCTACAAAGGTAAGCATTTCCTGCCAATCACTTTCATTTTTCAGCAGACTTTGTGCCATATTTCGAGCCTGCACTATTACATCCGTATCTCGAAGTATATCAGCTATACGCAAATCAGGCAAGCCATGCTGACGCAGTCCAAACAACTGCCCTGCTCCACGTAGCTCCAAATCTTTTTCTGCCAGATAAAAACCATCATCACTATCACGCAATACTTGTAGCCGCGCCATTGCTTCGGAACTATCCGCCGGAGTCAAAAGCACGCAATAGGACTGCTCACTACCACGCCCTACGCGTCCTCGAAGTTGATGCAGCTGAGCCAAGCCAAAACGCTCGGCATTTTCTACTACCATTAGAGTTGCATTGGGAACATTCACCCCAACCTCAATAACAGTAGTACTTACCAGCACCTTTATCTTTCCAGCCACAAAGTCAGCCATAATGCCATCCTTTTCTGTAGCCTTTAGCCTACCATGCAGTAAAGCACAGGGAATATCCTGTAAAAATTTTTGTACCAGCTCGGTATAAACGCTTTCTGCACTCCGCACATCCAATATATCGCTATTTTCAATCAAGGGACAAACAACATAAGCCTGTCTACCTGCCTTAAGTTGGCGCAACACTCCTGCATAAACATCTTTGCGCTTTTCTTCCGTATAGCACAGCGTCTGCACAGGTTTGCGACCAGGCGGTTTTCCCTTCATTAAAGATATATCCAAATCTCCGTACACAGTCAAAGCTAAGGTACGAGGAATAGGCGTTGCCGTCATAATCAAAACATCAGGAGCATAGTCCGATTTATTGGTAAGCTTCGCTCTCTGCTCCACACCAAACCGGTGCTGCTCGTCAGTAATTACCAGAGAAAGCTTTGCAAATCTAACATCTTCCTGCAAAAGAGCGTGAGTACCAACCAATACATCTATCAATCCTAGCTCCAAGTCCATAAGCAGCTTACGACGCTCTTTCACACGCATCCCACCGGTCAACAGAGCAACGCGTACACCAAAAGGCTCTAAATATTCCTTCAATGTTTCGTAATGCTGCGTTGCCAAGATTTCTGTTGGTGCCATAATGCACCCCTGATAACCATTCTCTGCTGCCTTGGCCAAGGCAAGAGCGCTGACAACTGTTTTACCACTGCCAACATCTCCCTGCAAAATACGATGCATGGGCTTTACATCCTGCATATCCAAAGAAATATCAAGCCAAGCCTGTTGTTGCGCCGCAGTTAATTTAAAGGGCAGATTTTTCGTAACCTGCTGCAACAGCTCACCATCAACACCATGCTTTAAACCTTGCCTTTCCTCCTGACGTTGACCCCGATAATATAACAAACCGCATTGCAGTAAAAATAATTCTTCAAATACTAGGCGCTTGCGTGCCTCAGAAAGCAGCTTCCAATTCTCAGGAAAATGAATATTTTTTAGAGCACTAACCCTATCTATCAGAGAATATTTGCGTATAACCCTCTCTGGTAAACTTTCCGGTAACTCCTCTTCTGCTTTTTTTAGTGCATATTTTACCCAAGTACTCATATTCTTCTGCAACAGACTGCCAGATAAATTATAAGTAGGAATAATTCCTAAGGCCTGCTCATAATCAGCATCAATGATTTGACAGTGAGGCTCGGACACCATCTTGGAGATACGTCCCTTTTTGATACGACCCGTTATCAGTAAAGTAGTACCGGGCTTATAGCTTTTGGCAACAAAGCGCTGTCCCATGAAAAAAAAGATGTCTGCATAACCTGTTTCATCCCTGACGGTTACAGTGATAAAACGTCTCACACCATTAAAGCCTTCACGCAACTGATACACTGTTGCCTTGAAAAGCTGCTTGCTTCCGTCAGTAACAAGTTCCGCAATGGTTTTGAGACGCGAAAAATCAGTATAGGCTTCTTGCCTAGGATAGTACTCCAATAAGTCACCAACAGTATGAATATTGAGAGCAGCTAAATCTGCTGCCTTTTTATTGCCTACACCTCTTATTGAGGTGACCGGTTCTTTCCACCACATAATTTTGTTACCAACCCTTAAAATTAACTTGCTTTTCTTGTATGTTTATGGTATGATACTTTTGTTAAATTTGATGCAATGAACCTTTTAATACGTTCAAGGAGGTGGGAAATCATGGCATCTATCTGCGAAGTTTGCGGTAAAGGCACAATGTCTGGCAACAATGTCAGCCACTCCAATAGACACACCAAACGTGCTTGGAAACCGAATATCCAACAAGTAAGAGCAGTTGTAGACGGCAGCGTTAAACGTGTTAATGTTTGCACCCGTTGCCTGCGTTCCGGTAAAGTTAACCGCGCTATCTAATCCGTTCGGATTTAAAAAGAAGCCAAATACCTTTCGGTATTTGGTTTCTTTTTTATTTTATTTAATTTTAGCTCCACATTCCGGACAGAATTTTGCTAAGGAGCTAATCTTTTCGCCACATTGGGGACACAGGATGAACGCTCTAAATTCACGCAATTTATTTTCAAATAAATCGTAGAACAGTTCAACCTCCTTGGTCTCCTTCTTCCAGGAATAAATTTGCAAGCGTTCCTTCGTGGAATCCATAATTACATGTACAGCCTCATCATCAATGGGTTGCACTGCAACTTGCATAATCTTATCTTTGTTATGGAACTTGATAATAAAACGAGCCTCGTCAACCTCATCAACAGTTACACCCATCTCGTTAACACTTAATAAAACAATGTTCCACGCAATACCTCTATCAAGATCATAAATGCGGTCATCAAAGCAACCACCAGCACCTTCTATTCTCATAAACAGAACCTCCATAAAATTACTGCTATAATTATAGCACAAAAAAGCTTCCCAGGCATTAAAACGAATAAGAAAAGTATGTAAAAAATAACTCCTATACTTTTAGTTTTTTAATATACTCATCTAATGTATGCTATAATTTATATGAGTATTAAATATTTTACAGGAGATACATTATGTTCTATCAACATGAAGTAAAACCACTTGCAGATACTTGGGGCATAAACGGCAAAACAACCCTCACTGCAATTCTTAATATGCTAGACGATGCTGCTATGCAACATGCAGCCAGTACCGGCGATGATGTTCTGGCTCGTAGTCAGAAAGCAGTAAACTGGATTATGACCGGCTGGGACATTCGCATTCTCGACCTTCCTAAAAATAACGGGCCTGTAAAAATAAAATCTTGGGTCAACAGTAATATTAGTATTTCCAGTAGTATTAGAGAATTTTTGCTGATGGATACAAATAGTAACGTCTACATTAAAGCCCAAGCCTATATTTCTATTTTTGATTTGACAAGAAACAGACCAGTCCGCCTTACAGATGAAGACCTAGCAAGATACAAGCCTGAACCATTAACGGTTATCGACAATCCTGTTAAAAAGATTGCTGCTCCCACAAGCTTTAGCACTGAAAAACAAATCGTCATCCGCAGAAACGATATTGATTTTAACGGACATGTTCACAATACAAACTATCTTATCCTTGCCATGGAAGTCCTACCGAAAAATTTGTACGACGAACAAAATTTCCAAGCCATCAGAATAAATTATAAGAAACCTTTGCTTTTGAATGATACTGCTACCATTAAGCTTGCTACTACTGAACAAGGTTATGTTGTTGGAATTTATAAAGAAGGCATCCGATTATGTTGCCTTATAGAATTTATAGTATAAGCTCATTTAAAACTTGACTTTTTATACTTAAACAGTTATAATATCCTTTGTATTCGGGGCGTGGCTCAGTTTGGTAGAGCACCTGCCTTGGGAGCAGGGGGTCGCAGGTTCGAATCCTGCCGCTCCGACCAATTAAATAGCTTTATGTACGCGGGTGTAGTTTAGTGGTAAAACCTCAGCCTTCCAAGCTGATGTTGTGGGTTCGATTCCCATCGCCCGCTCCATAAAATAAATATGGTTCAGTAGCTCAGTCGGATAGAGCAACGGCCTTCTAAGCCGTGGGTCGGGG
>JAFTMR010000052.1 GCA_017452325.1 Phascolarctobacterium sp. | reverse complement strand
GGTATAACCTGAGAATCAAATAATCCGGTGGTGATGGCTAAGGGGATCCACCTGTTCCCATCCCGAACACAGTAGTTAAGCCCTTAAACGTCGAAAGTACTTGGCTGGAAGCGGCCTGGGAGGATAGATAGCTGCCGGTTAAAATAAAAATACCGTACCGAATGGTACGGTATTTTTATTTTATCTGATAGTTATATAGACTAACAGGCGAAGCCTGGGACACATGGCAGGCGATATTTGAAGGAGCGGAGCGACGCGCAAATGAAGCCTGGCAGTGGTTGCGAGCGTAAGCGAGACAACTTCCTTGGCGTTAGCTGCCACCGATAGGCATGACGAAGCGGATAATCGTGACAGCGAAGGCTATGCAAATTTTGCGACTGAATAGGGAGTAAAATTTGTATTCTTTAATGTATCTGCCGGTTACTGTATGCGCCTGTGATAGATAGCAACTTTTCCCTACTATTGTAAATCTACTTAGATATGCTAAAATATATAAATAGTTAAATTATTGAGCGGGAGAATTTTTCAAATGAATAAGAAATCTTTTTGGGCAGTCATCTCCTTAGCAATTGGTCATTTGGTGACGGATATGCAGGCAGGTGCGCTACCCATCGTTCTGCCCCATTTGAAAGAGCTTTTTTCTTTAAGTTATGCGCAAATGGCGGCGATAGTTTTAACTCAAAATGTTACGTCTTCGGTTATACAACCGGTTTTTGGTTACGTCACTGACAAAAAATCTTTGCCGGGGATGTTGCCGTTTTGTGCTGCCTTGGCCGGTGCAGGCTTTGCAGCAGTTGGCTGGGTAAGCTCCTATGCTTTGCTGCTTCTAACAGTTATTGTCATTGGTGTTTCCAGTGCCACTTACCATCCGCAGGCATCTAAAACGGTAAACTTTTTAAGTGATGATAATACTAAGGCGCGTAATATGGGACTCTTTTCTTTGGGGGGCAATGCCGGTATGGCGGCAGGCTCTATGATGATGACATTCCTTATTGGTCTTGAGGGCGGTTTGCATAATACAACCTATTTTGTCATCCCCGGAGCTTTGGTCCTTGGTTATATGCTGCATTATCTGGCTGAATATAAGCGTGTAAATATAGAGCATAGCCTGAAGCAGGCAGCCGCTAAGGTAAAGCAAGGTACTGCAGTGCTTTCGTACTTCGGCTTAATTTTACTGTTGTTCTTTATTTTCCTGCGGTCCACTATTCATACGGGGGTATCAACCTATTTACCCTTGTTCTTTATGCAGTTTAGAGATAGTGAGCCTGTTTTTGCCAGCCTTCTGGTAACCGTATTCCTTTTGGGTGGTGTAGCGGGCACTTATATCGGAGCAGTGCTAAGTGATAAATTAGGGGCGAGAGCTGTAATTTGCGGCTCCATGCTTTTAAGCGTACCACCTATCTGGATGATAGATAAGGTCTATACGGAGGCTTCTATCATTGCCGTAGTTGCTGCTGCCGGGGTTTTCATCATCGGTTCCAACGCCACAACAATTGTTTTAGCCCAAACAATGTTGCCTAATAACGTGGGTATGGCAGCAGGGTTGACCATTGGCTTTAGTGTGGGTTTAGGTGGCTTGGGCGTAACTCTTTTGGGAGTACTGGCTGATAATCTTGGGTTACCCTTCGTTATGCAGCTTTTAACTTGGCTTTCTATTGGTGCTACTATCATTACTTTGAAGATACCTGTTCCGGAAAGCTTACGGAAGAAATTTTAAAAGAGGTCTTACTATGGATAAGGATTACAAGCTTGGAATTGCATATGGTTTAGGCGCGTATTTGCTATGGGGTGTGCTACCTATATATTGGAAGCTTTTACATCAAGTGCCTGCTATGGAAATTTTAGCAAGTCGTTTTATCTGGTCCGCAGTGTTCGTAGGTTTACTATTATTCCTGATGGGTAAGCTCAAGATGTTCATAGAAGAAACTAAGGGCGTCTTTAGCACTTGGAAGACGGGGCTGACCATGCTTGCGGCTGCTGTTACCATCAGCTTTAACTGGGGTATTTTTATTTGGGCGGTTGAAGACGGTCGCATTGTGGAAACCAGTATGGGCTACTACATCAATCCCTTGGTAAGCGTGCTCTTCGGTATGGTGTTCTTAGGGGAACGTCTGGATAAGCTGCAAATCATTGCGGTACTCTGTGCCTGCCTGGGGATCGGTGCTATGATTATCAAAAATGGCAGCCTGCCATGGGTAAGTGTGTCTTTGGCTGCTACCTTTGCCTTCTACGGTTTGCTGAAAAAGATTATCAAGGTTAACGCTTTAACCAGTATTATGCTGGAAACTTTGCTGCTTTCCCCTCTGGCACTTGGTTATTTGTTTCATTTAAGCAAGAATGGTGGCAATAGCTACGAAAGCTGCGGTATGGGAACCATTGCTCTTTTGATGGGAGCAGGGGCAGTAACTGCAACTCCTTTGATTCTGTTTACCAACTGCGCTAAAATGCTTCCTTTGAAAATGGTTGGCTTTATGCAGTACATCGCTCCCACTATTAGCCTTTTGATAGGTGTCTTTATGTATGAAGAAGCCTTTACCTTCACTCATGTTATTGCTTTTGGCTGTATCTGGACGGGGCTTGCCTTCTTCATCTGTTCACAGTTAAGAACAAAATAATTACTAATCTTACGCACTCAGATATCTTGGGTGCGTTTTTAATTTCAGTAAATTTCCTAGGTGTTTGTACATAAAATAGGGTGGTTTGCCCGCTAAACGAACAATAAAATACTGGGGTAAACAAGGCATAAAACCCCTATATCACAATATCTAGTGCTGTGGAAATAATATGCACAATCCACCAAAGTTATCCACAGATTGTGCATAACATGTTGATAAAGTAGAAGAAATCCCCATTTTATAAGGTTTTATAAAATTAAATTATGTGGAAAACTTGGGGAGATGTGGGAGTTTTCCACAAAAACTGTGGATAAAGCTGTGAATAATGTTGATAAATCAAAATAAATTTGTGAACTAGTAGCATATATTTTGTGGAAGGAAAATATAAAGCTAATTACTCTTTTGAACACTGCCCAAACAGAAGTTTTTTAGTACAATAAATTAGGTTAGGCTTGCATAAAAGGTGATTTTTAGAGATAATATTACTATGTATGATTAAAATTAGATGGAGGAATAAAAATGGCTTTTAAACAAGCATTAGCAGTAGCTGCCATGGAAAAGGCAGCAGGCAAAATCATAAATAAATCTTTGTGCGAGGTTCCTGGTGGCTGGTTGGCCTTGGCAGTAACCGAAGAAGGCAAACGTTTGGTATTTGCGTCTAAAGAAGAAACCCAAATGGGTAAAATGTTCGTTGCAGAAAAAACTGTGGAAGAAAATGGTGCTAACATTTCTGTTATGCAATTGAATCCTAACAATGCAGCTGTTGTGCGTCGCTTTGTAAAGTGGGCTTCCCCCAGTGCTTGCGGAACCAAGGGTACTTCCGTTGGCTTTAGCGATTGGTTAGGTGTGGCAGATGCTTTCGTAGCAGAGCTTTTTGCCAAACGTCAATTGAAGCCTGTATTGGTAGATTACACCCCGGATAATAGCGCTGCTCTGAAACGTAATTTCTTGGAAGCGGTGGACACTGCTACTTGGGGTATTCTGGAGAATGGCTACAAGGAAGGCTATGGTGCAAACGCAGCTGGTATCAAAGCTGAGGAAGATATTGTTAAAGCATTGCTCTACGGCTACAGTATGATTGGCTTTGATTGCAGCGATAAAATTGACCTGTCCTTGGAAAAACTTTCTGAAGAAACTATCGAAAAACGCTACAATGAATTGAATGAAGTGTTCCGCGCTGCTTTGGCAGCATCCTATTTAAATGTAGAGTTTAAAGTGGGAACCCAAACCGTTAAATTTACCGAAGCTGAATTGCGTCGCATTGTTTTGGAATACGGCGAAGCAATCATGCACGTACAATTCATTTATAACTCCTATTTGAAAAACACTCCTTGGGATATTGACTTTGAACTTTCCTTGTCCAAACCGGGCAAAATGCTGACTCCACAAGAACATTACCTGATTGCTAACGAATTGCAACGCAATAATATTAAACTGGCTTCCATTTGCATGGACGGCTTGCAAGAAAAAGAGGCTCTTCACGAAGACCTGCAAGTGCATTGCGAAATTGCAGATACCTTTGGCTATCGCTTGAGCTTCTGTAACGCTGACCTGGCACAGGTGGATTTTGCAACAGCAGTTAAATTCCTGAAAGGCAAAGTACATTTTAAACTGACCAATGTTTTGTGGCTGGCTGCCCTTCAATTGATTGCAGAAAATAACTCTGAGCTGATGGGCAAGATTGCTGAAGCAGCAGAGCTTGATGTTGCTGGCGCGCAAGATCTGAACGCAGATACCGAAGCTGGCAAGGCTTATGCTTTAGCATATGCAAAAGTTCTTAACCCGGACAAGGGCGGTTTAAGTGTAGAAATCAAGGACTATTTGCTTGCAAATCAAAATGAATATGCAACAACTGTTACAAAAAATGTAGAAATGTATCTAAAAAAATTCTAATGAAACTTTTTGTTGACAAATAACAAAAAAAGGTGCATAATACTCTTAATTTCAAATTTCTCAATAAAGGTAATGATTGGGAAGAAAAGCAAGTTGAAGTTGCAGAGAGCCGATGGTTGGTGTAAATCGGTACGGAGTCTTGTGGAGTAAATCACCCATGAACTCGTCAGCGAAAGTTTTTCGAGTAGACTGATGCGTAGCAGATACGTTACATCTGAGCTGGTTGTTGGACTGGTGCAAAGTGATAAAAAAGGGTGGTACCGCGTATATTACGCCCCTGCTGTATAAAAGCAGGGGCTTTCTTTATAAATGACGCTATACAGCATAAGGCAGCCCCTAAATTTAAGGAGGAAGAAGGTAATGTTTGAAAAAGTACTTGTAACCGGTAAAAACGAAGAAACTTTGTTGCCGAGAATTTTGAGAGTGCTGGCTAAACAAGGCGCTCAAATACGCTCCTTACATATGGATGTGCAGGATGATACTCTGAGCTTAGAAATCTTGCTGCAAGATGCTGCTGCTGCTCAGGTTGCAAAGCTGTTGGCAAAACAAGTATCTGTTGTATCTGTGGATACTGGTGTGTAAGGAGGTAAATGGAATGAAAATGACTGGTGCACAGGCTATTATCAAGGTTTTGCAGGAGCAAGGCGTTGAAACGGTCTTTGGATATCCCGGCGGAGCTGTTATTCCTTTATATAATGCGTTGTACGATGCTCCCTTAAAGAATGTGTTGACTGCTCATGAACAGGGTGCCATCCATGCAGCTGATGGTTATGCCAGAGCGAGCGGTAAGGTGGGTGTGTGTATCGCAACCTCCGGTCCCGGTGCTACTAATATTGTAACCGGTTTGGCTACGGCCTATCTGGACTCCGTCCCTCTAGTTGCTATTTCAGGCCAAGTTCCTGTGGCGAATTTGGGACGTGACTCCTTCCAGGAAATTGATATTGTGGGCGTAACAATGCCCATCACAAAATATAATGCCATCGTGCGCAAGAGTGAAGACCTTGTACCGATGCTGAGAAAGGCTTTCGCTATAGCCAAGAGTGGTAGACCCGGCCCTGTTCTGGTTGATGTACCCAGTGACTTAACCGTTAAAGAACTTGAGTATCCGGAATTAGAAGAAATAGAAGTACCACAAGTTATGAAGGCCAATGAGGGGAATATTGAGAAAGCTGCTGCGGCTCTGAACGCGGCGGTAAGACCAGTCTTGATGATTGGTGGCGGTGCGGTTACAAGTGGTGTGGAAGCAGAACTTATCGAGCTTGCTAACAGGGCAGATTTGCCGGTAGTAAGCACCTTGATGGGTTTGGGTGTGTACCCGGGCAGCGATGAGCGTGCTATTGGACTCACCGGTATGCATGGGCACATAGATTGTAACCTTGCCGTTGCCAATGCGGACGTACTGGTCGTAGCGGGTAGTCGCTTGAGTGATAGGGTAACCGGTGATAGAAACCGTTACGCAGGTGAAAAGACCATTATCCAAATGGATATTGACCAATCGGAACTGGATAAGAATGTTGAAGTAACCTTGCCGCTGACAGGTGACTTGAAGGAAACCTTGGCAAAATTTATGCCTTTAGTAAAGGAAAACAAACATCCGGAATGGTGGGAGCAAATCAGAGAATGGGATAAAATGGAAGACCGCTCTCTGACCGATGGCACAAGGCTTACTGCACCTTGGGTAATGACTCAACTGAACAAGGCTTTTGCGGATAGGGATACTATATATGTAACGGACGTTGGCCAAAATCAAATGTGGGCAGCCCAATACCTCACTATTGATAAACCGCGTCATCATCTTACTTCCGGTGGCTGTGGCACTATGGGCTTTGGTTTGCCCGGTGCTATGGGTGCGGCGTTTGCAAAGCCTGATTCCCAAATCGTGCATATCTGCGGTGACGGCGGCTTTAAGATGACAGGTATGGAGCTCTTTACTGCAAGCCGCGAGAACCTGCCGTTGATTGATATTGTCATCAATAACAGCTGCTTAGGTATGGTAAGACAATGGCAGCAATTGTTCTACAATGAAAGATATTCTTCAACTATCTTGACCGAATTTGATTTTGTCGGTTTTGCAAGGTCCTGCGGTGCTGACGGCAGAACCGTTACCACTTGTGAAGAGTTTACCGAAGCGCTTAAAGAGGCGCAAAATAGAACCAAGCCCTTCTTGATTGAAGTGCGTGTTAACCAGAGCGATTTGGTAGAGCCCATGGTTGCTGCTGGCGCAGTTATTTACGATTTCGTAAAAACCCATATCTAATTGCTGCTAAATATAGCCAATCCCTATATTTACTAATAAATTTATAAAAAATTTTTCGAGGTGTTCAAAATGGTAAAAATTTATTACAACGAAGACGCAAATCTGGAATTATTAGCTGGTAAAACCGTTGCTATCATCGGTTACGGTTCTCAAGGTCACGCTCATGCATTGAACCTGCAAGAAAGTGGCGTAAATGTTGTTGTTGGTTTGTATGAAGGTTCCAAATCCTGGGCTAAAGCTGAAGCTGCTGGCTTGAAAGTTATGGTTGCTGCTGAAGCTGCTAAAGTTGCTGACGTAGTTATGATTCTCATTCCTGACGAAAAACAAGCTGCTACCTACTATAAAGATATTGAACCGAACCTGGAACCGGGCAACGCTCTGGCATTCGCTCATGGCTTTAACATTCACTTCAACCAAATCGTTCCTCCTGCTGGCATCGACGTATTCATGGTTGCTCCGAAAGGTCCTGGCCATTTGGTTCGTCGTACCTATGTTGAAGGCAGCGGTGTTCCCGTACTGGTAACTGCTTACCAAGATGCAACCGGCAAAGCTTTTGACCTTGCTTTGGCATATGCTAAAGGTATTGGCGGCACCCGCGCTGGCGCTTTGACCACTACC
>JAFTMR010000051.1 GCA_017452325.1 Phascolarctobacterium sp. | reverse complement strand
GAACTGGTGACCTTATCCTTACCAAGGATACGCTCTGCCGACTGAGCTACATCAGCATATGAAATTGGTTGCGGGGGCCGGACTTGAACCAGCGACCTTCGGGTTATGAGCCCGACGAGCTACCAACTGCTCCACCCCGCGATATCGGTGGTGGTGAGGGTTGGATTCGAACCAACGAAGCGAAACGCGGCAGATTTACAGTCTGCTCCCTTTAGCCACTCGGGAACCTCACCGTTGCGACAAGAAAGATTATACTGCATCACATTAGCGTTGTCAACACTTTTTGTTAACTTTTTTCGCATCTTTGGAAAATTAAAACGCCGCAAGCTAAGCGGCGCCATTTCTACTGGAGCTGGCGAGAGGAATCGAACCCCCAACCTGCTGATTACAAGTCAGCTGCTCTGCCTATTGAGCTACGCCAGCATCATTACTTGAAGTATTATAACTTAATCATTAACCTTTGTCAACTTCTTACATATAAAAGTACCAATAACAAAAAGCAGCTAGACAAACACGATAATAAGCGAAGCTACTTAAGCTATATTTATGTAGGAACTTTAAGAACCAGAGTACGGACCAATATGCCACCACAAAAGCTGTTACAAAACCAATAGCTAAAATTTGAAAATCACCCGTGTTCAAAATATGGATGTTTTTAAGCAAATCATATGAACATGCTACAAACATCAATGGTACGGCCACCAAGAAGGTGTAATGAGCAGCAACCTCACGACTCAATCCAACTAGAAGCCCTCCAGCGATAGTGCTTCCACTACGGCTAAACCCGGGCCACAAGGAAAGAATTTGATATATACCTATCCAGAAAGCTTGCTTAATTGTAATCTTGTCAACATCCTGAACCAACTGTTCCTGCCTGCCCTGAGTTTTATATTCCGCATACATTAAAAGCAATGCACCTGCAACCAAAGCATAAATCACAGTCAACGGTCCAAAAAGATACTCTTTAATATAATCGTAAAGAAAAAATGCTATCAACATCACAGGTAGAGTACCAGCAGCAATATGCCACACGCTTAATCCTTTGTCAACCTGCCATCCTTCCTTGGTAAAAAATCGATAAAAGCGCTCTTTATATATAAAGATAACAGAAAGGATTGCTCCCAGCTGAACAAAAACCTCAAAAACATGTGCAATGCGTTCATCAAAGCCAAGCATATTAGCAACGATAATCATATGTCCTGTTGAAGAAATAGGTAAAAATTCTGTCAAGCCTTCTACAATTCCGACAATGACGGCAATTAAATATTGATCCATAAAATACAATCCTTTAGTATGAATTAACTATGCTAACTCATTATACACGCAACCTATTTGTTCAGCAATAAATTATTTATATGCTTCACTCATTTTTTACAAAACATAATGAAAAAAGACGACCGAAGTCGTCTTTTTATGTAAATATAAAATTGAATATACTCAATCACCAAAGCAAATACCAATCTGCCGTCCGGTTCTAATGATCTCACTATCAACCGGAACGAGGCGCGGACTGGACGCCGCCTTTTGAATATACACAGTAACTATCTGATCATGATACAGGGACACCATAACATTATATTCGCCACGCAAGCACGCCTCGGCAGCAGCTACGCCATAACGGGTAGACAACACTCTATCATAAGAAGTAGGAGAACCACCACGTTGCAAATACCCAAGTACTGTACAACGAGATTCAATACCAGTACGTTCTTCAATTTCACGCACCAGCTTTTCACCTGCTCCGCCCAAACGTATAGGCTCAAAGCTTCCTTTTACTACACGCGCTACAGAAAGCTCTCCTCCGATGGGCTTTGCTCCTTCAGCAATAACAACAATGCTAAAATTTTTGCCATTACGCTTGCGTTGCTCAATCTTCTCAATAACAGAGTCAATGCTATAAGGAATCTCAGGAATCAAAATAACATCCGCACCGCCTGCAATGCCACTATGCAACGCAATCCACCCTGCATAACGTCCCATCACCTCAAGTGCCATAACTCTATGATGGGACTCGGCAGTGGTATGCAACCGATCTACAGCTTCAGTAGCCATAGCCATCGCGGTATCAAAGCCAAAGGTACGCTCTGTACAAGGCAAATCATTGTCAATCGTCTTAGGTACACCAACGACCTTAATGCCGCACTCACGTGCCAACTTAGCAGCGATATTCAGACTTCCGTCCCCGCCAATAACAACTAATGCTTCAATATCATGCTTCTGTAGATTTTCTACTACCTTATCTCGCATATCATAATAAACGAGCTCACCGTTTTCCTCAACAGCGAATTTAAAAGGGTTATCACGATTGGTAGTTCCCAAAATAGTACCACCTCGTGGCAAAATACCAGAAACATCAGCGTAGTCCATCAATTTTAAATTACCATTTATGAGTCCGTTAAAGCCATTATAAATACCAAAGACCTCACAGCCATTCTGTAAAAAAGTCTTGATTACGGCACGAATAACAGCATTCAATCCAGGACAATCGCCACCGCCGGTCAATACGGCAAAGCGACGTTTCTTTTCAGCCATTTAAGCCTCCGATTAGCCTTCTACATCCCAAATCTTAAATCCGTCCGGGCTAATGCGAATAGCTTCAGTGCCATCGAATTTATCATAGCACAGGTTGCCATTTTCCATATAACCAGGCCATGCAGTAACGATGGTGAATTTTTTACTGAGCTTACGCATCAAACTATCAGTATTAATGTGGAATACAGGAACAAACAAAGTTTGCAATCTGTCGAGAATAATTACATCAGCATTATAGCTTTCCAAAATAGTAGAGAACAAGTCAGGAGCATACAAACCCCTGTCAGCAGCCGGAATAGCCAAGAACTCTTCGCTAATCAACATACGGCAATCAACATAAGTCCATTTTTTCATTTCAGCAGCTTCACGTAATACTTTACTTTTGCCGCTACCCGGTTTGCCGGTTACGATAACAACGTTACCTTTGTCAGCTTGAGCCTCTTCAACAACTTTTACCAATGCTTCCACTTGATCCATGATTAAAACCTCCCTAAGCACCCTAGAGTGCAAATTTCAAAACCATTTATTATTTAGTTATCTCTATATTCGCTGAATATCGTTAAACTCCTCTAAAAAATCAACACCATTCAGAAATTTTCTGAATGGTGTTAATAACTGTTACACTTTTATCAGAAATTGCATAATTTTTATAAGCATCTGCTATTTTTTGCTATGAAAGCGCTCGCTTGGATCTATGGCTAATAACCCACTGTAAACAGTACGCAAATCAGTGATGTCACCACGACTAATGATATACTTCTCTAATTTGCGCTTTACCCTTTGCAAAGCATTGTCAATGGACTTGATGTGACGATCAAGCTCCTCAGCAATCTCCTGATATGATTTTCCATCAAGATAACTCATAAGTACTTTCCATTCTAAATCGCTGAGAATATTATTCATCTTATTCTCAATATCATCAAACTCCTCACGGCTGATAACCATATCCTCCGGATTGGCAACCTTCACCCCGCTGATGATATCCAACAGAGTACGATCAGAATCTTCTTCATAAATAGGCTTATTCAAAGATACATATGAGTTTAACGGTATGTGTTTTTGCCTTGTTGCAGTTTTAATAGCTGTAATAATTTGGCGAGTCACACACAACTCTGCAAACGCACGGAAGGATGACTGCTTATCGCTTTTAAAATCACGAATAGCCTTATACAGACCAATCATTCCTTCTTGAATTATATCTTCTCTCTCGGCACCAATCAAAAAATAGCTGCGTGCCTTAGCTCTAACAAAGTTTCTGTATTTATGCAGCAAATACTCCTGCGCCAGTACATTGTCATTAAGCTGTGCATCTAAAACGATCTCTTCATCAGGCATATCCACAAAGATTTCATAGGGATCGTTTTGTATTTCTGTAACCATAAAGTACATATCCTCCGCTAATAACAACTAAGGTCTATCTAAATAACAGATAGTTAATTCATTATATTATTTCCATCCCTTAGCGTCAACTTTTTACTTTCGGCGCAATCTTTCAAACTGAGCCAAGACATCGTCTGCAAGCCTGCCTCCCAGCTCATTGCGGTTCAATCCACTTGCCGGCTGACGTAACTTTTCAGCGATTGCCTTCTTAGCATTTTTATAATCCTCGTGAAACTCACGAGCAGAAATTCGATAAGCACCTGCACCAAGCACGTTAATCTGTTCTGCGTAATCGCTTGTTACTACAAAAACTTTTGCCCTGGCGTGCCGTAGTTCGTAAGCTTTGCGCTCTATCCAAGAATCCGCTGTTTCTCCTTCATTGGTAAAAACAACTTCCACTCCATGGATTTTTGTAACTGAACCATCCCCCTGTGCTTCCTGCGCGTCAAACACAACAATCCCTTGTTGTCCTTTAAAAGCGGCGTACTCAGAAATGTTGGCAACCAAAATTTCACGAGCGTGTTCCAAGCTATCTTCACGCAGTTTGGCAAATTCCTTCCAGGCATTAATTACATTGTAGCCGTCTACAATCAAATACTCTGCCATCTTACTTGCCTGCACAGCGACGCTGACGCACCGCCTCATACATTAATATGGCACCTGCCGCAGAAGCATTAAGGGAGGATACTCCCCCACCCATAGGAATGCTAGCGATAGTATCACACTTCTGTTTTACCAAACGCCCTAAGCCCTTACCTTCAGCACCAATAACCAACACCAAAGGACCAGTCATACTTACGCTATAATGTTCTTCGCCGTCCATATCAGCACCAATTACCCAACAGCCACGATTTTGTAAATCCTCTATTGCCTGGGCAATGTTACCAATTTGCACCACAGGTACGTACTCCACAGCACCAGCGGAAATCTTCGCTACTACTGCATTCAGCGGACAGCTATGACGTTTGGGCATCAGTACGCCATGCACACCTGCTGCATCTGCAGTACGGATAAGCGCGCCTACGTTTTGCGGATCCTGCAATTCATCCAACAGCAGAATGAAAGGGTCTTCATCCTTAGCAGCAGCCTTGGCAAACACGTCATCTAAAGTCTGAAAAGCAATGGGAGCAACCATAGCGGCAACACCCTGATGACGCATACCGGGTATAAGCTTATCTAATTTTTCTTGTTTAACATAATCAATGAGAATGCTTTTCGCCTTAGCAGCAGCAATGATTTCACCAATGCTACCACCTTTAGCGCCATCCTGCACTAAAATTTTATTTATGGAACGCTCGCTGCGCAATGCTTCAGTAACTGAATTGCGACCGGCGATAATATCCTCAGACATAAAACCCTCCTAAAAATCAGGTTTTTATTTTTGTTCCTGCTTAGCCTTTGCAGCCAAAATTGCCGCCAAACGACCACAGGTCATTTCACCCTCATGGCACACACCCTCACTGATACAAGTAGGACCAGCATTTTCGAAAAGGATGGGAGCAACTTTCTTACATTCGGCCAACATTTTTTCAGCCAATTGACGAATTTCCCATTGAGCACGAGTACAGCAGCGTAATTTAAAGAAATTCATCAAGGAGCGTACGTTAAAGGTACACACGATTTTAGTTTCAGCAGCGTTAGGAAGAACATAACGTGCATCCTCTGCTAAAACGCCCATATCTACAAATTCATTATATAGATCTTGAATTTCCACCATAAGCTTTTCGAATTTTTCTTTAGCTTCTGGGCGGGCAGCAATGGAAGGAGGCATAATGGTTTCAAAATTATGCTCTTTAACATAACGTTGAGATTGTTGAGAATAAGAAGCAATACGATGACGAACCAATTGGTGGGTCAAAACGCGAGAAACACCTTCAATGGCAAAGGTAAAGGTTACATGTTCCATAGGAGAATAATGCCCCATACCTACCAGTTTGCGTACCAATTTAGCAGCTTGCTCATCGCTCATCTTTTCTTCCAACTGGGCAGCACCGATGGGTGAATAGCACAGACGTGCGCTCATTGCCACGGTTTTATCAGGCTCTGGCGTATGACGTAATAATTTAACTTCCATATTTACACCTCACTTCTATCATTTTTTAGCTTTAACATTTTTTACGATGATATCGAAAGATTTATCCAGCAGCTCCTCTAAACGCTATTGGCGTTCCTGTAAAAATAACCATCCAAGTAACGCTTCAAAGGC
The DNA here is from genome assembly GCA_017452325.1 of Phascolarctobacterium sp. Lineage (GTDB taxonomy): Bacteria > Bacillota > Negativicutes > Acidaminococcales > Acidaminococcaceae > JAHHUH01. Next base: position 24,271 of record JAFTMR010000051.1, on the reverse strand, counting down.
AGTTGCCATTCTATATTCATGAACGGAAGCACTCTTAGGTACCATAGATTTAGCATTGCGTCCACGTCTAAATACCACTTGCTCCTCCTCGTTCAAGGATTCCTGTAACTCCTGCATCGCCTTGCATTGACAAACAGCAGAAACCATCTTGGAGCCCAAGTCGTGAATCACACGCACCTGGCCGGAAGTTGGCAGTAATCTTAATCTTACATACATAGAAAAAACAACATCTCCGATGTAAGCCAGTATAATAGGATTCATCTGCCCCACATCAGGAAATTTTGCGCCGGCCGCTTCACAAGCAGCCAGCGCATGTTGTTTTAACATTTGATATTGTTCAAACCTCATTGTTTTTTCCACTTAACACCTTGGGGGGTGTCTTCGAGGATAATGCCCATAGCAGTCAACTGATTACGCAAAGCATCTGCTTGTGCATAATTTTTCGCAGCGCGTGCTTCTTGACGCAGAGCAATAACCATTTCAACGAGTTCTGCTTCTTTGTTGTCCCCTGCTTCAGCAGGTGCAGCAGTAGTATTTTCCAGTACACCGATGATGGAGCACATTTCTGCAAACAGTGCGTTCATCATGGCAACCAGTTTACCGTCAGGTTTAGCACCTGCTTCGGTAATTTCTTTATGATAAATATTGATTTCTTTGCCCAGAGCAAACATATGGCTAATTGCCAAAGCAGTGTTGAAATCGTCGCGCATTGCTTCCAAGAATTCTACTCGCAGGTTAGCCAACTTCTCACGCAAAGCAAGACTTGCTTCGGTGGGACCTGCACTCATCATGGTGCTCAATGCACGCAAGGTTTCTTGAGAGTTACGCAAACGACCGAGGCTCTTTTGCGCTTCGGTCAAACGAGCGTCACTGAAATCCAACGGACTACGATAATGAGTGGAAACGATGAAGAAACGCAGAGTTTCCGGGTCAAAGTGTTCCAGAATATCGATTACCATGAAGAAATTGCCCAAGGATTTAGACATTTTCTCTTCATTAACAGTAATGAAGCCGTTGTGCAGCCAATAATGTACGAAGGGATGGCAACCGGTGCAGCCTTCGGATTGAGCAATTTCGTTTTCATGGTGCGGGAAAATCAAGTCGCTGCCGCCACCATGGAAGTCAAAGCTGTCGCCCAAATATTTCATGCTCATGGTAGAGCATTCAATGTGCCAACCAGGACGGCCTTCACCCCAAGGGCAGGGCCAAGCAGGTTCACCCGGTTTAGCCGCTTTCCACAAAGCGAAGTCCATAGGATTTCTTTTGCGGTCGTCAACGTCAACGCGAGCACCAGCCATCATATCTTCAATATTACGACCGGAAAGTTCACCGTAATGCTCAAATTTTTCTACACTATAATATACGTCACCATCAACCACATAAGCATAGCCACGGTCGATGAGGGTTTGTACAGTTTGGATGATATCTTCAATATGTTCACTAACACGAGGATAAACGTGAGCGCGTTTTACGTTCAGCTTGTCCATTACTTCATAGTAGGAATCAATGTAACGATTGCAAACGTCAAACCATTGCACGCCTTCCTTGTTAGCAGTGTTAATGATTTTATCGTCGATATCAGTGAAGTTTTGTACGTGAGTTACATCGTAGCCTTCATGTTCCAGGAAACGACGGATTACGTCCCAAGTTACGAAGGGACGAGCATTACCAACGTGAGGATGATTGTACGGAGTAACACCGCAAACGTAGATGTTTGCCTTGCCAGGATTAATAGGTACAAACTCTTCTTTTTGTTTGGTTAAAGTATTATAAACTTTAATAGACATAAAAACTCTCCTTTACAGGGTAATACCTGCTTTCGCAAGGCTTGCTTTAACTCGATTTGCGGTACGTTCAATACCCAGCAGAGGAACCATTTCAGCCAGTTCAGGACCATGTTGGTTGCCAGTCAAAGCCACACGGATAGGCATAAATACATCTTTGCCTTTCAGCTTGGTAGTTTTTTGGATGGTTTTGAACAAACCTTTCACAGCAGCACCGTCCAGCACTTCCAGTTTGGGCAGTTCTTCCAACAGCATACCAATAACAGTAGGTACGGTTTCAGCTTTCAAAACTTCAGCAGCCTCTTCGTTTTCAAAATCAAATTCATCGTTAAAATACATTTCTACGCAAGCAGGAATTTGTGCGCCAAAGGCAACATGGTCTTTAGAGGTAGCAACAACCTTTTTCAACCATTCAAGTTTTTCGCCTTCTTCTTCACCAGTCATATAACCAGCTTCAATCATATGCGGTTTAGCAACTTCAAAGAAAGCTTCTGCATCCAATTGACGCATATATTGTTGGTTAATCCAGTTCAGTTTATCAATGTCGAAAACTGCCGGATTTTTAGCAACACGTTCCATGGAGAATTCTTGGATAAGTTCTTCGATACTGAACAATTCTTGTTCGCTGTTAGGAGCCCAACCAAGGAGAGCCAAGAAATTATCGATACCAGCAGGCAGATAACCCAATTGACGATATTGGTCAACAGAAGTTGCACCATGACGTTTAGACATTTTGGTATGGTCCTTACCCAAAATAAGAGAGATGTGACCAAACACCGGTTTTTTGAAGTCCAAAGCATCATAAATCAAGCATTGACGCGGAGTGTTGGAAAGATGTTCTTCTGCACGAATAACATGGCTGATGTGCATGGAAGCGTCATCAATAACAACAGCATAGTTATAGGTAGGAATACCATCGGATTTTACGATGACGAAATCGCCAATACCGTTGGAGTCAAATACAACATCACCACGAACAAGGTCGTGAATTACAATTTGTTGGTCAGTAGGAACACGGAAGCGTACGGTCGGTTTACGACCTTCTGCTTCGTAAGCAGCGATTTGTTCCGGAGTCAAGTCGCGGCATTTGCCCATATAACGAGGCATTTTGCCTTCTTTTACCAAAGCTTGACGTTCTTCTTCCAATTCTTCGTCAGTACAATAGCAGTAGTATGCTTTGCCTTCTGCCAAAAGTTGGTCAGTATATTTTTTGTACAACTCAAGACGTTCAGTTTGACGATAAGGACCATAAGGACCGCCAACGTCAATGCCTTCATCCCAGTCCATACCCAGCCATTTCAAAGCTGCTTTGATATTTTCTTCGGATTCACGGCTGGAACGTTCCAAGTCGGTATCTTCAATTCTCAAAATCAATTTGCCGCCGGTTTTACGAGCCAACAGCCAGTTGAACAGTGCAGAGCGTGCACCACCAATATGAAACGGACCAGTGGGGCTCGGCGCAAATCTTACTCTTACTTCATCACACATATACTATCCCTCCAAAAATCTATTTGGTTTAAAAACTACTTTTACCATCACATTATTATACTATGCTTGGCACATTTATTCAAACAATAATGCTTATTTCACCAAGCTTGCCACCACTTCAGAAGCAATGCCCTCACCACGTCCGGTAAAACCTAATTTTTCCGTAGTAGTAGCCTTCACGTTAACGCAATCCTCGTCAATGCCAAGAACTTGCGCCACACGACTGCGCATTGCCGGAATATAGCTTGCCAGCTTAGGTCTTTGGGCAATTATTGTTACATCCACATTATTAATTTGCCAACCCTTTTCCTGCACCAAGCTTACCACATGCTCCAAAAGCTTGGCACTATCCGCACCTTTAAAGCGTTCGTCAGTATCAGGAAAATGCTTGCCAATATCACCAAGTGCTGCAGCTCCCAAGAGCGCATCACTTAAAGCGTGCAAAGCAACGTCTGCATCACTATGTCCTAAAAGCCCCATCTCGTAAGGCACCTCTACCCCACACAAAATAAGCTTGCGTTCAGAAACAAGCTTGTGCACATCGTAGCCAACACCCACACGAAACTGTGGCATCTTCATAAATTTATCCATCTCTTTTCTCCTGCTGCGCCAACAAGTTTTCTGCAAAAAGCAAATCCTCCGGCGTAGTAATCTTTATATTTTCGTAACGGCCTTGAGCAACAACAACCTTGTGCCCCAAAAGCTCTACTACGGAAGCATCATCAGTAACCTGCGCAGGGTTCTGCGCTAAATTTGCATAAGCGGCTTTTAATAGGTTGACTTCAAAGATTTGCGGTGTCTGCACTGCATACAAGCTGCTACGTGCAGGAGTAGCAGTAACCTCTCCTTCTTCATTGACAACCTTAATAGTATCCTTCACAGGCACAGCGGCAATAGCTGCCCCATACTTTTTAGCGGCCTGCAAAGTTCTTACAAAAACCTCCTTACCGGCAAAGGGACGCGCCCCGTCATGCACTGCAACATAGCCTTCCGTTTCAGTTATCGCTTCAAGAGCATTGACAACAGAATCTTGGCGCTCCTTACCACCAGCCACTACAACAAAGGGTAAAGTGGCAAAATGTTCTGCTTGATAACTTTTCAGCAGCTCATAACCTTCCTCTACCTCGTCAGCGGCAAGTACCACGATAGCTCTTGTAATCATTCCAGTAGCAGAAAGCATAGTTAAACAGTGTACCAGAAGCGGTACACTGTTTATTTTTGCAAAAGCTTTGTTTATTCCTAATCCTAGACGCTTACCTGCACCAGCTGCAGGAATAATAGCAACTAAATTTTCCAAACCCAGCCTCCATCAATTTTTATGGTTGGCACGAGCAAAAATCATTCTGCCAGCCGCAGTTTGTAAAACAGAAGTTACAATAACTTCTATACTACAACCAACAAAACGTCTGCCGTTTTCTACAACAATCATAGTACCATCATCAAGATAAGCAACTGCTTGCCCAGGCTCCTTACCTTCTTTCACCAGGTATACGCTCATTTCTTCGCCAGAAATTACAACAGGTTTAATAGCATTCGCTAATTCATTAATATTAAGGACCTTAATACCCTGGATTTCAGCAACCTTATTAAGATTGAAATCATTGGTCATGATGGAAGAATCCGTTTGCTTAGCTAAACGTACCAATTTACTATCTACATCACCTAAATCATCAAAATCATAATCTACAATCAACACTTGCTTTCCGTAGCTATGTTGCAAATCTTGTACTAAATCCAAACCACGACGACCTTTAGCACGCTTCATGCTATCGGAAGAATCGGAAAGCTTTTGCAACTCTTCCAAAACGAAGTTAGGCACAACAACCTTGCCATCCAAGAAGCCTGCCGCCATAATATCCATAACGCGACCATCAATTATAACACTGGTATCTAGCAGCTTGTTATTGCTGTACAAACGATCCCCTAAAGGACCTGCAGTCAAATCAATTTGCAAGTTCGGCATCTTAGGAGAAGCCGGTGCCTTAGTGTTACAATCGCAATCCGGCGCATTAGTATTGGTTCCACGCAAACGCCCAAAGAAATCAGTAATATCCGTATGTTTACGCAAAGCTACCTTCGCACCAACTACAGACAGTATCAAACTGAAAATAATTGGGACATAAGGTCCAATAATAGGTAGATGAGCGAAAGGACTACCAATCAGGTTTGCAATAATTAAACCAAGGCCAATACCTAAAACCATAACCAAAATGTCACTGGTAGGAATACGAGACAGCGTGATCGCCAAACGCTCAGAATATCCTAAGATAAAATTGGTAATTGACGGTGCAACCGCCATACCCAAACCACCAAATACGACTATACCAATAGTTCCAGAAACAATATTAGCCAGCGCAATGCCAAACAAACCATGTCCTTGTAAATCATAGCCAAAGTATTCAGAAATATACGGCCAATAGTAATCAAAAATTATGAGTCCGGTGAGAGCAAAAACGAAAACAATTATAAGGCTATAGATTTTTCTAATCATAATATTTCCTCCTTTCCTCTAAAATTCAAGGTGAACAAAACTTAATAGCCCACCTAGTTTATATGATAGCGTTAATTACAATAAAATACAAGTAAGATTAGCCCATAACCTTGATGTATACACGACAAAATTGTAACAAAATTGAAAAAGAGTGCAGCCCTCTCAGCAGCACCCTTTCAACCAAGCTTCCGCTTGATCAGCATCAACATTATTTACTAGCATAACTTCACTTTGCAAAATCTGTTTAGCGTTATGCAACAGCCTACGTTCCCCAACAGAAATCTTTTTTTCCTGCTCCAAAACAACAAGTATCTTGAAGACCTTAGCCACTTCCAGAATACAACCACTCTTGATTTTCTCCATATACACCTGGAAGCGTCTATTCCAAGAAATACTTTTAATGCTCTGAACGTCAGGAACCTCATGCAGCACAGCAGCAACTTCATCTAATTTTTCTTTAGAAACAATTTCACGCAATCCCAATCTCTCAGCATTTTCCACAGGAATAGACACAGTCATATTTTCAAAGAGCATTTGCAAGATAAAATAATCTACCGGAACACCATCCTGTTCCCTGCGCTCAATCTCTTTAATAATTGCTCCTCCGTGTAGAGGATAAACGACACGGTCTCCAGCTGCAAACATCGGAATTCCTCCTAAAAACTTCCTAGCTTTAATCATTGTACCACTCTATTAGGAGAATTGTCAAATTTTGTATTTTACCATATAAGATTTATAGTGTCAATATCAATACCTGCTTTCTTAATAAACAAAAACGCTACTAACTTATCAAAGTTCTACCATATTTTTCATAAATAAGCATATTAAAATAAAAATGGAAGCTTCAAATTAATTACTCCCCCAAAATTATAAGAAGCAACCATATTTCATTAATTAATGTTGAGAGGAGATTAACATTATGGATAATAAAATGTTTTGTTTTCAGTGTGAGCAAACTTTAAACGGCAAAGGTTGTACAGGCAACGCAGGTGTTTGCGGAAAAAAATCAAATACTGCTAATCTGCAGGACAAACTTACTGCAGCACTAATAAACTTAGCATATGTTGTAAAAGGTAATGAAAACAACATCAGTATCGAAACGGATAATCTTTTATTAAAAGCACTTTTTGCTACTGTAACCAATGTAAACTTTGACGACGAAGCTATCAAAAAGCTAATAGAGCGTGTTGAAGCAGAAAAACAAAAATTTCTACCTGAGTGTGCTGAGTTCTGCAATAATTGTTCCCAAAACCATGAATACGATATGGAAAGAATATGGAGTGCGGATGAAGATGTACGCTCGCTAAAATCTACAATACTTTTCGGATTACGAGGAATGGCGGCCTACGCCTATCATGCAGCTGTGTTAGGATACACTGCCGATAATATTACCAGCTTTTGCTATCGAGCCTTACGTTATATAGGTATGAACAAAGCTAGTGTGATGGACTTACTACCTCTTGCCCTAGACCTGGGTGAAATGAATTTAAAATGTATGGCACTACTTGATAAAGCCAACACTGAGACCTTTGGTAACCCCAATCCTACTAAAGTTTCCCTTACGATAGAACGCGGTCCATTTATTATTGTAAGCGGGCATGACTTATATGATTTGAAAGAGCTTTTAGAGCAAACTGAAAATATGAATATCAATATTTATACCCATGGAGAGATGCTCCCCGCCCATGCCTACCCCAAACTAAAAAAATATCCCCACCTAAAGGGAAACTTTGGTACAGCATGGCAAAATCAGCAAAGAGAATTTGATAATATTCCTGCACCCATTCTGTTTACAACCAACTGTATTATGCCACCAAAAGCAAGTTACATCGATCGTGTATTTACAACATCGGTAGTTGCCTACCCAGAAATAAAGCATATTGATAACAATAAAGACTTTACACCTGTTATCCAAAGAGCATTACAGCTAGGCGGTTATCAGAAGGATATGCACTTTACCGGTATCAATGGTGGTCATAACGTATTAACTGGCTTCGGACATGATGCTATTTTAGAAAATGCAGATAAAATCATCGAGGCAATCAAGGCTGGTAAAATAAAACATATCTTCCTTGTAGGTGGCTGTGATGGTGCTAAGCCGGGTCGCAACTATTATACGGAGTTTGTACAAAAAGCCCCGCCTGACACAATAATTTTGACGCTTGCCTGTGGGAAATATCGTTTTAATGATTTAGACCTCGGTACTATCGCTGGTATTCCTAGACTGATAGACATAGGCCAATGTAATGATGCTTACAGTGCTATAAAGGTTGCCACTACTCTCGCCCAAGCCTTAGAATGTGAAGTAAACGAGTTGCCTTTGTCCCTGGTACTCTCTTGGTACGAGCAAAAGGCAGTCTGCATTTTACTTACTTTGTTGCATCTTAATATTCAAAACATACGCCTTGGACCGACCCTTCCTGCTTTTATATCCCCCAATGTACTCACCTATCTGCAAGAAACCTATAAAATCGCCCCCATAACAACTCCAGAAAAGGATTTAGAAGCTTTGCTTGCTGAATAAAAAGAAAACAGACGAATTATTAGTACAAAACTAATTCTTCGTCTGTTACTTCTTTTATACAAAATTCTTATTACAACTAATTGTTCTGTTGCACAAAGCCATCCGTTATTCTGACTCCAATTCTTCAACAGCATCAACCGCTTGCCGAGCACGCTCTTGCAAACTGCTTTGTTCCGCCAGAATACTATTACGGTTATCGGACAAGCCTTGCAACGCAGATTGCAGGTTGTTTCCAAGATACGCAAGCATATCATCTGCGTACTGCAAGGAATCCTGTTTTACACGTACAGCATAATCATCCGCATCACGCTTTACTTCTTCCTGATAGCGCAGAGCATTAGCTTTAATATCCTCAGCGACAGCATTGGCTTGCTTAACAATCTCTTCCTCTTTTAAAATGCGTTCAGCTTCCGCATTAGCAATACCCACAATACGCTCCGCTTCTGCCTTCGCCTGCTGCACAATACGGTCAGCTTCTTCGTAAGCCTTGTTTACAATGCTCTTTTGTTCTTCCAGAACCTGACTAGCATTACGCACTTCCTTAGGAATAGCTGCCTTCAATTCATCTAAAGCATCTGCCAAATCATTCGCTTCAATAATTACCTTATCAGTAAGAGGAATACGATTAGCTTCGGTCACTAGATTGTAGATATCCTCAAAAATTCTATCTAAGGTAACACTTGTATTGTTGCGTTCAATCATTCTCAAAACCTCGCTTTTAATCAACCCTTAGCTGCTATGTGCTGACGGATACGTTCTTCAACACATTCAGGTACCAAATCTTTCAAAGGCCCTCCAAAGGTTGCTAATTCACGCACCCCAGAAGAACTTACAAAAGAATATTTTGCATTGGTCATGATAAATACAGTTTCCAAATTTGGATCAATCTTTTTAATTAGGAGCGCACGTTGAAATTCGTATTCAAAATCGGTAAATGCACGCAAGCCTCTAACAATTACAGGAGCATCTTCTTTAACACAAAACTCGTTGAGCAGACCGGAAAAGCTGGTTACGCGTACATTAGGAATATGCTTGGTAGCAAGCTTAATCATCTCTACCCTTTCTTCCATACTGAACATGGATTTATCTTTAGTAGGATTATAAAATACGCTGATGATAAGTTCATCAAACATAAGGCTGGCTCTTTCGAAAATATCAATGTGACCTCTGGTAACAGGGTCAAAGCTACCGGAACAAACTGCTCTACGCATTTGGTAGACCTCCTAAAATACTTCTTCTATATATTTTATCACACAAATAGTTTTTTAGCACTCTTTCTGTGTAATATTTTCATCATTATAGTAAATAAAATCAACAATGGTTTCCCCGTACTTTTCACTACGCACAAGTTCAAAAACGCTTGGCAACGCTTCTATTACCTCATGAACAGCACGCTCCACCACCAAATATCCACCATTATTCAAGACTGGATAGGCATGGAGGGTATCAATGATTTTCCCTACCCATCCCTTATTATAGGGTGGATCACAAAAGGCGAAATCAAAGCGCTTACCCTGTTTATGCAAACGCTCGATAATATTCACTGCATTACCTTTGATAACAATACAATCTCTTTCGGCTTTACACTTAGTAATATTACTTTGCACAAGACGCAGGCTTTCGCGACTTTCATCGATAAAAATAATTCCTTGGGCACCGCGGCTCCAGCTTTCCAGTCCAAGGTTCCCCGTACCGGCAAAAAGGTCTAACACCTGTGTCCCCACAATCTTACTGCCGATTATATTAAAAACTGATTCCTTAACCCTATCCGCAGTAGGGCGCACATCAAAATTCTTTGGGGTTGTTAATTGCAGACCACGAGCACGGCCGGTAATAATTCTCATACAAAGCTCCTATATACATAAATGCTATAACTCAATATTCCAAATGTGATTTTAACCGAAAAAACCATTCTTGACAAGTAATTATATAGCAAAAAGCCCTTGAAGCGCTGCTCCAAGGGCTCACCAATTCTGAATTATTCAGCTTTAGCAATGACTTGTTTGCCATTGTAGTAACCGCATTCAGTGCAAACACGGTGCGGCATTTTCATTTCGTGACATTGCGGGCATTCAACCATGCCGGGTACAGTCAGTTTCCAGTTAGCGCGGCGAGAATCGCGACGTGCTTTGGACATTTTTCTCTTAGGTACTGCCATTTCTCAATACACCTCCTCAGTGCTATTAAGTAAATTTAATTTTTGATGAATTGCTTTAATGCCGCCAGCCTAGGATCAACAGAAACCTTATCACAACCGCAGTCCCCATCATTGAGATCAGCACCGCAAGCTGCACACAGTCCCTGACAACCTTCTTTACAGAGTGCCTGTATAGGCTCTGCAAGCAGCAGGCTTTCTCGAAGCGGTTCCGTTATGTCGATAACGTCCGAATCGTACACAAAAGCATCTTTTTCGATATTATCAGCGCTTGCCGGATAAAACTTCTCCAAGACTTCTGCTTTTGTAACAGCCGTAAACTCTTTCAGGCAACGCCCGCAAGTGCGACGCACCTGCGTGCTCATAGTAGCCTCCAGGAGCAATACGTCACCGGCGTTACTTATGCTACCTTCTGTCCTAACATCTTCCAGAATTTCAATTTCTTCAGGAGAAATTTCTAGTTCATCAGTAGTCAAGTCAAAGGCGAAAGTTTTTTGGCCGACCAGTCTTTTCTTGATTTCTGCGACATTTACTTTAATCATATTTCAATTTCACCAATCGTTACAATTATATACATGTGAAGCTTCTTTGTCAAGCAAAACATCTTAACAAGCTCAAAAATTACAGGTCAATGAGCCTACGGCAAATACGCTTGGTATCACGGGCAATAACCAATTCCTCATTAGTGGGAATAACAAAAATTTTAGTACGGGCGCGCTTAACGCTAATCTCTCTTGCCTTACCACGAATCTTATTCAGTTCGGGGTCAATACGTGTTCCCAAATATTCCAGCCCATTACAAATCTTATCACGCATAAACGGAGAATTTTCTCCCAAACCAGCAGTAAAGACAATGGCATCAACACCACCCATGGCAGCAACATAACCGCCAATATATTTTCTAACCTTGTAAGCAAAAATATCAATAGCCAATTGACTACGTTCGTCACCTGCGTTGGCAGCGCCTTCCAAGTCGCGGAAGTCACTGGACAAACCGGAGATTCCCAAAATACCGCTGCGGCGATTCAAGAAATTATCTATTTGCGCAGCATCCATATGCTCTTTTTCCATTAGGAACGGAATGATAGCCGGGTCAATCTCCCCGCTGCGAGTACCCATAATCAAACCTTCTAAGGGAGTGTATCCCATACTGGTATCAACAGACTTACCATATTTAATGGCGGTCAAGCTTGCACCATTGCCCAAATGGCAAGTAATAATACGCAGGTCATTCATATGCTCACCCATCATTTCCGCAGCCTTTTGAGCAACATAACGATGAGATGTACCATGGAAGCCATAACGACGTAACCCGTACTTCACATACATCTCGTAAGGCAAACCATACAAGAAGGCGGTCTTAGGCATTGTTTGATGGAACGCGGTATCAAAAACTGCCACCTGAGGAACTTCAGGCATTAAATCCATACACGCCATAATACCATGTAAGTTAGGCGGATTGTGCAGAGGCGCTATTTCACAGCAAGCCTCAATACCGGCAATAACATCGGAAGTGATGAGCACACTATCAGAAAAACGTTCGCCGCCATGTACTACACGATGACCTACCGCATCAATTTCAGACATCTTTTTAATTACGCCATGGTCTTCGTGGGTCAGAGCATCAATAACCAGTTTGATTGCAACCTTATGGTCAGGAATAGGCGTAGAAATATCAATAGTATTTGCTTTAGCAGGAGTGTGTTTCAAGACAGAACCGTCCATACCAATACGCTCAATAAGACCTTTAGCCATTATGCTTTCATTCTTCATATCAATAAGCTGGTATTTGAGAGATGAGCTACCACAGTTTATAACAAAAACGATCACGATAAGCCTCCTAGATAATAAATTTTGGCGAGTAAAGCCAGATAGCTACAATACAGTATACACTATTGCTAAAACATTGCCTAGCAAAAATTTCTGAACAGTTAATTGCAAAAGTAAATTCTACAAAGATTAAATATGCTATAATAATTCCAAGAACTTTTTAAGGAGAACATTATGCAAGCAGTGGGCATCGTTGCAGAATACAATCCATTTCATAACGGGCATCTATATCATTTACAGAAAACAAAAAATTTAACAAGCCTGCCTGTAATTGTAGTCATGAGTGGCAACTTTATGCAGAGAGGTGAGCCTGCCTTTTTAAACAAATGGCAGAGAGCTCGTCTTGCCGTAGAAAACGGTGTTGATTTGGTTCTAGAACTTCCTGCCGCCTTCTCACTGCGTAGTGCCGAGTACTTTGCCTACGGAGCAGTGAATATAATGGAAGCAACCGGTTGTATTACCTATCTTTCCTGCGGCGTGGAAAGCAAGGACACAGACTTTATGAAGCTTGCCCAACTCACCAACAGCGAAAGCTTTACTACCCTCCTACAAAAGAACTTAACAGCAGGCTTATCCTATCCTGCGGCTTACGAAAATGCTTTACAAAGTTTAGCAGGTACTACTAAACTTAATACCCCCAACGACATCCTTGCCTTAGAATATTGTAAAGCACTACAGCATACAAGCATTAAGCCTATTTTTATTCAAAGAGAACAAGCCAACTACAACGATGAAACAATAACAGGCTCCATTGCCAGTGCCACTGCCATCCGCAAGGCCTGGTCAGAAAATAAATTTAGCTCTATAAGGGCAGCAGTACCCAGCAATGTATGGCAAGCGCTCGAAAAAGAGCAAGGTGTAAACAAAGCGCTTCTGTGGAATTTAATAGCCTACAACCTGCGGATGAACACTCCTTCCCAAATTGCAGAGCGTTGCCAATGTAAAGAAGGCTTGGAAAATTTATTGAAGCAAGCGGCAAACTGCCACACCTTGACAGAAGCAATAGCATTGTGCAGTAATAAGCGTTATCCTGCTGCTAGAATACGCAGGCTATTTATGCAATTACTTTTCCAAAAGGAACGTAGCTACTTCGAACAGAAAGAACCCGCCTACATCCGCGTGCTTGCTTTCAACGACATGGGACGACAGCTGTTAAGGCAAATGAAAGACAGCGCCAGACTCCCCGTCATCACAAAATTAGGTAAATATCCTGAAAACAATCAGAGCCAAAATTTTGCAGAGCAGTTGGAGCTGGACCTTGCCGCCAGTGACTTGCTTGCCCTGCTTCGCGAGAAAGCTGAACCGGCAGGTACAGACTTCTTGACATCACCCTACTATTACAAAAAACAATAAAAGAGCAGCAGGAATTATCTGTTACCAGAAATTCCTCTGCTCTATTTTTATGGAACTATTTTATCTCAAAGCTTGCTTCTACACTAGCATTAACCTTGATTCCTTTTGTTTCAATGACAGTGGAATTGGAATCTACCGCACCTTTCAGCATCACGCTATTATACATACGAGAATAGCCGCCATAATTATTAATCTTTGCAGCGTTCAGCTCGCCCAGTTGACGACCTGCAGCAATAGCCACAACTTCAGCTTGCAGTTTAGCATCTTCCAAAGCTTTGCCTAACAAGCGGCGTTGCAACACCTCTTGGTTGCTAATTCCAAAATCTACATTATTGATACTATCTGCACCGCTGGCAGTAAGCCTATCAATAACAGCACCAACCTTTTCAATCTCGTTAAGCTTTATCTTCATGTAATGGCTTGCCTGATAACCACTAATCTTGCCCTTTTCACCATAAATGGGATTTACAAAATAATTTATAGTCTCAATTGCCTCACTGGTAATCCCTTCGCCAAGCAAGGAGCGTTTCACACCGGCAACCCGTTCTGCCGAAGCACTCGCCGCCAGCTCAGCCGTATCACCCCTGCCTAGAATGTTGAAGTTCACATAAGCAGTGTCAGGAGCAACTTCCATAGAAGCGTTACCAGTTGCAGTGATAGTGTTAACCATCAGCTCAGCAGCACTAACAGTAGTAACACCTAGAACACTACAGCACATTACTAAAAAACCTAAGCATAAATTCTTTAAATATTTCATGAGTGCACCTCCATTCTTGTCACTTGTAGTATACCAAAAGAGTGTGACAAAAAACGAAATAACACAGAAATATCATAAAGATAACAGCACACTATAAATGTGTTAGAAGTGCCGGAAGGCGCGAAGCAATGAGGCTTGTGGCGAGAGCAAGCAAACGAGCTGCGACAACGCAGGAAGACAGTGCTTATAAAGCGTTTAACTTAATGATTTCGTACATCCAACGCGCCGTACCGAACAAGTCATCCTCTTTGAGATACTCTTCCGTAGTATGCACATTACTCATACCAGTCGCTAACAGAGCGCAGGGCAAACCATAGCCACACAAGAAGTTACCGTCACTACAACCACCAGTAGTTTTCAGCTCAGGCTTTAAGCCCATCTTTTCTGCAGCACGTTGTGCCAGTTCGATACATTTATGGTCGGTAGGTACTGCAACAGCAGGACAGCCTTCGTGTACTTCAAACTCAACCTTACCACCTTGGCTGGTAACAACTTCTGTAATCAGAGCAATGGTATCATCCTTTAGCTTTTCTAAGCCTTCCACGTTGAGGGAACGCATATCAATTACAAATTTAACTTCCGGGCAAACCACATTGGTACCAACACCGCCATTGAACATACCTACATTAAAAGTAGTTTCTTTATCAATACGTCCATAAGCAGGCAGCTTGCTCAAAGCATCTGCTGCAAGCATAATAGCATTCACCCCTTCTTCCGGAGCGATACCTGCGTGAGCAGCCTTGCCGGTAACCTTTACATAAATATCATACAGCTTAGGAGCAGCATAGGTAATTTCGCCAATGTCACCGCCAATATCCAGGCAATAGCCAAAATCTGCCTTAATCCAAGATTTATCCATATTCACAACGCCAAGGCAGCCAATTTCTTCACTAACGGTGAAGCACAGCTGAATGTCCCCATGGGGTACGCCGTCTTCTTTGAGAGCACGCACCACTTCCAGCATGGAAGCAACACCAACCTTATCATCACCGCCGAGGGTAGTGGTGCCATCACTATACAGCACGCCATCCTTGCGAATAACTTTGGTGCCAGTGGTGGGAGCAACGCTATCCATATGAGCTTCAAAGAAAAGTACGGGAGCAGTAGGAACATTACCTTTAATATACGCCCACACGTTACCACAATTGCCGCCAGTTTTTTCGTGCGCATTATCCATTTCAGGCTCAATGCCCATAGCACGCAACTTGCTCATAATCAGTTCTGCCTCTTGCTTTTCATCCTTGCTGGGACAGGGAACACTTACCAATTCAATAAATTCGTTAATCAATCTTTCTTTATTTAACATTGTAGTCACCTCTATAAATTAACCCTCCCACTCAATCAAAGCAGGAGGGCATAACATCATTTTTCGTAAAAATCGTTAGAAGTGCTGGAAGGCGCGAAGCAACGAAGTTTGTGCCGCGAAGGCGTACTAAGCGTACGTCGAGCAAGCAAACGAGTTGCGACAAAGCATAACAGCGCTTATAGCGATTTTTTATTCAACGGTAACAGACTTCGCCAAATTCCTCGGCTTATCCACATCACACCCTCTAGTCAATGCCGCATAATAAGACAGCAATTGCAAGGGCAATACTGCCAAGAGCGGTGCGTGGTATTTACCGGTTTTAGGAATGTAAATTACATGATCCGCATATTTCGCCAAGGAATCATCTCCCTCAAAGCCAATAGCAATTACCACAGCTTCACGCGCCTTTACTTCTTGAAGATTACTTACGGTTTTATCATAAACATCTTCTTGAGTAGCAAGCACGATTACAGGCACGCCGGAAACGATAAGTGCTAAAGTACCATGCTTCAATTCGCCAGCCGCATAAGCTTCTGCGTGGATGTAAGAGATTTCTTTCAGCTTGAGCGCACCCTCCAAGGCTACAGCATAGTCAAGGCTACGACCGAGGAAGAAGGCATCTTCACAACTGCCGTATTCACGAGCGAACACTTTAATTTGGTCAACATCTTCCAGCATTTTATGGATTTGTTCCGGAATGGAAGCCAAACCGCCAACCAATTCTTTAGCATATGCTTCGTCCAAGCTGCCACGCAAACGACCAATATAAATAGCAAGCATCAGCATTGCCAACAGCTGAGTGGTGTATGCTTTGGTGGAAGCAACTGCAATTTCAGGGCCTGCGTAGGTATAAACAACCTGGTCTGCCTCACGAGCTATAGAAGAACCAACCACGTTGGTTACACCCAAGGTTCTTGCGCCAAGGCGTTTAGCTTCGCGAAGCGCCGCCAAGGTATCACTGGTTTCACCGGATTGGCTGATTACGATGCACAAGCTATTGCCATCAACCAATGGACTGCGATAACGGAATTCGCTGGCAATATCCACTTCAACGGGGATACGTGCCAATTGTTCCAGATAATATTTGCCAACGATGCCTGCATGGTAAGCAGTACCGCAAGCTACGATAAAAATTTTATTGATACCTTGCAATTCCTCAGAAGTCCAATTCAATTCCGGGAAGGAGATGGTTTTTTCTTCTGCATTTACACGACTGGTCATAGTGTCGCGCATTGCTTTCGGTTGTTCATAAATTTCTTTCAGCATGAAATGTTCAAAGCCGCCTTTTTCCGCAGCTTCTGCATTCCAGTTTACTTCGAATACTTTTTTATTGATGGGAGTGCCGTTAATATCTTGCACCCATACTCCGTCTTTAGTTACGGTAGCGATTTCACCGTCGCTCATAATAAAGGTACGACGAGTATGGTTGATGATTGCCGGAATATCGGAAGCGATAAAGTTTTCACCCTCGCCCAAGCCGATAACCAGGGGATTATCCTTTTTAGTGCAGATAATCTTATCTTGTTCAGCCTCGCACATAAATACCAAAGAGTAAGAGCCTTTGATCTCACGAAGAACTTTTTTAACAGTGCTTTCAAAATCGCCGTCAAAAAGTTCAGCCATCAGGTGAGCCACAACTTCTGTATCAGTGTCAGAGGTAAATTCTACACCTTTAGCCATCAACTTTTCTTTAATCGCAAGATAGTTTTCAATAATACCATTATGTACTACTACAAATTTACCACTGCCATCGGTATGGGGATGACTGTTACGATCAGACGGACGACCATGAGTTGCCCAACGGGTATGACCAATACCAATAGTACTTTCCGGCATACTACCTTCCAGTTTTTGACGCAATGCATCCAAACGTCCTACACATTTTTCAACACGCACCTGACCTTTTTCCAATACGGCAATACCTGCGGAGTCATAACCGCGATATTCAAGCTTGCTCATACCATCAAGCAGGAAGGGAGCAGCTTGTTTGGTGCCAATATAACCAACGATACCACACATTAGATAGTATCCTCCTTAAATTTATTCGCCATTCTGCCACTGAAATTTTCCCTCCTTCGTTACCGAGGGGCTTTGTATTCAGCTTACGGTTTGCAGCTAACCGGGAGGCATCCGCTGACTAATCGACAACCTCCATCCTCGTCCACCGCTTTCCAAAAGCGGCACATGCGCTAAATCACAGAGTGTTCTAAACACACAACATACCGCGCAAGCTGGCAAGCTCCCGCGGTATATCTTATGTGATTAGTACTATGATACTATACTATTTAATTTTGGTCAACAAAGCAAAAACTTTTTTAGTTTATGCTAACTCTTTTGTAACTACTTCGGCAATAGCACCAGCGATTTGCTCCAGGTATTCTTGTTTAGGACCTTCTGCCATAATACGGATTAAAGGTTCAGTACCGGATGCGCGTACCAAAATTTGGCCATTATCTCCCAATTCATCCTGATATTTTTTTATAACGTCTTTGATTGCTTGGTTTTCTTCCCAACCATTTTTATCAGCAACGCGTACATTCAAAAGGATTTGGGGGAACTTGGTCATTACCTTGCCCATTTCAGACAAGGTTTTATTATTCTTAACCATGGAGCACAAAAGCTGTACTGCAGTCAGAATTCCATCGCCGGTCTTAGCAAATTCGGAGAAGATAATGTGACCGGATTGCTCACCGCCCAAACTGTAATCGTGTTTGAGCATTTCTTCCAATACATATCTGTCGCCAACACCGGTCTTAACAGTTTTACCGCCAGCTTCCTTCATTGCTTTATGCAAGCCAACATTACTCATAACAGTAGTTACCAGCATATTATTATGCAGTTTGCCTTGCTCCATCAACTCCAAAGCGCAGAGCAGCATAATCTGGTCACCGTCAAGAACCTCACCATTCTCATCAACAATCAGGCATCGGTCTGCGTCACCATCATTGGCAACGCCCACATTGGCACCCACTTCCACAACTTTTGCTTGCAATGCTTCCAGATGAGTGGAGCCACAGCCATTGTTGATATTGATTCCGTTAGGCTCATTAAAGATGGTTATCACTTCTGCGCCAAGAGCACGCAATATTTCCGGGGCAATTTCACTATTAGCACCGTTGGAACAGTCCATTACAACCTTTAAGCCATCTAAATTAGTATAAGCAGTGTTCAAGATATGTTTAATATATTTTTCTGCTAACCCATATTCGTAAACTACAGTGCCCACACTGGAACCACTGACAGCATTGCTGTAATCAATAGGAGCAGCAACAATATCTGCAATTTCATCCTCTACCGCGTCAGGTAATTTATGACCGGTTTTAGAAAAGAACTTGATGCCATTGTCTTCAAAAGGATTATGAGAAGCAGAGATAACTACACCTGCATTAGCGTTAACCTCAGAAGTTAAGAAGGACACAGCAGGAGTGGGCATTACTCCCAACAAATGAACATTGCCGCCGGCAGAGCAGATACCTGCTGCCAAGGCACATTCCAGCATCGGACCACTACGACGAGTATCACGACCAATGATAATCTTAGGATTCTTTACTTCCCTACCAAAATATTTTGCCGCAGCATAGCCTAATTTGAAAGCAAGCTCCGGAGTTAATTGCACATTTGCAACACCGCGTACACCGTCGGTACCGAATAAACGAGCCATTGTAAACCCTCCACATATCATAAATATTAATTCCATTTCACACAAAATCGTCAGAAGTGTGTATAACGCGACGGAACAAATTTGTGTCGCGAAGGCGTACCAAGCGTACGTCGAGCAAACAAACGCAGTTCCAACAAAGTTAGACAGTGCTTATGGCGATTTACTTCGGACTAAAACGTAACATTATAGCGCGAGCTACATGATATCCATCTAAAGCTGCACTCATAATTCCACCTGCGTATCCTGCCCCCTCTCCACAAGGATAGAGCAGGTCGTGAGTTTCAGAAACGTAAGTCAATTTATCACGCACGATGCGCACAGGCGCAGAGGTTCTTGTTTCCACACCGGTCAAGAGCGCACCACCATCATTATAGCCAGCAATCTTTCTGCCAAAATCAGTAATACCTGCCCGCAAAGTATCGCACACATAATTGGGCAACACCTTGGTCAAATCGCAGGGAGTGATACCCGGGCGATAGGTTGAAGCAGCAAGGCTAGTCAAACTAGGCTGCGTACCTTGTAAGAAGCTGGCAAAATTTTGGGCAGGAGCGTAATAATTACTGCCACCTGCTACATAAGCAAGCTGCTCGTACTTACGTTGGAACTCTACCCCATCCAAAGGATTACTGCCAAAATCTTCACTGCCTACATTAACAACCAACGCACTATTGGCAACACCGCTATCGCGGTTGTACATACTCATACCATTTACTACAACGCCTCCGTTTTCAGAAGCAGCAGCAACCACTAAGCCACCGGGACACATGCAGAAGGAATAAGCTGTACGAGTTTTATCAGGAGTATGATAAACCAGGGCGTAATCTGCCGCACCTAAAAGCTTATGTCCTGCAAAGGTTCCATACTGAGCTATGTCGATTAGCTCTTGGGGATGCTCAATACGCACACCAATAGCAAAAGGTTTACTGGTAATTCCAACGCCCTTCGCTGCCAACATTTTATAAGTATCGCGTGCACTATGACCACAAGCCAAGACTACTGCTCCTGCAGCAATCTTCTCACCGTTGGCAAGCACTACGCCAGTTACTACATTGTTTTTAATAATAAAATCAGTAACATGGGCTTCATACATAATCTGCCCGCCATAAGCAATGATTTGCTTGCTAATACCTGTTACCATGGCACGCAGCTTATCCGTACCAACGTGGGGCTTATGCTCCCACAAAATATTTTCCGGTGCACCCGCAGCAACGAAGGTTTCCAAGATATCCTTCATCACCGGGTCATTGACGCGGGTTGTCAGCTTACCATCAGAAAAAGTTCCCGCACCACCTTCACCAAACTGAACATTGGAAGCAGGGTCAAAATCGCCGGTTTGCCAAAAGCGTTTTACATCCTCCACTCTTCTAGCAACAGGCCTGCCACGCTCCAAAAGCAAAGGTTTGTAACCATACTTAGCAAGTTCAAGCGCCGCCAAGAGCCCTGCCGGCCCCGCACCTATAACTACTGGCGGAGCACTCATGGGTAAGTTACCAAACTCTACGGGCGTTGCAGCTTCTTCCTTATACTGGCTCACATCTTTGTCAGCCAGAAACTTCCTAGCAAACTTGCTATTCACATCCACATCCGCTAGAACATGATAATTAAGACAAACATTATCTTTTTTACGCGCATCAACAGCGCGACGGATAATTTTTATATCACCTAATGCATCCTTGCCCACTCCTAACTTTTTGCAAACTGCTTTTTCTAAGGGAGTTTCGTGTAACAAGGACACACGCACATTATTGATTTTTAACTTCATCTACTGCTGCCTTTCTACAGAAAAACGAACTTGCACAAATCTCAAATCAGGAATAACCTTATCAGGCAATTCCAGCTCTGCATTAACAGCCATACTACCTGTAAGAGAGGTAATATCTATAGGCTTCGTGCTGATTTCTTCCAGCTTCTTCAAAACGGAAGGAGGCGCGGTAATACGCACTCTTTCCGGAAGCACCTGCATCTGCGTAATGCTCAAGCCTTCCTGTAATTCGCCTGCGATTACTACATGCACCGGTAGCTCAGCAGAAATCATCTTACGGATAATCACTGCATCCACAATGGCCTTATCAGGTATTATCTGTACATCGGGAACACTTTTGGCATTCTCATCATAAGCAACTAAGACACACTCTGCCTGGAAGTTCTCACGCTGTCCTTTAATATTGACAGGTGCAACAACCTCGCGAATCTTGCTCAATCTAGAGGATGCGCCCTTAACAGTTGCCCTAGCAGGATTAATACCATTATTATCTACGGTCAAATCCTCGTCAGCATTATCTACTACGCTAGTAACTACGGGAACAGTCTTTTCAGTAATACTATCCACTAAAACATTAACTTCCTTAGGAAAGACCGTAACAATCTCGCCCTTGGTAAAGGTGGCGGTGACGGGCAATTTTTGCTGACCCTCTGCCACATCCTTCAAATCAATATAGGCATTGATAGCATTGCCTGCGCTATCATCCAAAAGCAGACGAGAAGCACGCACTTGTACAGTTACAGATTCAGGCGCATTAAATACTGCCATGGATTCTGCCACATTCTTTTGTTGTAAAGGCACCTCATAATAGCGCTCAATAACGGGGTTCTGCTCCATCATCACATAAGCCCACAAAAAGCAAGCTACTACTAAAGAAATTATCCGTGCCAGCAAATTATCTTTTTTAAACAAATTCTCGAGAAAATTCATTATTTCTCTCCTCGTATATTTTTAAACTTCTCCACAAAGGTTTCTTTAACATTCTTACCCTGTTCAAAAAGGGCACTACGCAAAATTTCTCTTACATCATCAGCGTGCAGATAGCGCATCAGCTCACCATTACGTGCAATGGAGATAGTTCCACTTTCTTCACTCACAATAATTACCACCGCATCAGATTGTTCTGATACACCAATGCCCGCTCTATGACGAGTACCTAAATCCTGACTCAAATTACGATTCTCTGTCAAAGGCAATAAGCAGCTTGCCGCAACAATGCGCTTGCCCCGAATAATGATTGCACCATCGTGCAGGGGAGTATCTTTCTCAAAAATATTCAGAAGCAAGCCTTCACTCAGCAAGCCATCAATAGCTACACCGGTTTCGATACGCTCCTCCAAACCGGTACTGCGCTCGAACACCATCAAGGCACCAACCTTACGGCGGCTCATAACAGTAGTAGCCCTTGTAACAGCAGTGAGCATTTCTTCAAATTCTGCTTCATCTAAATCACTACTGCCACCCTTGTGGAACCATTTGCCACGACCAATTTGCTCCAAAGCGCGACGCAGCTCCGGTTGAAATACAACCGGCAAGGCAACTAGGATGACAGTCATACTTTTTTCCATCAGCCAGCTGATTACATGCAGATTCATCCATCTGCTCCCCATCATAATTACGAGCAGAATCAATAAGCCCTTAATTAAGGTTGCAGCCCTAGTGTTAATCAACATCTGATATAAGGTATATAAGAAATAAGCAACCACAAGAATATCCACGATGTCTAAAATCCCTATGGTCGATAAAAGTCCTTGTATCTGAATAAGCAAAACTTTCACCTACTTACATTTGAGAATATCATATCACTTTAATTATAGCACAAAAAACAAAACCACATTTATCCAATATAAGAATAAATGTGGTTTTTTATTATTTTTTATAATTTTGCCTGCAGCTCTGCCAAAGTTTTTTCTTGCGCAGCAACTACTTCGTCGCCGATTGCGAATTGCTTTTCATTTTCGGTAAAGGCAGGTCCGCCGTAAGATTTACGAGCAGCCACACAGTTTTCCGGTTTCAAAGCTTCCAGCAAATCTGCCTCGAAGAGTTCGGAGAAGTCCTTGTATTCTTCCAAGGAGATTTCCGGCAGGAACTTGTTGTTCAAAATTGCATAGGCTACGCATTTGCCAACAACTTCGTGAGCCTGACGGAAGGGCAAGCCTTTGCGAACAAGGTAATCTGCCAAGTCCGTAGCATTGGAAAAATCCTTGCTAACTGCTTGCTGCATTTTATCAACATTCACAGTCATGGTCAGAATCATGTCAGTATAAACTGCCAGGCTGAACTTAATGGTATCCACTGCGTCGAAGAAACCTTCTTTGTCTTCTTGCAAGTCCTTGTTATAAGTCAAGGGCAAGCCTTTAGCAGTTACCAGCATTGCCTGCAGATGACCATATACACGACCGGTTTTGCCACGTACTAATTCTGCAATGTCAGGATTTTTCTTTTGCGGCATCATGGAAGAACCGGTAGCGAAAGCATCGTCCAATTCAATGAAGCCAAATTCCGTACTGCTCCACAGGCAAACCTCTTCACTCAAACGGCTCATATGCATCATAAGCATGGAAGCAAAGGACAAGAATTCAATTACATAGTCCCTGTCACTAACAGCGTCCATACTGTTGCAGTACACTTTACCAAAGTTCAGTTGTGCCGCTACGTCGTGACGGTCAATGGGGAAAGTGGTGCCTGCAATAGCACCTGCGCCCAAGGGCATCATATCCGCACCTTCCCATACGCCTAACAGACGACGGAAGTCGCGTTGCAGCATATTAAAGTATGCCAACAAATGATGTGCGAAGGTAATCGGTTGCGCTCTTTGGAGATGAGTGTAACCAGGCATCAAGGTTCTATCATGTTTTTTAGCAACAGTCAGCAAAGCCTTTTCAAAATTAATGAGCAGCTCTGCGATTTCTGCTACTTCTCTTTTCATATACATATGCATGTCCAGCGCTACTTGGTCGTTACGGCTACGCGCGGTATGCAAACGAGCACCAGCTTGACCAATACGCTCGGTCAAACGTGCTTCAACGTTCATATGGATATCTTCCAAAGCAACTTCAAAGCTAAAGTTGCCAGCTTCAATATCCTTCAAGATGTCTTTCAGACCGGCAACAATCTTTTCCCCGTCTTCTGCCGGAATGATACCGCATTTTGCCAGCAT
>JAFTMR010000050.1 GCA_017452325.1 Phascolarctobacterium sp. | reverse complement strand
CTTCGGCGGACAGGAAGATTTGCAAAACAAAATCCTGCGCACCGTTGGCAAGGCAAGCCAGCGTTTTGAAGAAGATGCCCTGCGCATGCTTAGAGCTTGCCGTTTCGTAGCGCAGTTAGGCTTCACCTACCAGCAGGATGAGGATTTGCTCCCTGCCTTTGGCATGGAAGGCACGCCCTATTATTTGGAGCGCAGCTTTAAATTTCCAGTAGAGCGTTGTGCAGGCCTATCCTTGGAGCGAGTGCGGACAGAGCTTGATAAGATGCTGACAAGTAAATACGCAGGTAAGGGCTTAATGCTTTTTATGGCAACAGGCTTGGCACATGCCACCTGTCGCGTAAAGGAAGATGGCAGCTTTACCACCATCCCCATCCTGCCGGAGCTGGAGCATTTGGCAGGCCTGCACCAGAACCCACGCTTCCATTGCTACGATACTTGGGAGCATACCCTCGCCGCCATTGATAACAGTCCTCAGGATTTAACCATCCGTTGGGCACTGCTTCTGCATGACGTGGCAAAGGGCTTGCCGGAAATACGCAAGCAGAACAAGGAAGGACAGCCTTCCGACCACGGGCACGAAGCCAAAAGTGCAGAGATGACTGTAAAAATTCTGGAACGCCTCCGCTATCCGGAAAGCTTTAGCAAGCTGGTCATATGGTTAGTGGCTCAGCACATGCGCTTTGCCCCCATGCTCATTACCGGCGAAAGAACCCTGCTCCGTTGGGTGCGCAGTGAAGCCACCAGTGGCAGCTTCCGCACACAAAAGGAGCTGACCACAGCCTACGAAAAGCTGGTGGAAGTTTTCCTTGCGGATATGGGTGCAACCAACGCTGCCCAAAATCCCAAGCTAATGTCCGAAGGCAGGCTATTGGGCGAGCAGGTGGTAGCACTGGCGCAAGAGCGTATGCCCGTAGTTCCCGGAGACCTGGACATCAGCGGGCGGGACCTGCTCAACCTGATACCCCAGAGCCAAATCAAAAACACTCTTGCCTATTTGCTAGAGCGCGTCCAAAGCGGCAACCTTCCCAACCACAAGGCAGCCCTGCTCACCGCTTTAGAAAAGCATCTCGCAAAATTAGAAGGCACTTTCTAAAATAGAACAGAGCCTCTCAAAACGAAAAGCTCTTTCCAAATTAGAATAGAGCTTTCCAAAACGAAAGGCTCTTTTCCAAATTAGAATAGAGCTTTCCAAAACGAAAGGCTCTCTCCAGATTAGAGCGGAACCTTCCAAAACGAAAGGCTCTTTCCAAATTAGAATAGAGCTTTCCAAAACGAAAGACTCCTTTCCAAATTAGAATAGAGCTTTCCAAAACGGAAGACTCTTTCCAAAATTTATATACTGGTGATAAAAATGAACAACACTTATAAAATAATAGGCGGTCTGGCAATTTGCGGCGCCATCTTCCTCGGGCTAAACACTCTGCTCAACTTCACAAATCCCGTAGGCGAAACCACTGGCTCCACTGGTGGAGGTGCTGCCAAATACGAAGGCAAGCAGGACATTAAGCATAGTCCCTACTTTGCCACGCCAGATATTTACAATCTGCAACCCAATGAGAATCTCCTGATCCTACCCAAATTCAAAACTCGCCAGCAAATCACAGGTTACACCTGCGCTCCTGCTGCTGCCGCCATGGTGGTGGAACATTTCTTGGGCAAACCCCTCCACTCCGAAATGGAGATGGCCAAAATCATGCACACCAATAATATCAACGGCACTACTATCCAAGGCATTGCCAAATATTTTAAGGAATTGGATTGGAAAGTAAAATCTTCCGCAACGGAGGATGCTCCCAGTAAATTTACCTTCTTTTCTAAATGGGTGCAGAGCAATCTGCGCGACAACACTCCCATCATTGTAGAAAATGTGGAGTGGGGCGGACACTACCGCGTGATTATAGGCTACGACACCATGGGTACCCAGTACTCCGGTGACGACGTGCTAATCATGGCAGACCCCTTCGACCTGGCAGACCATGTCCAAGACGGTTACAATATTGAGAACGCACAAAAATTTTACTACATGTGGTTTGACCACCAGCTTTACAGCAAAAGCGAGCAAAACAAAATCTGGCTCACTGCTAAACCTAAATAAAAAGAAACCTCGTACTTACTACTTATAGTAAATACGAGGTTTAATTTTTCTTACAAGCCTTTAGCCTGCCATTCTTTTTCTTTAAAGCCCGCCAAAACAAATTGCTCAGTAACAATCAAGGGACGCTTCACCAGCATACCATCAGTTGCCAAAAGGGCAAGCTGTTCTTCCTCAGTCATAGTGGGAAGCTTATCTTTAAGCTTTAGCTCCTTGTACAACATCCCGCTAGTATTGAAGAAACGTTTTAAGGGCAAGCCGCTCAGTTTATACCAAGCAGTAAGCTCTTCCAGAGTTGGGTTTTCTTCCTTAATATTGCGCAGAGTGTATTCCACCCCTTGTGCTTGTAAATATTTTTCTGCCTTTTGGCAGGTAGTACACTTGGGATAACAAACAAACAGCATTTTATTCACCTCGCTTGCTTAATTCTTCCAGCAAATATTTCTCGGCTGCTTTCAGCTGCACGTCCTCAGTTGCGTTTTCAGGAAGCTCTATCACCACATCAGGTTCAATGCCCACATTATGGATGGACACACCGGAGGGAGTATAGTACTTCGCCGTAGTGACCTTAATAGCAGTAGCAGCATCCAAGCGGTAAACGCCCTGTACGCTACCCTTGCCAAAAGTTTTTACCCCAAAAAGCTTGCCAGCCTTGGTATCCTTAATAGCGCCTGCCACAATCTCCGAAGCACTGGCGCTGCCACCGTCAACCAAAACCGCCAATGGATATTTAATCTTGGGCAAGTCAGAGTTCTCTACAAACTGGCTGCCATCATTATAAATGATAGAAACAATGGGACCCTTAGGCACAAACTTCTTCGCAACGGCAACGCCATCATCAAGTACGCCTCCCGGATTTCCACGCAAATCTAGGATTGTCGCCTGCATGCCTTCCTTTTCCAGCTTCTCGTATTCCTTGGCAAAATCAACACCGGTCTTTTCATTAAACATTACCACGCGTATATAACCAATCTTAGTGTCCGGCAACATCTCCGCACCAACGGATTGAGTTTTTATTTCCTTGCGGATTACGCGTACAGTTTTTTCTTTGCCGTCTTTTTCCAGAAGCTTTAAGGTAACTTCGCTACCAATCTCGCCACGAATTTTAGTAGCAACCTCTTCCATGTTCATATCCTTGGTTGCCTTGCCATCTACTTCAAGGATTTTATCCCCGTTCTTGATGCCAGCCAAAGCGCCGGGGTTATCAGGCAACGCAGAAATTACCACATAATCATCGTCGCGCTTGCCAAAGACAATACCAATTCCTCCAAAGCTGCCAATGGTAGCTTCTGACAAATCAGCAAAAGCCTTCTTGTCTAAGTATACGGTATATGGGTCATCCAAAGATTTCACCATACCGTCAATGGCTCCGTCAAATAATTTGGCATTATCCACTTCGCCGTCAAAATTATTTTTTATTACATACATAGCACGCAAAAACTTTAGAGTTTCTGCAGCATTACCTGTTAACTGCTGTAATTGCCAGCCTACAAAGCACAGGGTAGCAAAAACAGATACAAGGCAGTAAGCTATGATTTGTAAATTTCTTTTACTAAACAATTTCACTGCCCCCATTTAAAACATAACATATCATTCAGGCGGTAAATAATCCAAAGGCTCTGTCAGCTCGCCATGTAAGCGTGCTTCAAAGTGACAGTGAGGACCAGTAGACCAGCCCGTACTTCCTGCATAAGCAACAACAGTACCTTGGTTTACATATTGGCCTTCGTAAACTGCAAGCTCGTTATTGTGAGCGTACAGGGATACCAAGCCGCCACCATGGTCAATCATAATGGTATATCCATACCCGCCAAGCCAGCCACTGTAAACAATGGTGCCGTCTGCCGCGGCTTTAATGGGAGTGCCGTAGTCAACAGCAATGTCCATACCGCTGTGATACTTGGTAGTACCAAAAATAGGATGGGTACGCCAGCCATAGTAAGAAGTAATTTCGCCACGACAAGGCCAAATGAAACGATACTTGCTAACCTGCTGAGTAGGCTTTTGCGCAGGAGGCGCACTGCCAATCATACCATTGGATTCCATCTCTCTAATCATGGAAGCAATATTCTCGGAAAGCTCCAGTAAGCGTTCATATTCATATTCCGCCTGCTGCTTTTCTTCATTTTTCTTATAGAGGATTTGCGCTCTCTCTTCGCGCACTTCGCTCAGATCTTGCTTTCTAACTGCCAGGTCTCTTTCATTTACACGCACGTCACGCATACATTCATCAAGCATCTGCTGACGTTCATTCATTTCCTTAGTAGACTTGGCTATATTATCCAGAAGCTCAGAATCCTGGTTAAGTACCTTCTTGAGCAAGTACATACGGGAAGCAAAATCACTAAAATCTTTTGCTCCAAGGAGTACATCCAAGTAGTTTACCTGGCCTGCAATATAAATATCGCGCAGACGTTTACGAAAAACCTTCATCCGCTCAGCCTGCTGCGCTTTAGCCTCTGCCAGTTTCGTTGTGTTTTCCTGAATAAGATATTCCAACCATTCTTTTCTGCCTTCTAAATGGTTTACATCTCTTTGCACCTGATGTAAGCGGTACACCGTTGCATTTAAATTATCGCTGGCTGCTTCAGCCTCGCGCCTTGCCTTAGCCCTGCGCGCCTCCATTTCCTGCATCTGTATCTGCACTTCGCCCAACTCTGCCCTTTTATCGTCAACTTCATTGGCAAAGGCAAGACTACTTAGGAAAGGAGTAACCGCAAGCCAACAGGCCATTATGCCCATACACAAGCCCTTCATCTTCATAATCTTCCTGCTCGCCTCCCTTAAACGCGCAAATATTTACGCAGGGAAATGTAACTACCCAAGGCGCCGATGGCAGTACCTGCCATAAGCAAAAAGATACTTACATAAGTCATCAAGGGTTGATAAGGCAACAAGGGCAAGAATGCCAAGGTTGCATGAATGGTATTCATTAAAGAAGAATAAGAGATGTTAAGCACAATATTGGCAGCAACCGCACCCAAGAAGCCCAAGCTCATGCCTTCCAGCAGGAAAGGCCAACGGATGAACCAGTCGGTTGCACCTACATATTTCATAATTACTACTTCCTTACGACGGGCAAACACCGTTAACCGGATTGTGTTAGAAATAATAAACAAGGTTCCCATCGCCAAGAAGATAACTAAAGCGACGCCGCCAAAGCGTAGCACCTTGGTAAGATAAAATAAATGCTCCACAACCTCCTGACCGAAGCGGGCGGTTTCTACCTTGGGCATTTTAGAAATTTCTTCGGTAATCCTTTTGATATCATAAGGAGTTTTTACCTGTACATCAAAGGAATTAGGGAAAGGATTATCTCCTCCTAAAGAATCTAACAGCTTTTGCTGGTCACCTAAGCGAGATTTAAACCGCTCCAAAGCTTCTGCCTTGGTAATAGCAGTAACTTTAACAACGCCATCCATTTTCTCCAGCTTGGCGTGCATGGCATCAAGCTCCTCATTATTTGCATCATCCTGCATATAAACAGAAACCTGCACCTGACTTTCCAAATGCTGCGCCAAATTGTTAGTGTTGAGGAAAATCAAAAGGAAGATACCCAAAACCATCAGGGACACAGCCACTGTGGAAATGGAGGCAAAGCTCATGAAGCCATTGCGACGAACAGATTTATAGGTTTCGCGTACAAAATATTCCTTAGTACTAAAGTTCATATCCGTACACCCCGTTCTTTTCATCACGCACAATATTGCCCTTTTCTATGGCAATAACTCGCTTGCCCATACCATCTACAATTTCCTTGTCATGGGTTGCCATAACAATAGTTGTACCGGTAGCGTTAATTTCCTTAAAAATCTCCATAATATCCCAGCTAGTTTCCGGGTCCAAGTTACCGGTGGGCTCGTCCGCAATTACCAATAGCGGGTCATTTACAATTGCACGAGCAATGGCAATACGCTGCTGCTCGCCACCACTCAATTCACTGGGATAAGCATTGGCACGATTGCGCAATCCAACCAATTCTAAAACATTCATTACTCTACGCTTAATCTTGCGATAGGGAGCTTCAATTACCTGCATAGCGAATGCCACATTTTCATAGACAGTTCTATCAGGCAATAGACGATAATCTTGGAAAATAATTCCCAGCTGACGTCGCAGATAGGGAATCTCTTTGTCCTGTAGGTTGAGTATATCTATACCATTAACAAAAATATTGCCAGTAGTAGGTAAAACTTCGCGAAACAACATTTTAATAAAGGTGGATTTGCCTGCGCCACTGGGACCAACGACAAAGACAAACTCACCGGGTTCAATATGAACATTAACAGCTTGCAAAGCCTGTGCACCATTAGGATAAACCTTGCTAACATCAGACATTAAAAGCACTGCCCTCAATCTCCCTTCGCTATTTATCTATTATCTAAGTAAATTAAAGGCCAACTGCGCATTTTCCAAAGCCTTGGTCCGCAGCTGCGCCAAACGTTCATTACCACTATTTTCAAATTCTAAAGCTCTTTGTGCTGCTTGGAGCAAATCCTCAGCTGCCAAAGACTCAATAGCACCGATATTGGTACCCGCAACTTCTTTTACGAAGCCATCAATTTTAGGGTCATAAGACAGAGCGATAAAGGGTATTTCCATTACCGCCGCAAAAATAAGGGCATGCAAGCGCATACCTATAAGTAGGGAAAAGTTACCCATCAATGCCAAGAACTGTTCCGTATCAAAGGCTGTATCTAAAATAACAGCCTCCTTGCATTTCATAAACTGTTGCAGTTTTTTACAAGCGATAACATCAGCAGGGTACTGCAGGGGCAGCAAAACTATTTGTACGCCTTTGCTTGCGACTAAAGCATCAGCCGCCTTCCCTATTTCCTGCAAATATTTATCGCTACTCCCCCAGCTTCGCACTGAAATAGCAACTACGGGTTTTGTTTGGCTCACATTAAATTTTTGTAACAACTCAACCCCCTGCTCCTTATTAGCTTGAGCAAGGGTCAACACAGCATCAGCAGTCAGGCGCACCTTATCTAAAGCAACGCCTAAACGTTCCAATTCCTCTAAGGAATCAGTATCGCGAACAGTTATTAGATCTGCCTTACTGCAGACAAATTTGGTCAGCTTGCGCAAAATACCGGAGCGGATAGGCCCGATACCATGAGCAAAAAGCATAACCTTTTTATCCAGTATTTTGCCTAACCAGATTATTGCTAAATAATAAAGCAGGCTTTTTTTGCTGGTAACATCCTGCAACAGGCTACCGCCACCGCTCAAGAGCAGGTCGCAACTTGCCAAGGCAGAATAAATTTTTAAAGGACTAAAACGATGAATGGAAGCCACCTGATGTTTGGTAGCAGTACTATGAGGATTACCGGAGATAACAGTTAAATCTACAGATTCTTCTGCCTTACGCAATGACTTGACAATAGCCGTAAGCATCGCTTCATCTCCGGCATTGGCAAAGCCATAATACCCGGAAATTACTATCTTACTCATTGTTCAAGATATCTCCTTTTAAGTTTCAAAAGCAAAGGCATAGCTACGGCAACCATAGTTACCAATATAATACCAATTACTGCACCCATAGCGTAACCGTCCAGAGCACGCACCGTACTCATGAACACAGGAGTACGCATATGGCAGAAGGTTTGTACCAAAGAAGCCTGCCCAATTACCGCGCCACAGACTAATGCATATTGAATTAGCCTTGGTGCATTATGATAGACAGCATACACAGCCAAGAAGAAGGCTGGGTGCCCAATCATAAATTCTTTCTGACGAGGGCGAGCATACATAAGCTGCTCCAAGAAGAGACGCATCTTCACTTCAATTGCAGCTACAGGAACACCTGCACTGTGACCACTACGAGCCACAAAATATAATAAAATAATTCCCAATACACCTAGGAGAGCAAGGTGCTTAAAGGTAATAGGCTTGCTAAGCAGCTCGTTTACTCTGCTGATGGTAGCCTTAACTCCTGCTCCTATTACTCCGAGCATATCGTAACGCTTAACATAAAGTATGGTTATCAATACCAAGGGCATAATGAAAGTAAGCTTTACGCCACGATAGATATCTATCTCCAAAAGGAAACGACTATCTGCCAAGATAGCAGCCAAGTACATACCACCAACCAGACTCATAAGCACTGCCAACGCCAACTGCCAGGTAGCATTTACAATAATCTTCATCACACCGGCAGAGCCTACACGCACTCTGTCCCAAATATCCAGAATTACATTCATGGACAGTACGGGGAAGAATACCGCTGCAGCAAAAGCCAATGCCTGACGCATTACCAAGCCACGTCCTGTCAAAAGCACTACTGCAGTAATAGCAGTTGCCACGCCCCAAAGGATAATTTGTTTAGAATTGCTAATCGTAAGCAGCTGTGCAAGATAGAGTACAGCACCTGCAATGACAGCAGCACCTATTATAATGAAGAAAATCTTATCCGGGAAGTAAGGTCCGGTATATCCGTTTGGTACGATGGATTGTTCTTTTTCAAACAAACCTGCTTCACCAATTTCAAAGCCTCGTGCCTTAACATTGGCAGTAATGTCTTTGACATACTGCAAGTTCATTTTGAGAATATCCTGCCCCTTTTGAGGCATCATATAGGGACGAATATAGTTTACGCGTACATTACGCTCTTCATCAGTTAAAGCCCAACGACGCAGACCTTCGCCCACAGTGATTTTCTTTTGCTCCAAGCTGTCAATTACGTAGGAACGCGCAGCCTTATAATCAAGGGCCTCTGCTAAGGATACTAAGCCTTCAATCTTTGCAAATTGCAGCTGAGTATAATGCTCCAGCATAACCAGCTTGCGACCATCAAGTTTTTGCGCCATATAGTCGATTTTGTCAGGATAACCTACAACTTCACGACCGGCAGGCATATAGGTATTAACTTTCACGCCTGATTTCTCAATGCGTTTAAAAATACTATCAATCTTTTCTTCATTTACGTTTACGAAATTTTGTGGACGAATAATTACATTAAAACCGTAATCTGCCACCTTACGCATTTCACTACTGGACAAGCCCAGGGGTGCTTGCAGGATGCCTCGGGGTACATCATATTTATCTTCAGCTACCAATTCAATACTACCCAGAACTTCGATGATGGACGGATAAGTGCTAATCATCTTGGAACGCTCTGCTCCATAACGCACCAGCAAATCTTCCCAAGCCTCTTCAAAAGCAGCCTGGTCATTACCTTCGGCAATATAGACTGCGTTTTCCTGCACATTTTTTACAGAAGCAAAAACGCCGCCATCAGCACCCAAAGCCTTTGCCTGTAACAGCTCCCTGCCTGTAGCAGTCTTGATAGCGCCTATTTTAGACAACCGCTCTAAGGTTGTATCAAACACCATCAAGGAGTTGATGCCTGCATCCTGAAATTGCTTCAGCACGCTTGCCTCAGAAACGCCCTCCAGTGCTGCCAGCTTGCGCAGGTTTTCGTATTCCATGGCCATTTCCACAGTATTGTTTCTTTGTTCAATTGCATGGCGGTTCCAGTTAATCCACAAAGCACAAACTAAACCTACAAATATAATAGCTATAAGCACCGGATTATAGCGGTTCTTCATTAATCTTCACCTTTTTCGTAAACTTGGATTACACTTTCTTTTGTTGGCTACGCAGATAGGTTTCGATGAAGTTCATCAAATCACCATCCATGACAGCTTGAATATTACCGGATTCACAACCGGTACGATGGTCCTTAACCAAGGTATAAGGTTGGAATACATAGGAGCGGATTTGGCTGCCCCATTCAATAGCTTGATAATCACCTGCAAGGTCATTGATCATAGCGTCCTGCTTAGCCTTTTCGTATTCATATAATTTAGCACGCAAGAGTTGCAAGCAACGTTCACGGTTTTGAATTTGGGAACGTTGAGTTTGGCATTGTACTACGATACCAGTAGGTTCGTGAGTCATACGTACTGCGGAGGAGGTTTTATTTACGTGTTGTCCACCTGCGCCGGAAGCACGATAGGTATCAACGCGAACCTCATCCATATTGATGTTAACTTCTACGGAATCGTCAATTTCAGGCATTACATCCACCGCTGCGAAGGAGGTGTGACGACGCGCATTAGAGTCAAAAGGAGAAATACGCACCAGACGATGTACACCTTTTTCAGATTTCATAAAGCCATAAGCATTGTGACCGTTAATTTGTACGGTAGCACTTTTCACACCAGCTTCATCACCGGGTAAAAAGTCCAATACTTCTACGGAAAAACCATTTTGCTCTGCAAAACGGGTAAACATACGATAAAGCATAGAGGTCCAGTCTTGAGCTTCGGTACCGCCTGCACCAGCGTGCAAGGTCAAAATAGCATTGCTGCCATCATACTCACCGCTCAAAAGCATACCCAATTCCAAATGTTCCAAGTCTGCCTTGCATTTTACCAGCAGCTCGTCCATTTCGGGAACAAGGCTTTCGTCTCCTTCTTCCGTAGCCATTTCCCATAAAGCTTCCAAATCATCAACATCACCTGAAAGCTTATGGAAACCATCAACCTCTTCTTTTAGAGAGTTAACATCCTGAGCAATCTTTTGTGCTTTTTCCGGATCGTCCCAAAAAGTAGGGTCACCCATTCTATGTTCTAACTCAGAAATACGGTCCTCTTTAGCAGCAATGTCCAAAGAGCCCCTCATTTCCTCTAATTTTGCCTGTAAATTGTTGATTTCAGGTCTATATTCTTCAATCAGCAAGTTCCTAACAACCTTTCCTAAGCAAATTTAGCTATTTAATGCAGAATGCACTGCACTTTATTTTTCTTCTACAATTTCAGCTTCTTCAATGCCATCATTTTGTACCGGCTGTTGCTCGGTTACAACATTAACATGGTAGATGTAACGGACAACGTCATCTTGGATAGCATCAATCATGGCTTCAAACATATCATAAGCTTCAAATTTATATTCTACCAAGGGATCCTTTTGTCCGTATGCTCGCAAGCCAACACCTTCGCGGAGCAAGTCCATAGAATCCAGATGCTCCATCCAGTGATTATCAACTACTTTAAGCATTACCAGGTTTTCCAGTTCACGCATCAGCTCAGAACCAATGGCAGCTTCACGAGCTTTGTAATGCTCATCAGCAACCTTGTGGAGGTACTCGTCCAACTCTTCACGACTCAAATTACCCAGCTCATCAATATTCAACAAACCATGGGGAGCAAAGAATTCTTCCGCGTAACGGATAAGAGCTTGTAAATCCCAGTCTTCGGAATAAACCTCTGCGGGAGCATACATAGCCATAGTACGGTCTACTACCTTTTCTACCATTTCCATGATGTTTTCTCGCAAATCTGCTTTGGCAAGAATCTTTTTGCGTTGAGCATAGATAACTTCACGTTGTTGGTTCATAACATCGTCATATTCCAAAACGTATTTACGGATATTAAAGTTACGTCCTTCAACTTTCTTTTGAGCATTTTCAATGGATTTAGTTACCAGGCTATGTTCGATGGGTTCATCATCTTCCATACCCAGTTTATCCATAATGCCTGCGATATTATCACTGCCAAAGAGACGCATCAAATCATCTTCCAAGGACAGGAAGAATTTGGAGGAACCGGGGTCGCCTTGACGAGCGCAACGACCGCGCAATTGGTTATCGATACGACGGCTTTCGTGACGTTCGGTACCAATGATATGCAAACCGCCAAGTTCAGGTACGCCTTCACCCAGCACAATGTCAGTACCACGACCAGCCATATTAGTAGCAATGGTAACTGCGCCGTATTGACCTGCATGAGAAATAATTTCTGCTTCTTGTTCGTGATACTTCGCATTCAAAACATTATGAGCGATACCGCGACGTTTAAGCATTGCAGAAAGCTCTTCGGATTGAGCAATGGAAGTAGTACCAACCAGAACAGGTCTACCGGATTTATGGCAAGCTTCGATTTCATTAACAGCAGCTTTGTACTTGGCAAGCTTTGTTTTGTAGATTACGTCCGGAGCATCGGTACGAATCATAGGTTTATTGGTAGGAACAACCACTACGCTTAAACCATAAATTTTTTGGAATTCTTGTTCCTCGGTTTTCGCAGTACCGGTCATACCAGCCAACTTGTTATACATACGGAAGTAGTTTTGGAAGGTGATGGTTGCCAGAGTTTGGCTCTCGCGTTCTACCTTTACGCCTTCCTTAGCTTCGATTGCCTGGTGCAAGCCTTCGGAGAAGCGGCGGCCAAACATCAGACGACCGGTGAATTCGTCAACGATGATAACTTGACCATCTTTAACAACATAGTCGCGGTCACGATGCATCAAAGCCTTTGCCTTCAAAGCGCACATCAATTGATGGGAGAAGTCAATGCCGTGTTCCGTATCGTACATATTTTTAATGCCAAGCATTTTTTCCGCTTTGGCAATACCCACTTCCGTAGGAGCAACTTGTTTTTGTTTTTCGTCTACAGTGTAATCTTCACCTTCGGACATGGTGCTAACAACTTGCGCAATGATTCTATACAAATCAGTGGACTTTTCGCCAGGGCCGGAAATGATAAGCGGGGTACGGGCTTCGTCAATCAAAATACTGTCAACTTCGTCCACAATACAATAGTTCAATTCACGCTGAACCATTTGGTCTACGTTCACTACCATATTGTCACGCAGGTAGTCAAAGCCAAATTCATTATTAGTACCGTAGGTAACGTCTGCCATGTAAGCAGCACGACGTTCATGGGGATTCATATCATGGACAATCAAACCAACGGACAAGCCCAAGAATTTGTAGATGCGTCCCATGTCTTCGCTGTCACGTTTAGCCAGGTAATCGTTGACAGTTACAACATGTACACCTTTACCAGTTAATGCATTGAGATATACAGGCAGGGTTGCCACCAAAGTTTTACCTTCACCAGTACGCATTTCAGCAATTTTGCCGCGGTGTAATACAATGCCACCAATCATTTGCACATCGAAATGACGCATACCGGTTACACGACGGGAAGCTTCGCGCACTACTGCAAATGCCTCCGGCAGTAAATCATCTAAAGTTTCACCTTTTTGCAGACGTACTTTAAACTCGCTGGTCTTGGCAGCAAGATTTGCAGAGCTTAAAGATTCCATAGATTTTTCCAAACTATTAATCTTATCTACAATAACTCTAATCTGTTTTAATTCTTTTTCGTTGGGATCGCCAAAAATTTTCTTTAAGATGCTATCGAGCAAAACTATCACTCCTTGATTTATATGGTGCAAGAAAACACACTGCACCTAACTATAAATTATAGCAGAAAGTTTTTTGAAAAGCAAAAAAGCACAGAACAAAGTTCTGTGCTTTTTGTGAAGTTTAAGTATTTTAACGATTTTGCTATTTTAATTCGGGAGAGAGCAGGCCATACTTACCATCTTTACGACGATAAACAACATTCACGCCATCAAGCTCAGCGTCATAGAATACAAAGAAGTCGTGATTCAACAGGTTCATCTGCAAAATAGCCTCTTCCACATTCATAGGACGCAGAGTAAATTTTTTGCTCTTGATGATTTCAAATTCGCCATCATCCTCAACGGCAGGAGCCGGTGCAGGAGCTTCTGCAAAGTTGGCATATTTTCTCTTCATCAGACGAGTTTTATATTTATGGATTTGGCGTTCAATTTTTTCAACAACCAAATCGATGGAAGAATACATATCCTTAGTAGATTCCTGGGCTCTCAGCAAAATGCCGCTTGCCGGAACAGTAATTTCAGCGATATGATAACCGTGCTCAATTTTAAGCACCGCGGTAATGTCACCTACTGCTTTAAACTGTTTGGTGATTTTGGCAATTTTCTTTTCAACATAATCTTTCATTGCCGGGGTTACTTCAACGTTTCTGCCTTTTACATGAATACTCATAGATCTTACCTCCTTGATAGTTCAAGGTATTAAGGAATTTTACTTCCTTTGTTGCTTTATCATTTCGCCACAAAGGTTGTAATTCCTGCCAAATCTATCATAATTAATAAAAATTTAATTTCTCAAGCAGCAAACTGTAACATATTTACAGCTTTAGAGAATTTTAGACAAAAAGCTTCTGGTTCTTTCCTCTTTAGCGTGAAAGAAAATATCGTCGGGGGTGCCTTCTTCTAAAATCACACCACCATCTACGAAAACAACGCGGTCACCTACTTCACGAGCAAAGCCCATTTCGT
The DNA here is from genome assembly GCA_017452325.1 of Phascolarctobacterium sp. GTDB lineage: Bacteria > Bacillota > Negativicutes > Acidaminococcales > Acidaminococcaceae > JAHHUH01. The sequence goes on along the minus strand of JAFTMR010000050.1, from coordinate 36,372 downwards.
GAGTAACAACGGCCATGGTCATACCCTCATGAGCCAAACTCTTCATAACATCCAATACTTCGTTAATCATTTCCGGGTCCAGAGCAGAGGTAGGTTCGTCAAAAAGCAGAGCCTTGGGTTTCATGCACAGAGCACGCGCAATAGCAACACGTTGCTGCTGTCCCCCACTAAGCTGCTCCGGATAAGCGCTAGCCTTATCAGCCAAGCCAACCTTTTCCAGATACATCTTTGCAGTAGCTTCTGCTTCATCCCTCTTTATACCGCGTACTTTCATAGGAGCCAGCATCAAATTCTGCAAAACAGTCATGTGCGGAAAAAGATTGAAGCGTTGGAACACCATCCCTACTTCTTTACGCACCTCATTTATATTGGCATCACTGGTCAGAGGAACACCATCAATAACAACGCTACCACCTGTAGGTTCTTCCAGATAATTCATACAGCGCAGCAGAGTACTTTTACCACTGCCGGAAGGGCCAATGATAACTACTACCTCTTTTTCTGCGATAGTAAGGTTTACACCTTTCAAGACATGCAAGTTGCCGAAGCTTTTTTGCAGGTTTGTTACTTTAATCATTTCCTTTGTCATTTCGTATCAAACTTCCTTTCAAGCACAGCAACCAATCTTGCAACCATAAATACCATTACCAGATAAATCAGGGCAACGCACATCCAAATCTCAAAGGAGGCATAAGTACGCGCTATAATCAATTGCCCACGACGAGTCAATTCTTCAAAGCCGATAACGGAAACCAAGGAAGAATCTTTCAGCATGGCAATGAATTCATTACCCAAAGGCGGGATAATGCGTTTAAAGGCTTGGGGCATAATGATATAACGCATAGTTTGCGCCCAGCTCATACCCAAGCTACGACCTGCTTCCATCTGCCCTTTGTCGATGGACTGAATACCTGCGCGGAAAATTTCTGCGATATACGCGCCGGAGTTAATAGAGCAAGCAGATATAGCCGCAAAGAAAGGGTCAACGCGACTGCCTGTAATACCGGGCAAAGCGAAATAAACCAAAAAGATTTGTACCAGCAGCGGAGTACCACGAATAAAATCTACATATATATTGGCAAGATAACGCAAGGGTTTAACACTGCACAAACGCGCAATGCCAACCATACAGCCAATCAAAAGACCAAAGCCTACACTTAAAGCAGTAATTTCCACGGTAATGGCTGCACCAGCCAAAAGCAACGGGAAAGAACTTGCAATCAAATCAAAATTTAAATCCATTCTCTTCATCCCTTCTATAACGGGACATCAAATAGCCTCTTACCTAACTTCAAATATGGTAGTGATTATTTCTTTTCGCCAAACCAAGTCTTATAGATTTTGTCGAATTCCCCGTTCTTTTTCAGTTCAGCCATAGCTTTATTGATGTCTTGAACAAGTTGAGTGTTCTTTTTGTTTACAGCAATGCCGTATTCTTCAGCTTCCATAACTTCGCCAACAGTTTTAGCAACCTTGCTGCCGCCTTGCGCCAAATAGTAGCCAACAACAGGAGCGTCATTAATTACAGCATCAGCGCCGCCATTTTTTAATTCCATGGAAGCTTCGCTCTGAGTATTAAAGGCAGTTACAACAGCACCTTCAATGCTTCTAGATTTTTTCTCGCCAGTGGTACCAATTTGACAAGCAATACGTTTGCCCTTTAAATCATCAATGGATTTGATTTCGTTATTGTCCTTAGCAACCATAACAATCAAGCCGGAGGTATAGTACGGATCGGAGAAGGTAATTACTTTTTTACGTTCTTCGGTAATGCTCATACCAGCAATTGCAACGTCAATATTATCACTGGTCAATGCAGGAATAAGAGCGTCAAAGCCCATATTCTGGATTTCTACCTTGTAACCAGCTTGTTTACCAATGGCACGAATCAAATCGATATCAAAACCGGTAAATTCCTTGCTACCTTCTTTTTGGAATTCAAAAGGAGCAAAAGAAGGCTCAGTAGCCACACGCAAAACTTTTTCGTCAGCTTTCTTTTCGCCGCCACCGCAACCAGCCAGAAGCATACTGCAAGCAGCCAAAACAGCCATCATCATAATCAATAATTTTTTCATGATAAATCCCCCTCACATTTTGTGGTATAAGAATAATTCTAAAATTAAAATAAAAACGGAGCACAAGGTTAACACTGTGCTCCGTCAAGAATCGAATATTATTTCTTCACTTCACCAAACCAGGTTTTGTAAATCTTGTCAAATTCGCCGTTCTTTTTCAGCTCAGCCATAGCTTTGTTGATGTCTTGAACAAGTTTGTCATTGCCTTTTTTCACAGCGATACCATATTGTTCAGCTTCCATAACTTCACCAACGGTTTTAGCAGTTGCATTACCGCCTTGTGCCAAGTAGTAGCCAACAACCGGACTGTCGTTGATTACAGCGTCAACGCCCTTGTTTTTCAATTCCATTGCAGCTTCGGTATTAGTGTTGAATGCAACAACAGTAGCACCTTCAACTGTTCTGGATTTCATTTCACCGGTAGTACCGATTTGGCAAGCAATACGTTTGCCTTTTAAATCTTCGATAGATTTGATTTCGTTATTGTCTTTGTTAACCATAACAACCAAACCGGAAGTATAATAGGGTTCAGAGAAGCTAACAGCACCTTTACGTTCTTCAGTGATGGTCATACCAGCGATGGTAGCATCAATATTACCTGCGTTCAAAGCAGGAATAAGAGCGTCAAAACCCATATTCATAATTTCAACTTTGTAGCCAGCTTGTTTACCAATAGCACGAATCAAATCCATGTCAAAACCGGTAAACTCACTGCTACCTTCTTTTTGGAATTCAAAGGGTGCGAAGGTGGGTTCGGTACCTACACGCAGAACCTTCTCGGCAGCTTTCTTTTCACCGCCGCCACAACCAGCAGCTAACATTGCAACTGCAGCAATGATGGTCATCATCAAAATGAGTAATTTTTTCATCTTTGATAGTCTCCTTTCAAATTTTTAAACAATAATCCTGCATAAAATTTACATATAATTATATACCCAATCAACTTAAACAGCAAGCCAATCTTCTATAATTTAATTATAAATTTCAGAAGATTTTATGCAACCCGGCTGACCTGATCTTCGCCCCCACACTCGCCTGCTGGAAGGTTCGCTCCTAAGCATCAGCTCCCCACTACTACCCCTCTCGCCAAGAATTTATTATTGCGGCAGGACTTACTTCTAAGCTGCACCGTGCTCATAGCTAATTTTTTACGCTACTTACGTGGATCGTTTCGCCTGCAACTGGCATCGACTTTCAACCACAGACCCGGGTCGCACTAGCCTATTATATTCTTTTCAAAAATTTTCTGCAAGCCTCTATTTCACATTCACAAAGAAAGTGATATACTAAGTACACTAACCGATGATGGGCGGATAAAAAAATGATTGCTTTACCACAATGTCTGGAATTTCCCTATGATGATCGCAGCAGGGAAGTTTGTGACTTTTACTTACAAATATTAGAAATAAAAAATAAAAGTGTTTATATGCACAGCAAGCAGGTTGCCAACTACTCTGCCAGCATTGCAGCCAAAATTGGTTTACCTCCTGCTGAAGTTGCCTGCATTAAAACCGCAGCCTTGCTTCACGATATAGGGCAGCTTTCCGTACCTAATCTGGTGCTTTCTAAAGTTCCCTATCTTACCAAACGCGAAGAAGCTGCTTACAAGCGCCACTGTCTGGCAGGCGCAGCCATGTTGGAAAACTTCCCGGAATTTGGCAGCATCATTAGTATTATTCGTTCTCACCACGAAAAATATGATGGCACCGGCTACCCCAAACGCTTGAAAGGGCAAAACATTCCCTTGGGAGCACGTATAATTGCAGTTGCCAATTATTACGACCGTTATATCAACCCCTGTACTCAGCATTGGCAAAAGACTCATGCCGAAGCAATCACCGAGCTGCAGGATAAAGCAGGACAGGATTTTGACCCACATATCGTCAAGGCATTTATAGAAAGCGTCCTGCCCCAAGCCATCGAACTTCATAAAGCAAAAGAACTCTGACCAACTTACCGAACAAGTAAGCAGGTCAGAGTTTTTATTTTCCATTATTAGCAGAGTACACTCTTGCAAATACTCAGTGTTCACAAAAATAAAAAGCACTTCAACCTAAGTTGAAGTGCTAAGTTTCAATGGTGGTCGCTGACGGGATCGAACCGCCGACATTCTGCTTGTAAGGCAGACGCTCTCCCAGCTGAGCTAAGCGACCATTGGTGACCGGTAGGGGAATCGAACCCCTGATACCGCCGTGAAAGGGCGGTGTCTTAACCGCTTGACCAACCGGCCAGGTGGCTCCCCGAGTAGGACTCGAACCTACGACATACGGATTAACAGTCCGCCGTTCTACCGGCTGAACTATCGGGGAATTTCCTTGATGTTTTGCATTGCTCAACATCACGAATGTTATTATATAGATAATTTGTTAGTTTGTCAACACTTTTTCTAAAACTTTTTCAAAAAATTTTTTGAGCAGTTTTAGAGAGCCTTAACCTTAACCACAATCTTTTGTACGTCAGCCGCTTCTGCTCCTTGTCGGCAGTTGGGGCGATGCAGTTCCCAAGGGAAGAAGATGGCAAAATCCCCTGCGTTCAGTTTTACACTGTTCAATTCTTGAGGGTCTTCGTAAAAGAGTACATCATTCTCTTCGCTCAAATCCTCAGTCACCACATATTTTTCGTCGTAAGGAGCAAACCAGATTTCTTCCTCACCACGAGCAATGAATTGTACGTCAATATACTCATTATGTTTTTCACTGCGACGTTCTACTTTCGGTTCAGTCGCATAAGTATTTACGCGGGCAAAGACATTGCGACCATCAATTTCGTATTCACCGTTTTCAATATGCGCAAAATCAGTTGCCGCAATATAGGCCAAAGCCTTTTGCAAACCTTCACTAACATAGGGAAGCACTTTTGCGATATCACTTTTATTACCAGTAATCATCTTAATCACCTTCTGTTCTTATTGATAAGCTTATTGTATCACAATAGAAGCCATAATAACAAATTTATTATAATTCCCTTATAACACTTTACAAATACAGGCTTGCATATTAAAATTTTAATATCTATGCACAAAAACAGATTTTAAGAGGTATAAAATGAGTTATTTAAACGTTACTAATGTTTCCCACTCCTTTGGTGGTCGCCAAATTTTGGAAGATGTTTCTTTTAAATTGTTACGCGGTGAACACGTTGGCCTAGTTGGTGCTAACGGCGAAGGTAAATCCACCTTCTTGAACATTGTTACCGGTCATTTGCAACCAGACGAAGGCAAGGTAGAGTGGCCCGGCAAAGTGAGCGTTGGCTATTTAGACCAACAAAGTACTTTGGAAAAAGGAATGACCATCCGCGAAGTTCTGCGTACCGCCTTCCAAGGTATGTATGAAATGGAACAACAGATGCTGGACCTATACGATAAGATGGGCGAAGCTACTCCTGAAGAGCTGGACAAAATGATGAACACCGTTGGCGAAATCCAATCTGAATTGGAGCACAGCGGCTTCTACTCTTTGGACGCTAAGATTGAAGAAGTGGCTAACGGCTTGGGCCTAGGTAGCGTTGGCTTGGACAAAGACGTTTCCGATCTTTCCGGCGGTCAACGCAGCAAGGTTTTGTTGACCAAGCTTTTACTGCAAAACGCTAACATCCTGCTTTTAGACGAACCCACCAACTATCTGGACGTTGAACATATTGAATGGCTGACTAAGTTCCTGCAGAACTACGAGCACGCCTTCATCCTTATCTCCCATGATATTTCCTTCCTTAATAGTGTTGTTAACGTAATCTATCATTTGGAAAACAGTAACCTAACCCGTTACACCGGTGACTATAATAGATTCCAAGAAATGTATGCTATCTATAAATCTCAACAGGCGGCAGCTTACGAACGTCAACAGCAGGAAGTTGCTAAACTGGAAGACTTCATTGCTCGCAACAAGGCACGCGTGGCAACAACTAATATGGCTAAGAGTCGTCAACGCAAGCTAGACAAGATGGAAATGATTGAAAAGCCCCGCGAGAAAATCAAACCCACCTTTAAATTCCGCGAAGCTCGTACTCCCAGTCGCTTCATTGTTGAAGCTAAAGACTTGGTGTTGGGTTACGATACTCCCCTCACCCGTCCCGTTACCTTTAACTTGGAACGTGGTCAAAAGATTGCTATCCGCGGCGTAAACGGCTTGGGTAAAACAACTCTCTTGAAAACCATCCTCGGTCTCATTCCCCCTGTTAGTGGCAAAGTAGAGTTGGGCGAATTTCTTGAACCCGGTTATTTCGAACAAGAAGAACGCGAAAAGAACGAAAAAACTGCCCTGGAAGATGTTTGGGATATGTACCCCGGTCTTACCAATTACGAAGTTCGTGCTGCACTCGCAGGCTGCGGCTTGACCAACGAGCATATCACCAGTAAAGTTTTTGTTCTCAGTGGTGGTGAAGCCGCTAAGGTACGTTTGTGCAAGCTGATGCTTAAAGACATTAACTGGCTGGTACTGGACGAACCTACTAACCACTTGGACGTAGACGCAAAAGAAGAACTGCAACGCGCCATCAAAGAATTTAAAGGCAGCGTGCTCCTGGTTTCCCACGAACCTGAATTCTACGAAGGTTGGATTGATAAGGTGTGGAATATTGAGGACTGGACAACCAAAATCATCTAAGAAACAACAAAGGCATCGCCCGTTTGGACGATGCCTTTTTATTATGCCTAATTAGATTTTGGCTACCCACAAGCCATGCAGATTGCAGTACTCATAAACAGCCAACGGTTTCTCATCTTCAGTCAATGCAAATACTACATTGGGTTTTTCACCCGGATTCAGCACTTTGCGATGACCGCCTTTGTCGGTTTCCAGATATACCCATTGAATCCAGTGCTCTGCAACCATGGGATGGTCAACACTACCGATATTAACTACAACCTTATTGCCTTCAACAGTAGCAACAGGAACATGTTTTTCTTGAGCAGCATCAGTGGTATTCGGTACAAGTTCTACCATTTTCTCACCACAGCACATCATCGGAACACCTGCGTCATGCAGCAAGCCAATCATATTACCACAATGTTTGCATACAAAAAATTTTTTCATATTTCTCACTCCTTAAATTATATTAGTTTTATTCACTTCTACATTTCAGATTTGACCTTACCTGTCATCATTATAACCTTAAACCTAATCTAATACAACGCTTTCACAATCATTTCACGCAAAGATTTTCTAGACAGGACGCTTGCGAAAAATATTAAACAAATTCACCTTTTCATCAGACATAAATTGGTAACCAGGAGCAAGCTCTGCCGCGCGATTACGAGCCTCTTCCAAATCATGGAACACATCCCATTTGGCAGTAACAAGCTGTTTGCCGTACAAGCGCAGTAAGAAAGCCGGATGGTAGGTAGCAATACAATCAAAGCCCTGTGCTGTTTTAAACCATTGCCCCCTATCACGAGTAATGCGCATTTCCGGATTCCCTAAATAATGCAGAGCAACACCACCTAAAGCAACAATAACCTTAGGCTTAATAAGAGCTAACTCCCTGTCAAGCCAGGCACGCCCACAAAAATCTGCCTCTGCCACATCAGGAGTACGGTTATTTTTAGGACGACATTTAATTACATTAGTAGTAAGCACTCTATCGCGGGTCATCTTTGCCGCCCATAGAGCTTTATCCAGAAGTTGCCCCGAAGGCCCAATTAAAGGACAGCCGTATTCATCTTCCACACTACCAGGCCCCTCCCCTACAAAAACAATGGGGCTCTCAGGATTACCAAACCAACCCACTGTCCCGATACAGTTCTCACGCAGATGACACCTATTACAATTTTGCAATTCTAATTCCAAGTCTTTCAAGTCCAAAGTGCCTTCCTCCAATCAGGCTAAAAATTGCACAGAAGCTTTTGACGCTCGGTGCTAATGAAGGGCAAGTAGTTTTCCAACTCAGACTTCGCGTGAAGCAGGTTCTCACCGGTAGCTTGAATGTTGCCCGCTGCAGGAGAGACCTTCTTTGCTAAGGTAACGATGCTCAGCAAGGAGCCATCCGCCTTGAACAAGCCTTGGTTGAGAACAATGTACCAATAATCCTTATCTTTAGCTTGATTGCCATCAATCCCACAGACCAAAACATAATCTGCTCCCACCTCTCTACTGAGACGCATAATATCCTCATGACGATAGAAACTATTAATATCCAGAGCATCATCCATAACCACATAGGATGGAAGCATCCCCATATACTCTTCCGCAATTAAACGCTTGATATCCGGAACATAGGGGCGCTTCTCCACGCCAGGAGCAGAATGTAACCACAAAGCAACTAAGGGTTTACCTGCAGTAGCCCTATTATAAGGCAATGGCTTGGCAATGCCGGCAGCCACCGCTTTATCAAAAGCTTTGTAGTATTCACTAACGCTATGATCCAGATACATAGCAATATCATGATTATTACTACTAATCTTAGGAGATATATGATATTTTACATGTTCACCAAATTGTTTGTAGCCACCAAAGAAGGTTTGCAAGCTACCCGGAATGGGGTCAGAAGTATTAGTAATACGCAGCAAATTTATTTTATCCCCATGTTCCATGGCAAATTCATCATTACCAATGGCAGGTGCGCCAAAAGTAATAACTGTAAATTTATCCTTGGGCATCCCTAAACTCACAAGCCTTTCGCCCAATAAGGTAGCTGCTGCACCACCTAAGCTATGCCCTGTCAAAATCAAATGTGAGTTATCTGTTTCATAAACCTTCTTAAAAACGCCCTTGAACTTGCTTTGGGTATTCACTACGGAAGAACGCAGAACAGAATCCACATAGGTATTAAAGCCTTCATGAACAGCAGGCTTCTTTTCCTTAGGTTCTTTCTTGGCGATGGCTTCCATCTCCTCCAAAGTAGTACCACCGTAAGCAGTGTGGGAAGTTTTTAAATTGATTCCCCAATCCTTCTTGCTAGTAGTACCTCGAAAGGTAACCATATATAATTCCTTACCACAATCATCACAAACATTACGAGCAATAGAAAAATTGGTCCGTACACTTTCATCCTCAAAGGCGTAGGGAGCAATCTCCCAACCATGACTACGCATGAAGCTAAACTCACTGGAATCTTCCGGCAAATACACCCCCAAGCAGGATGCAGCAGATATGGATGTATAGTAAGTGTCATGCAGCTGCTCTTTTACAGATTTTTCCTGTGCCAGGCAGGAAAATTGCAAGGAGCACAAAACGCAGGACAATAAAATTTTTACCAAGAGCCTTTTCATAATGGTCCATCCTCCATTAAAATATCTTGCTTCAATTATAAAGTAAATTACTGCAAATGACAAACAAGAGCAAATATAAAATCCACCTTGCTTTAGACAAATTCTAAAACAAGGTGGATTGATTCATTTTACAGCTCGTATTTAGCTTTCAGTTCTGCAAGATGTGCTTCCAGCTCTGTGGTGTTTTCAAAGCCACAGCAGTATTCCATTACAAGGATTGCATTGGAAGCGTGTTCCTTAATTGCAGGGAACAGCTTGTCCCAAGGAATGGTACCTTGCCATACGGGCAGGTGGTCATCGCCATTGCCATCGTTGTCGTGAATGTGGAAGGCAAATAATTTGTCACCCAATTTTTCTACAACAGCAGGAATATCCCAACCATTTACATGGGCATGACCGGTATCGATCAAGGACATTGCTTGAGGGAAGCGCTCGAAAAGTGCGTAATATTCTTCTAAGGTAAAGAGTACGTTACCTTTAGTACGCAGGCCTACGTTTTCGATAACCAGGGTTACGCCGTAGCTTTGCGCCATCGCGAGCAGCTCTGCCAAACGAGAGATTACCAGCTCTTGACCAGCCTTGATATCTTCCGGCAAGCATTCGTTGGTGTGCACTACTACGAATTGAGCTTTAATCTTTTGCGCATACTTGAAGGTTGCTTCAAAAGCAGGCAGATAGTTCAGGTTGTCCTTATCTGCCAAGTCAACTGCTACACAAGGACCATGAATACTAAATTCGCGGTTGCCCCAAGCGGCAGTTTCTTCATCCCAATAGTAGTCCCAACCAAATTCATAGAAAAATTCAATTCCGTATTCAGTGTTCAGCGGACGGATGCCAAACTTTCTGAAACCGGGGAAAAGCAAATCACTTACTGCAATTTTCATTTCTTACTCCTTCACGTAACCGATGTTCATTTCGGTTTCCACGTCAAACAAGTTTACATTAGTCCAATCAAAGTCAAAGCCGCTAACATTACGCAGGTCAATGTTTTGGTTGCTATCTTGGATAAAGAAGTTTTGACCATCAGCCAAAGTCAAGCTAGCAGTTTTAAGGTTACCGGTATTTTCCAAGAAGTCAACGGTACCTTTAACCATGGCATTGTCAAAGTTAGGTTTAGCTGCTTCAGGACGCAAACCGAAGATAACTTCTTTACGAGTGCCAACGATTTTAAGCCATTCAGCAGGGATTTCAACAGCGCATTCACCAATTACAATTTTGGTGCCTTCAATGCGAGCTTTAACTACGTTCATTGCAGGAGAACCGATGAAGGTTGCAACAAATACGTTTGCCGGATGATGGTAAATGGTATCCGGAGTATCGATTTGTTGAACTTTACCTTTATTCATAACCGCAATACGGTCAGCAACGGTCATTGCTTCGATTTGGTCATGGGTTACATAAACCATAGTAGGACGGAACATTTCGTGAATTTTTACCAATTCAGTACGAGCTTTTTGGCGCAATTGAGCGTCAAGGTTGGAAAGAGGTTCGTCCAAGAAGAAGAAGGGAGATTGTTTAACAAGCGCACGACACAGAGCAACACGTTGTTTTTGACCACCAGACAGTTCGTGCGTCTTTTTGTGTTCTTGCCCACGCAAGTGGAGGATGTCCAATGCTTGGTAAGTACGTTTTTCGATTTCTTCTTTAGGAAGTTTTTGCAATACCAAACCAAAGGTGATGTTGTCCCATACGCTCAAGTGGGGGAACAATGCATAGCTTTGGAATACCATTGCAATATTACGTTCTCCGGGAGGAACATCATTTACAACTTTACCATCCATGTAAAGTTCGCCAGCGGAGATATCTTCAAAGCCTGCCATCATGCGCAGGGTAGTAGTTTTACCGCAACCAGAAGGTCCCAAGAGAATTAAACGTTCGCCTCTGCGAATTTCTAAGTTTAAGTCTTTAATAACAACGGTTTTACCGTATGCTTTATCTACGTGAGAAAATACAATACTATGTTCCATTAGCCTTTAACCCCCGAGCTCATAAATGTATTGATAATGAATTTTTGGCAGAAACCATACAAAATCAACGGCGGCAAACTTGTCAAAGTTGCTACTGCCATTGCAATACCCCATTCACTGCCACCTTCGGCACTGATAAACATTTGCAACGCCAAGGGCAAAGTGTAGGAATCTTTATCTTGCAAAATCAGCAAGGGCCAGAAATATTCGTTCCAAGAGTTAATGAAGAACAGGATGGAGTTAGCCAACAATGCAGGTTTGATCAAAGGCAGAATAACTTTGGTCAAAACTTGGCGAGGTTTAGCACCGTCCAAAATAGCAGCTTCGAGAAGCGCTTTAGGTACGCAACGCATGGTTTGACGCATCAGGAATACACCCATACCGTCTACCAAGCAAGGCAATACAACACCCCAAGGAGTGTTCAAAAGGCCAAGTTTGGACATCATCAAATAGTTGGGCATAACCAATACGGTGATAGGGATAAAGAAGGTCAACAACATACCGTTGAAAAGGCTTTCTTTATATTTGAAATCATAATATACAAAAGCAAATGCAGACAAAACACTAGTCAAAGTTTTAGAAACAGTAACAATTGCTGCAATCAGGAAAGTGTTCCAGATATAAGTAAATAAGGGGAAGTTTCCTAATACGGTAGTATAGTTATCAAAAGTAATAGGCCAAGGCAACGGGTTCAAGGTAGATTCAAATACTTGGCTCAAGTCTTTGAAGGAAGTGGAAATCATGAACACGATGGGCCACAAAGTTAAGAAGATAGCTACAACCAGGAAACCATGCCAAATTAATTCGTTTCTTGTCTCAGTTTTCATAATATACTTTCTTCTCCAGATATTTATTCTTCACATAAAGGAATGCCATATAAACGAACATAGTGATTACAGCGTAAGCAGCAGCTTTACCGGTTTGGAAGAAGGTAAATGCATATTGGTAAACGATGTAAACCAAGTTAGAAGAACCTTGGTCAGGGCCACCGTAGGTGAGCATGTTTACAGGTACCAAAATATGTTGCAAACTGAATACTACAGTAATAGTAAATACATATATAGCAGTGGAAGAGGTCATCGGCAAAATGATTTTTTTGAAGATTACCCAGTTGGAAGCGTTTTCCAATTTAGCAGCTTCAATCATTTCTTTGGGAACAGCAACCATTGCCGCCAACATAACAATCAGGTTGTAGCCAAAGAACTTCCAACCAACGATGGAGCAGATTGCGAAAATTACCAAATAGTTTTCTTTAAACCATCTGGGAGAAGTAATATCAAACATACTGAGAATGATATTAATAGGACCAGCCAAAGGATTGTAAATCCACAAGAACAAGATACTTGCTACAGCCAAGGACAAGGTTGCCGGCAAGAACAATGCACTACGGTAGAAGTTACTCCATTTTTTGATGAGATGACCCAAAATATAAGAATAGAAGTAGGGCAGTACAAAGATCAAAATCAACATGAAGCCAACATAGAACACAGTGTTAATCATAATCTTAATCAGCTCAGGGCTGGATAAGATCTCAGCGAAGTTTTTGAAGCCCACATATTTCATGGTGGGGCTTACCATATTCCAAGAAAAGAAGCTCAGATAGATGTTTTGAATCAGCGGCCAATAGAAGAATACTAAGAAAAGTATTACGGACGGAATCAAATACCAAAAAGCTTCCTTGACATTTTTACTCATAAATACTCCTCAAACAAGTCAAAAATAGTCATTTTTAAAGCTATCCAAAAAAACACATAGAAGGGCTGCCTCTAAAGAGACAGCCCTCAAATACATTACAGCAAATCGTTAACCTTTTTAGCAGTTTCTTTCAGTGCTTCTGCAGCCGGTTTCTCGCCGCTCAGAATTACGTCGCGAACGTCGATCAACATTTGTTCAGCTTGCAAGCCATTAGCACCGGGGAAAGAAGCCCATTTAACAGCTTTCGGCATCAAGGACAAAGCAACTTGAATGTTTTGGTTTTCTTCAGCCATTTTCTTGAAGCCTTTGGGATCTTCAGCAATGCCTTTGCGAGGCGGCAGGTAGCCAGTGCCGGTAGACCATTTTACGAGAGCTTCAGGAGATTGCAAGTATTTAATGAATTCACAAGCAGCTTTTTCTTTTGCAGCATCTTTGGAGAATACCATCAAGAAGTTACCGCCTGCAGCAACGCGAACCGGTTTGCCTTCGAATTCAGGGAAGGATGCAACTTTAACAGGGAATTTAGCGGTTTTTTCGAAGTTAGCACGTTTACCGATGGTGGTGCAAACCATACCCAGTTTGCCGGACAGGTAAGCTTGGAAGCCTTCTTCGTTGGTAGCGTGCAAGCCGCTGCCATCTTTAACCATATCAGCCATCAATTGGAAAGCTTCTGCAGCTTCCGGAGTATCGAAACCAGCTTGAACTTTACCGTCAACTTTTTTCAGCATTACGCCGCCATTGGATTCAATGATAGCTTGTTGAGCCCAGTTGTCAGCATATTCTTGCATGAAGAAGCCCATGTTGCCGGTTTTGTCTTTAATGGTTTTTGCATAAGATTTAACTTCAGCCCAGGTTTTCGGAGCTTCTTTCAAGCCAGCAGCTGCGAAGATTTCCGGGTTGTAGTACAGAACGGGTACGGAAATGGAGTAAGGCAAGCCAACTTGTTTGCCATCTTCGGTTTGAGCCAATTCCAATACGTTGGGCAGGAAGTTGTCTTGCAAGAATTTCGGGTCGCCAGCTTTAGCGAACGCGTCATTCAGATTTACGGATTGGAAGTTTTCAGCAGCGTAGTTCAAGAAAGAATAACCCATTTGAACAACGTCCGGGTTTTTACCGGAAGCAATAGTAGCTTGCAAGTTTTGGGTCAAGCCTTTGTACATATCCGGGTTGTATTTTTCTACAACTTCGATGCCAGGGTTTTTAGCGTTAAAGTCTTTTACCAATTCTTTAACGGTAGCGCCGCCGAAGCTTTCAGCAGCTACGTGCCAATATTCGATTTGTACTTTTTTGCCAGCGTCAGCTTGTTTCTTTTCGCCGCCACCGCAACCTACGATTGCGCCGGTTGCAAACAGGGAAACCATAGCAGCAGCTAATACTTTTTTCAAATTCATGTGTTACTCCTCCTTAAACTAAGAAAGTATTAAAATCTAAATCAACTATCTTCATTTTAAAGTGGAACGCAGAAGCTTGTCAAGGAAAAACGTCAAATTTGTGACATTTTTTCGTTAAATCAGTGTAAAATTGCAGGGACTTGTAAATCCACATACGGACTTTTTTTGTCCCTCTCTCCTTTTTGATGACAGTTTTCGAAATGAAATGTTATAATTAAAATCGTAACAACTTCTTTTTTTGGAGGCACCCATGAAAAAAATCTTAATGCTTGGCACAGGAGGAACCATCGCCAGCGTTCCCTCTGCTGATGGACTTGTCCCTGCTCTTGACGGCAAGGCAATGGCTGCTTTAGTTCCTGAACTGACAGGCTTGTGCCATATTGATTATAAACAAATTTTAAATTTGGACAGTAGCAACATTGCTCCCAAGCACTGGCAGATTATGGCAGAAGCCCTTGCTGCTGATTACCACAATTACGACGGTTTCGTCATTACCCATGGTACGGACACTATGGCGTATTCCTCAGCGGCTTTAAGCTGGATGGTAAAAGGATGCAAGAAACCCGTCGTCTTTACGGGAGCCCAGCTTCCCATCGAAGCAAAAGGAACCGACGCCAAAGCCAATGTGTACCACGCATTCTTGGCGGCGACAAGCAATTTGCAAGGCGTTGCCCTCGTTTTCGGAAGGTTTGTCATTGACGGCTTGCGTGCTAAGAAAATGTGCAGTGAAAACTTTGACGGCTTCTACAGCATTAACTGCGAACCTTTGGCAACCATTGACGAGCATACTCTAAACTGGAACTCTTACGAAGGCGCAGGAACAAGTGGCGAAACCTTTAGTGTTGATACCGCTTTAGAAAAAAGGGTTGCCGTTGTGAAGGTTACCCCCGGTTTAGCACCGGACATTTTAAACTACTACCTTGACCGCGGGTACAAAGGTGTAATTTTAGAAAGCTTCGGCGCGGGCGGGGTGCCTAATGACGAAAACAACTGGCTCCCCATGGTCGAAAAGCTTATTACTAATGGCGTGCGCGTCCTTTGTGCAACCCAATGCATCTACGACGGAGTGAATCTTTCTGTTTACCCCATCGGTACTCTCGCTAAAAAGCTCGGTGCCGAATCCGCTGGAAGCCTTACAATCGAAGCAGCTCTTACCAAATTAATGAAAGAGCTTGGAAAACAAAGAAATACCTGCTTATAAAGCAACGATTCGAAATAAGCAGCGACACAAATTAAAGAAAATATCGCTAAGGGCACATCCTAAGCTGTAGTTTATAAAAGCTTGGATAAACTACGAAGCGCATATGTGACCAGCGATATTTTCATACTAAAAGGAGCGTCGCGTTTGAGTGTTGCGATAAGCAGGTATTTCTTTGTTTTATTTTTTATACGTTAATTCTTTTCTAAACACAAGTTAATTTCTCGCATAACCTTTTGTGCTTCCACAGCATCCACTTCCGGAAACTTAACGAAAGGCAGCGGAGCCTCTTCCTTCTCCCCAATGCTCTTTGCCATCCACACAACGTCTAACCATCTATCGTGCTTAAAGCCTGCTTTGGGAAAGGTTCCAATAAATTCGTAACCAATGGCGCGGTGCATCTCAATGCTATGCACATTATCCCCTGTGATGCAGGAATAAAGGTTCTTAATATTTTGCAGCGCCATCAGTTTTTCCAAGGCGTCATACAAAACTACGCCCAAGCCCCTGCCCTGGGCCTGCGGTGACAGATAAATCGTTACTTCCACGTCCCAACTGTAAGCAACCCGCTCCAAGTAACGGTGGGCGTAGGCATATCCTACAATTTCATCCTCAGCTTCTAAAACTATGTAAGGATATTCCGCAGCGATTCCCTTTATCCGTTGGGTAAATTCTTCCAAAGTCGGTACAGTGTATTCAAAAGAGATACAGGTATCAGTTATAAAGGGAGCATACACTTTGAGAATCTGCTCCGCATCACTTAACTGCACTGGTCTAATTTTATAATTCATCTACATCCCCTCACCAATCTACAAAATAAAAGCTTCCTTATAAATCTAACTTACCCTAAATTTAAAAACTTACTTATTTTCAGAACAGCTTTCCGTTGCAGAAGCTTTTTCCACGTAAACCTCAAACATTCTGTTCCAAGGCAGGGTAAAACGATAATCCTTAACAGCTTCGCCCAACATAGGCTCTGCAACGCTATTCATTAAATTAGTAATATCAGCTTCTACTACCGCAATCTGCTCTGCATCAAAGCCGCTGTTCTGCCAATAATTAGGCCAAATTAAATTGCGGTACACATCCATGCGCACGTTGGCTTGATATGCCCAATCATCCAAGTAACGCACCTGCAAAAGCTCTTCCCTATCGCCCGCACTAACCTGCTTACTAAGCAAACCTTGCGCCAAAGCATAGCCAAGAGAATTGCCTGCCGTATTCCAACCGCCGTAAGCAGCAAGCCCGTATTCTAAATTATGAGCAAAAATATTACTTACCAAGGCATTGTCAGCACCGTTGCCGTACTTGACGTCCGCAACAGCCACAGCCTTGCCATTACGCACCATTACATCCAAAAGTTTAGTAAACTTCTCCACTTCCGGAGTAACCAGGTAATCATTTTCAGGACTACTTGCTTCCAAAGTTACGCCATCCTTGGGTGTATTAATGGCAAGCACCAAATCTGCACGCTTATGTCCCAAAATTGGCACGCCACCTGCTACATAAATATGTTGCCTTGCACTTGCGGCAATGGAATCATCCTCGTAAGCAGGCACAGTGGCACCGCCCTTGCCGGGAGCATAAACAATTTGTACCAAGGGAATTTCATATTGCAATTTAGTGGAAGCGCGTCTAAGCAGCAGCATTCCTAATTGGTCCGCACCAGCGAAGAAGCGGATGCGTTCTTTAGGAAGCTCGTTTACCAGAATGTCCATAGCTCTTGCTTCACGATGGGCTTGGCTAAATTCCGCAGTATCATCACGCCCAACCAGCAGATAATCAAAATCGCCACTTTCCACGCCATGCAAGAGCAGCTCCGTAGCCTTGATATTATTTTCGCGACGGGTATACATATCAACTAAAATTTCCCGGGGAATAGTTTGGCGCAGCTTGTTCAGTTCACGCAGCTCCCGTCTACCAATCTCCTTGGCTTCCCGCTTGTCCTCCAATTCACCTAAACGGAAAATTCTTGCTCCCCACTCTTTGTAATAAGCAGGCTCTACGGGAGCAGCACTACGTTTGGGTGAGCGCATGATTGTCGTAAAAACATAGACCTGTTGGTCACGAAACTCTTTCTTTAATTCTACCAATCTGTCAGCGCGCTCACGCAAAACTTCCAAAGGCAGATGGTGTGTTCTAGAATCTACCAAACCACCGTAAATCAAAGCGTCGGAAGAAACTATCATTGCCAGGGATTCATCAGCATTGTCTACTAACCAATCGTACAATGCGTCAGGGTTACCTCCCCTTTCCCCATTGGCAATGTATTCCAAAGGAGGCGTCTTCACCTGCCAGCCTGCCGCTTCCATGGTTTGCACTGCATATGCCAAGCACACAGGTCTATTATCCAAGGGAACATACAATAGCGTTCCCTTAAAGGCAGGCGCCGCCAAGCCTATTTGGCAATACAATAGTAATACTATAAACAAAATTGCACGCAAGTTTTTCATAACCATCAACTCTTTTCTATACGACGCATTGCTGCGTAAAATACAAGAATAGCCCTAATCGTAGAATTCTACAATTAGGGCTTGTAATCCTGCTGTGTTCACTTATTGTTGAAAACGTCCCAAAAACTCCTTAGTTCTGGGGTTCTTCGGATTTTTGAACAGTACGTCCGGAGCGTCGTCCTCTGCGATAACGCCTTGGTCGATAAAGATGACGCGGTTAGAAACGTCACGAGCAAAAGCCATTTCGTGAGTTACGATAACCATAGTAAAGCCGGATTCTGCCAAGTCGCGGATAACACGCAATACTTCGCCAACCATCTCCGGGTCAAGAGCAGAAGTAGGTTCGTCCATCAAAAGAACTTCCGGTTCCAAAGCCAACGCACGAGCAATGGCAACACGTTGTTTTTGACCGCCGGAAAGCTGATGGGGTTTAGCATTTACATAGCTGTCCATACCAACGTGTTTCAAATATCTAAGAGCAGTTTCTTTAGCTTCCTCTTTAGATTTACCCAAAACCTTAATCTGACCAACGGTGCAGTTTTCCAGAACGGTCATATTGTTGAACAGATTAAAGGATTGGAATACCATACCAACCTTGGTACGAAACTGAGTCAGCTTTTTAAAATGCTTCATTACGGATTCACCACGATAGCAGATATCGCCACCGGTGGGATGTTCCAAATAGTTAATGCAACGGATGAGAGTGGATTTGCCGCTACCGGAAGGACCGATAACGCACACTACGTCACCACGATAAATGTCAAAGCTAATACCTTTTAAGATTTCGCGTTCACCAAATGCCTTTTGCAGATCATGAACGGATACTAAAAGCTCTCTATCTTGTGCCATCAATCAAACCGTCCTTTCTGTTTTTTAGTAGGCAGGGGAACGTGACCGCAGGGATCAGCCATGGGGTCATAGTTAACCAGTTGATAATCTTTCGGACCATCCATTTTGCTTTCCACCCAACGGAGCAGACGGGAAGCAGTGAAGGTCATAATGAAATAGATTACGCAGGTTAAGAAGAAGATTTCAAAGTATTTGTAGTAAACACCTGCAGCAGATTTGGACGCAAAGTACAATTCTGTTACGGAGATTACGTTCAATACGGAGGTATCTTTAATATTGATGATAAGGTTGTTACCAAGTTGGGGCATTACGTTACGCAACGCTTGGGGCAGAATTACGTTATACATAATTTGGAAGTGATCCATACCGATAGCGATTGCTGCTTCCTTTTGACCAGGGTCAACGGATTCAATACCACCACGAACGGTCTCCGCCATATACGCACCGGTGTTGATGGATACAACGAAGAAACCTGCAAACATAGGAGACATATCAATATTAAACACGCTCATTGCGCCATAGTACACAACCATGGCTTGAACAATCATAGGGGTACCGCGGAACACTTCAACATAAGCGTCAAGCAAGCGTTGAGTTAATTTAATCGTAGCTTTTTTGAACGTGCTGTCGTTGTCTTCCATGGGAATAGTTTGAATGATACCTACTACCAAACCAATCAAGCAACCAATAAAGGTACCTACAACGGCAAGAAGTAAGGTAACGCCGGCACCGGTCAGCAAAACAGGACCGTATTCTTCCATCAGAAAGAAGACCCAGCCGAAGAATGTTGTTGGCATTTTTAAAACCCTTTCTAGCGAAATTGCTATAAGCATCGTTATGCTTTGTCGCAATTCATTCGCTTGCTCGACGTACCATTAGTACGCCGTCGCTTCACGAATTTCATTGCTTCGCGCCTTCCGATACTTCTACCAATTTCTTTAGTAACATTATTATAATAGGAAAAAAGGGCGACGATTTCGCCGCCCTATAATTAAATCTGTATCAGATTATTGAGCCAAAGGTTGTTTTTTGATAGCTTCTGCCATGATTTTGTCGTGGTCAGCTTTAGTCATGCTGCCCAGAACTTTGTTCATAGCGTCAACCAATTCTTTGTTGCCTTTTTTAACTGCGATACCGATTTCAACATCTTCCGGAGAAGTTTGGAAGCCTTTGCCTTCGGCGAAGGTAAGCATGGTCAATTCGGGGTTAGCGAATTCAGCAGCTTTTGCAGTCGGGATGTCAGTTACAATCAAGTTAGCTTTGCCGGATTTCAGAGCAACGATCATACCGGGAACGTTGTCGATAGCAGGCAATTTGTTAACTTCGGGAACTTGGTCGATTTGATCGTACCAGATGGTATTGATTTGAGAAGTAGCAGTAGCACCTTTCAAATCAGCAACGCTTTTAGCTTCAGCTTGCGGAGTGCCTTTTTTAACGAGAGCAACTACGTCAGCATAGTAGTACGGCAGGGTGAAGTCAACGGTTTCTTTACGTTTGGAAGTAATGGACATACCAGCGATAGCAGCATCGATTTTGCCGGATACTACTGCAGGGGGCAGACCATCCCATTCAATTTTGTGTACTTCAAGTTTAGCGCCCATGGAATCAGCCAATTTTTTAGCGATGATTACGTCATAGCCATAAGCGAATTCTTTGGAGCCAGCAATTTGTACAGCGCCACCATCAGCAGAGGTTTGGGACCAGTTGTAAGGAGCGTATGCACATTCCATACCAACTTTCAAAACTTTTTGGTCAGCTTTCTTTTCGCCGCCACCGCAACCAGCAGCCAGAGCAACAGCAGCAATCATTGCGCCGCAAGCAGCAAATTTCAACATTTTTTTCAAGTTCATAAATAACACACCTTTCCCTGTGTAAATAACTTATAAATTACTTAATACTTTACTATAATGAACGCAAAAAATCAATATTGTACAGGAATTTATTATGTATACATATCAGAAAAATTACATTATTCCATCTCCGGTACAGCTACTCTGTTTCTTACGCAACACCACAAAACACCTCGTTACCTTTTCAGTAACGAGGTGTTCATTTTAAGGATTAGCCTTTAATTAGCGGGGAAAATCGTTGTTCAGATTATCTTTTACAACTACGTCATGTGCACCGCCTTCAACCAAGGAGGTTGCAGAAATCAAAGTGATCTTAGCTTTTTCTTGGAGTTCAGGAATGCTCAGAGCACCGCAGTTGCACATGGTGGAGCGAACTTTGCTCAAGGTCAGGTTAACATTGTCTATCAGGCTGCCTGCATAAGGAACATAGGAGTCAACGCCTTCTTCGAAGGAAAGCTTGGAAGCACCACCCATGTCATAACGTTGCCAGTTACGAGCACGGCTGGAACCTTCGCCCCAGTATTCTTTCATATAGTTACCGTTGATGTTAACTTTTTTGGTCGGGCTTTCGTCAAAGCGAGCGAAATAACGGCCAAGCATCAGGAAGTCAGCGCCCATTGCGAGAGCCAAGGTCATATGGTAGTCATATACGATACCGCCGTCAGAGCAGATAGGTACATAAACACCGGTTTCTTCGAAGTATTCGTCGCGAGCCTTAGCAACTTCAATCAAAGCAGTTGCCTGACCACGACCGATACCTTTTTGTTCGCGAGTAATACAGATGGAGCCGCCGCCAATACCAACTTTAATAAAGTCTGCGCCAGCGTCTGCCAAGAAGCGGAAGCCTTCGCGGTCAACTACGTTGCCTGCACCAACTTTAACGGTGTCGCCATAGTGTTCGCGAATCCAGTCCAAAGTAATTTTTTGCCAAGCGCTGAAGCCTTCGGAGGAGTCAATGCACAGTACGTCGCAACCAGCTTCAACCAAAGCGGGTACACGTTCAGCATAGTCGCGGGTGTTGATACCAGCACCTACGATATGACGTTTTTGGTCATCCAACAATTCCAAGGGATATTCTTTATGGGTCAGGTAATCTTTACGGAATACCATGTACATCAAGCGACCTTCGTCGTCGATGATGGGCAGGGTGTTCAATTTATGTTCCCAAATAATGTCGTTAGCTTCTTGCAGAGTGGTGTCTTTGCCTGCTACAACCATTTTTTCAATGGGAGTCATAAATTCTCTAACTTTGGTGTTGTGGTCCATACGGCTGGGACGGTAGTCACGACTGGTAACGATACCTTCCAGTTTACCGTTAACGGTACCATCGGAGGTAACAGCAACAGTGGAATGACCGGTGCGTTCCTTCAAAGCGAGGATATCAGCCAAAGTGCTGTCAGGACGGATATTGGAATCGCTGCTTACGAAACCTGCGCGATGGCCTTTAACACGAGCAACCATTGCAGCTTCGTCTTCGATGGTTTGAGAACCGTAGATGAAAGAAATGCCACCTTCTTTGGAAAGAGCAACAGCAAGTTTCTCACCGGAAACAGATTGCATGATTGCAGATACCATGGGGATGTTCATGGTAATGGCAGATTGTTCACCTTTTTTGAATTTTACCAGCGGAGTGCGTAAATCAACATTAGTGGGAATGCATTTTTCAGAAGAATAACCGGGCACTAAAAGATACTCACTAAAAGTATGTGCCGGCTCATCATAATAAAAAGCCATCGTCTCATCATCCTTTACTTAATTTTTTATATTTTATATATTCTATCTCTTTAAAGCTCTCCACGCAATATCTTTTCTATAAAAAACTTCATCAAATTTGATTTTTTCTACAGCAGCATAAGCGCGGTCACGAGCATCGCGGATATTCTTATCTACGGAAGTAACACCCAGCACACGTCCACCGGCAGTTACAATCTTGCCATCTACCAATTTAGTACCTGCGTGGAACACAACAGTAGCTTCGTCTGCGTTAGCATCTGCCAAGCCGGTAATCTCCTTGCCGTTTTCATAGCTGCCGGGATAACCACCGGAAGCCATTACCACGCAAACAGCAGCTTGGTCGTGCCAAGCAACTTCCACCTCCTCCAGAGTACCGGTTGCACAAGCCAACATGATTTCTGCTAAATCGCCATCCAGCAAGGGCAGGATAACTTGGGTTTCCGGGTCGCCAAAGCGGCAGTTAAATTCTACAACCTTTACGCTGTCGCCGTTAATCATCAAACCGGCATAGAGGCATCCTTGATACGGAGTACCTTCCTGCGCCATGGCAGCAACAACAGGTTTCAAAACTCTTTCGGTTGCTTTCAAGCGCAACACGTCAGTCATAACAGGAGCGGGAGCGTAAGTCCCCATACCACCGGTGTTAGGACCTTCGTCATTATCAAAGATGCGTTTGTGGTCTTGGGCAGCAATCATGGGAACAACGGTTTTGCCGTCGGTGAAAGCCAGCAGGGATGCTTCTTCACCTTCCATGAATTCTTCCAAAACAACGCGAGCGCCTGCGTTCCCAAATTTTTGGTCAGCCATCATGTCGTCAATAGCTTCCAAGGCTTCTTCCTTGGTCATGGCAACTACAACACCTTTGCCAGCAGCCAAGCCATCAGCTTTAACTACGATGGGAGCGCCCTTCTCTTCAACATAAGCTTTGGCAGTTTCGATATCTTCGCAAACTTTGAAGAAAGCAGTGGGAATATCGTACTTCGCCATCAATTCTTTAGAAAAGGCCTTGGAGCCTTCCAGTTGAGCAGCAGCCTTGGAAGGACCAAAGACGGGCAAGCCACGACGTTTGAAAACATCAGCAATGCCTGCTACCAAAGTAGCTTCCGGGCCAACAACAGTCAAATCAATACCATTGTCTTCTGCGTAGTCAGCCACTTTTTCCAAATCATCTAAACTTAAAGCAATACATTCGCATTTGGGGAGTTCTGCGATACCGGGGTTACCCGGCGCCGAAAAAATTCTTTCTACTTTAGGGCTTTGTGCCAGCTTCCACGCCAGTGCGTGTTCGCGACCACCGCCACCGATTAGCAATATTTTCATTAAATTCACCTCTCATAATTTCAGTAAGTGTTATTTGTATGCTGGAGCGAATATGAAAATAGCGACGATGGGGAAGAAAGTGATATAAGGCGAGCGATGATGGAGTGAGCCATATCACTTTCAGCCAAAAGTCGCGTTAAATTTTCATCCTAAGCGAAAGCAACAAATAACATTTATATTAATCAAGCAAGAACTTTTTTAAGGTAATCGCTAATCATAGCATCGTATTCTGCGGTGTGAGTAAAAGCTTCCAACGCAAGCTCCTTACGGGTGCGAGCGTCAACGTCGCCGGTTTCTTTCAGCATTGCCATCAAGCCTTCGTAACGGGAAGGATAGGTTACGATAACAACATCTTTAAAGTTTTTAGCGGAAGCACGTACCATTGCAGGACCACCGATATCAATATTTTCAATAGCTTCAGCTTCGGTTACGCCCGGTTTAGCAACGGTTTCGCGGAAGGGATAGAGGTTTACTACAACCAAGTCGATGGGAGTAATGTCGTGTTTTTCCAAAGCAGCCATGTGTTCCGGATTGCTGCGGACTGCCAGGATTGCGCCATGAATTTTAGGATTCAAGGTTTTTACGCGACCGTCCATAATTTCAGGGAAACCGGTAACATCGCTAACGTAGGTTACAGGGATGCCTGCTTCTTTAATAGCATTCATGGTACCGCCGGTGGAAATAATTTCTACGCCGTTTTCGCTCAGGAAACGAGCTAATTCTACAATGCCGGTTTTATCGGATACGCTCAGTAAGGCTCTCTTTATTTTCATAACAAATCCTCTCCTTCAATATATGCATACAAAATTGTTAGAAGTGCCGGAAGGCGCGAAGCAATGAAATTCGTGAAGCGACGGCGTACTGGTAGTACGTCGAGCAAGCGAATGAATTGCGACAAAGCATAACGGTGCTTATAACAATTTTTTTACTTTTCTACCTTCGATGACAAGTTTACCCTCCGCCCAAAGTTTGAGTGCTTCAGGCATTGCCTTATGCTCCTGCTCCAAAATGCGAGCCGCCAAGGTATCGTGAGTATCATCATCCAGAACGGGTACAACCTTTTGCAAAATGATGGGACCTGTATCGGTACCTTCATCCACAAAATGTACGGTGCAGCCGGTAAACTTCACACCGTAGTCCAAAGCCTGACCTTGTCCGTCCAGACCGGGGAAGCTGGGCAAAAGCGCAGGATGAATGTTAATAATTTTATGTTGCCACTTGCTAACGAAGCTGCCGCTCAAAATACGCATGAAGCCTGCCAAAATTACAAGCTCACAGCCAGCTTCAACCAAAGCAGCGTGGATTTTTTCCTCAAATTCTTCTTTGGAAGCACATTCCTTACGAGCCACAACTACAGTTTTGATACCGACATTTGCAGCGCGCTCCAAGGCGTAAGCATCAGCCTTGTCACTGATTACCACGCTAATTTCCAAAGGCAGGTAGCCGTCAGCAATTCTATCCAAGATGGCTTGCAGATTACTGCCACGACCACTAACTAATACGCCAGCTTTACGATTATTCACTGAACACGCCGCCTTTCATGACGGTCTTTTTGCTACCGGGAACAACCTTGCCCAGCTCGAAGAACTCTTCGCCTGCAGCACGCAGGTGTTCACGAACAGCGTCAGCTTCAGCAGCGTCAATAACCAAAACCATACCTACGCCCATGTTAAAGGTGCGGTACATTTCTTTCCAGGGAACATTGCCCCATTCTTGCAATTTTTTAAATACAACGGGAACTTCCCAGCTTTCAGCGTTAACTTCTGCATCGCAATCTTCCGGCAGAATACGGGGAACGTTCTCGTAGAAACCACCACCGGTAATGTGAACCATGCCATGAATATCAAATTTTTCAATCAAGGGCAGGCAGGATTTGGGATACAAGCGGGTGGGAGTCAAAAGTTTTTCGCCCAAAGTACAGCCAAATTCAGGAATTTCAGTATTCATATCAAAGCCCATTGCTTCAAAGCAGATTTTGCGTACCAAGGAATAGCCATTGGAATGCACACCACTGGAAGGCAAGCCCAAAAGCACGTCGCCGGGTTTTACCTTTTCGCCGGTAATCATTTTGCTTTTATCTACAACACCAACGCAGAAGCCTGCAATGTCATATTCGCCTTTAGCATAGAAGCCTGCCATTTCCGCAGTTTCGCCGCCAATCAAGGCACAGCCGGATTCTTTACAAGCGTCAGCAACACCTTTAACAATGTTGGCAACCTTTTGAGAATCAACCTTATCTACTGCAATATAGTCAAGGAAGAACAGGGGCTCCGCACCTTGAACCAAAATGTCGTTAACGCACATTGCAACTGCGTCTTGACCAATGGTATTGTGCTTATCAGCCATAAAAGCCAATTTCAGTTTGGTGCCAACGCCGTCAGTACCGGAAACCAAAATGGGTTCTTTGTATTTAGCAATATTCAAAGCAAACAAGCCGCCAAAACCGCCCAAGTCGCCAATAACTTCGGGACGATAGGTAGCGCGTACGCTGTCTTTCATCAATTCTACTGCTTTATTGCCTGCGTCAATGTCAACGCCGGCATCAGCATAGGTAAGTTGTTTCTTTTCTTCGCTCATGTCTTCCTCCTATTTTCTTGCGAGAGATGTGGGTTCTACTTTAACTACTTCGTCAGCATTATCAGGATAACCTGCGCTAAAGCAAGCACAGCATAAATCATCAGGATTAATGGAACTGATGGCACGTTTCATGCCTTCCATAGAAACATAGTGCAAGCTGTCTGCACCAATGAAACGACAAATTTCTTCGATGGTACAACGGGTAGCAATCAAATCCTTACGTTCCGCAGTATCGATACCATAATAGCAGGAATCAGTTACCGGCGGAGAGGAAATACAAACGTGAACTTCACGCGCACCTGCGTCTTTAAGCAGCTTGATTACCTTACCACTGGTAGTACCACGCACGATGGAGTCGTCAACAATTACAACGGATTTGCCTGCAACTACACTACGCACCGGGTTCAGCTTCAAGCGTACCGCATCCAAACGTTGCTTTTGGGTAGGCTTAATAAAAGTACGGCCAACATAACGATTCTTGGTCAAGCCTTCCATAAAGGGAACGCCGGATTCCAAAGAATAACCAATCGCCGCCGGAGTACCACTATCCGGAGCAGAGATGATTACGTCAGGATTCAAGTCCTTTGTTTCTTTAGCCAGCTCGCGTCCCAGTTGCAAGCGTGCTTCGTAAACATCTTGATTATCAATTTTACTATCGTTACGCGCGAAATATACATATTCAAAAATACAATGTGCTCTATGTTCAGGGATACTATCAGCCCACATCATGCTGCGGGGCTCGGAAGCCTCACTGTCGATGATAACCATTTCGCCCGGTTTAATGTCGCGTACCAGCTCCGCACCTACCAAGTCGAAAGCGCAGGACTCAGATGCAACGCACCAACCGCCGCTTTCCAATTTGCCAAGGCACAAAGGACGGAAGCCAAAACGGTCACGAGCAGCAATAATTTTATCATTAGTCATAATCAAAATTGCAAAAGCACCTTTCAGTCTATTCAATGCTTCTGCAAAACGGTCTTCTATATTTTCCTTACGGCTACGGGCAAGCATACTCAATACCACTTCGGTATCAACAGTGGTTTGGAAAATAACCCCTTCAGCCGCCAGCTCCTTACGCAAAGCACCTGCATTGGTAATGCTGCCGTTATGGCTCAGTGCCAAATGACCACCATCAAAAAATACTTTCAACGGTTGGGTATTGAACGCCATATTAAAACCGGTAGTAGAGTAGCGCACATGACCAATAGCAGCGTAACCCGGCATTTCGCCAACGCCGTCTTTGAAAACATCTGTCAAAAGACCCATACCCTTTTTAATTTTCATGTGCTGACCATCTGCAACAGCAATACCGCAGCTTTCTTGACCACGATGCTGCAAAGCAAAAAGTCCCCAATAAGTATTGAGTGCTACATCTTCATTATGAGTATAAATACCAAACACACCACATTCTTCGTGCAGTTTGTCATCTTCAAAGAAGTTTTCCACAATAATTCCCCTCTTTCTCATTATGTGGCTTATTGTGCCTGACGCATTGCAGCAAGCTTTTCGCCTTTAGCCTTAACCTCTTCCTGCATCTTCTTGCGATCAGCCGCCAATTTATCAACTAATTCAGGATATTTGGTTGCCAAAATTTGTACGGCAAAAAGGGCAGCATTTTTTGCCCCGTTAATTGCCATGGTTGCTACGGGGATTCCTGCGGGCATTTGCACAAAACTCAAAAGTGCATCCATACCATTAAGCGGGGTAGCATTAATGGGAATACCAATTACAGGCACAGTAGTATAAGCAGCGATAACGCCACCTAAATGAGCAGCAGCACCTGCCGCAGCAATGATAACTTCAACGCCACGTTCACGAGCGCCTGCCGCAAATTCGTGTACAACATCAGGAGTGCGATGAGCAGAAGCAACAACAACTTCTACCTCCACACCAAAACCAAGCAAAGTTTTTTCTGCAGGTTCTAAGATGGGCCAATCAGAATTACTGCCCATAATGATAGCAACTTTCATAAATAACCTCCCGAATATTTTGTCCAAGTAAAAAACAAAACCCAAGCAAAATTTATTGACTTCGTTTCAGTACTTAAAATCTTTCTCGGGCTTCGGTGTAATCTCATACACTATAATTCTACCAAGCACTCATCAACGTGTCAAATCTATTATGAACTTTTAAAAACGCCATTTTTGCTAACGTTCGTAATGGTTCAAACGAAATTATATTTCTTTTTATTTTTTACTTTTTTCAGAAGTGGAAACCAATCCCCAAAAGCCACCCTCTCTTCCCTAACCCGGAAAAGAATTCCCATTTCGGAAACCTCTTGCCAAATCCGGAAAAAGTGTCCCGTTTCAGAAATGCTTTCTGTCTGAAAACACAAAACAGGATTTAACGAACCGTTAGGTCAGTTAAATCCTGTTTTAATATGCAATCAAAATAAATCACTATGCGTTCCAGTACGCGATAAAAGAAGCAATAACAAGCCTTCATTAATCTTATAAATCAAAAGCCAATCTGGAGCAATGTGACATTCCCTATACCCACTATAGTTTCCACTTAACGCATGGTCTCTATATTTATCTGGTAAAACTTCTTCATTGCAAAGCATGGTAATAACTTCTTCTAAAAGTTTAGGATTATAGCCACGCTTTATAATACGCTTATAATCCTTCTTAAACGACTTTTCGTACTGGATATCAAGCATTTAAATCCTCCATGAGTTCTCTAACACTGGTGAATCGCTTACTTAAATTTTGTCCTTTTTCGATATTTTCCATAGATTTTAAAGTTTCTTCGTTAGGAACTTCCAAACTAACATCAAAGGGAATTCTTTGTTGGCGTACCATTGTTTTTGCAAAAACAGTAAAAGCCGCAGACATACTAAGACCTAAATCATCACATAATTTTTCAAATTGCATCTTCAAGTTTTTGTCCATTCTAAAATTTACGTTAGTAGTTACTTGTGCCATGGTAATCACGTCCCTTCTTGTGATTACATTATATTATTTTGTAATGACATCGTCAATTCAAAGTATGTGAAATATAAAGCAAAACAGGATTTAACGAACCGTTAGGTAAGTTAAATCCTGTTTTTGTCGTTAGTTTTAACATCATTACCCGCATTTCAAAACAAATCTTGACGCTTAAACAAAACAACCACAAAATTGTTTCAAAGTTCTTATCACTAATTATGCTAGCATAAATTTAATACCAGACAGTAAAATTAGTTGCCTTAGCATGTTTAGTATCCTTCTTGGACCATCCTTCTTCTACCCAATTAAATACCTTTAATGTTGTAAAAAATATTTCTCTCAACGGTGCCGCAACTTCAGTAACAACATTAATAGTAGACGAAATAGTTGTTACAACCACACCTCTGTCTTCTAATCGCTCCGTCAAATTTTCTAAAAATGAATTCCAATAAGGATTATTTTCTGTAACTTTATCCTGTTTAATCAAATTATCAATAACATTATTCATTGCACCTCTTATAGTATCTTCCGTAAAATCTTTATTCAAATCCACAAATTCCTTCATAATTTCCGTAGCAATAACGTCCACTAACGCTTGTTTTAGCTCATTCTCCGGCACACCACCCATCATGCCTTTAAACAATGTTACAATTCCACCTGCTACATTAAGTATTTCATTGACCTTATTATGTAATTTGAGAGATGTTGAAATGTTTTCGTTATTCGTAACTCGAAAGTACCCTCCCGTCGGCACTCTAATTTCAAGACTTGTTTTTTCAGCCCTAATTTCATCCGTTCCAACCTTAAAAACATCATCAACAAAATCTCCCACATTTTCCGCCCAGCTTTTAAACGAATCAATCCATTCAACCTCAATCAAATTTCCATTTGCATCATAAATTTCGACTACACCAGACACTGATTCACGATTATAAACATCAAATGTCACTCTATAATTTTCACTTTCTTTTAAAACCTCCGTTTTTACGTCTTTTATATACATATTACCATCGATTTTATAAAAATTATTATATTGTTCATTAGAAATCAGCATATATACTTTCTCATTATCCGGAATTTGATCTTCCCATTGCATTGTCTTAAAATATATTCTGTCTTCGTGCAGTCTGTCTTCTACATAAGTATAAGTTATTTGAGGTGCCGTACCACTACCATCCCAGTAAGTCTTTGTACTAATCTCCGTTTCTTTGACTTCAGTCATCACGTCGTCATATTCTTTTTCCCCTATGACACTTTCTATCTTGTTTTGTGAGGTTTCATCTTTATTAGTGTCTCCAGGCTCTGGCTTAGGTTCTACTGGCGGCATTACGGGAGTGTCAGTTTCAGGTTTCACAGAAGGAATAACATCTCCATTAACCGGTGCCCCACTAGTAACATCACCATGATATGTAGAATAATCATATAGCCCAATCATTACTTTATCGAATTTTTCTGATATCATATCACTCGGTTGTTGTACACCTATATCAGTGTCATAAACAAAATTTCCAGAGTTTACAACATAATAGGATTCCATCATGTTTCCATGCATGCTCACTTTGTTTTTAACTATTGGTTCTTCACAATAATCATACAATCTTGGATCAATCTTACCAATAATACCACCTGCACATAATACGCCAGGATCAGGACTAGAATCTGTATACACACTTAAACTCCCAAAATTATAATTGTCACCGATATTAATATTAGCAGATTCCACATAACCTAATATGCCACCAGCATTAACGTCTACCCAAAAGAAAGGATTCCCATATTTAACAAAAACATCACCACAATTATATGTTCCTAATATATCAAATTTCTCCCCACCTATATAATAGTCATAAACATTACCTACAATTCCGCCAACAAACACATCCTGCTGTCCAACATTATCATTCAGTCTACCATAATTATATACATTATATAAGCCACCACCATAAGATTGTCCATCCTTAGTAGTTTCAACATTACCTACTACACCACCAACATTATGCGGTCCACCATAGAAGCCCACTCCAGTACTTGTTTCTATATCGACATAACTACCAGAATTTCTTATCTCTGCTCTTCCATTCCCAGTATCCATATAACCAACAATACCACCTATATCAGGTTTTCCATATTCATCTAAATTACCTTTTATTAAACCAGATACAAGGACATTAGATATTGAACCATTTTTAAAACTACCAACAGCTCCCCCTATACGATATGTACTATATAAGTCACCAAAACTAATATTATTTATACTTAAATTTCTTAGATCGCCTTCAAACATTGAGAACAACCCTACATAACCATCATTGCTTGTATCAATTAATATATCAGACACAGTATAACCTAAACCTTCAAATGTACCATTGGCACAAATAGGTTCATACTTAAAGTTATCCTCTACCACTATATCATTCACTAATATATATTTTTTAGCATCTTTTCCTCTGATATCGATGTCCATTGCAACAAATTCATCCATATTTTTAATTGACTGATATCCTTGCAACACACTTGAATTATCCTCGTATGCAAAAACTTTGTCACCATCAAGCAACGCAATCTTAGCCTTTTGTTCCTCAGACAATGTAATAATTCCATCGTCACTTCCAATACCGATTTCGCCGCCATCTTTACGTGTAGTAACTTGTGCCACATTATTCAACAACTCAGTGTTTTTAAGAATTACACCACCAGGGCCATCTAAAATGATTTTAGTAGCTGATGCCGGCACATTAGTTAATTGCATTTCAGCAACACTAATCTTGGGAACATACGAAGAATCTTCCGGATAGTAATCTTTATTGTCCATTACGGTATTATCTGTACCTAACACTGCACTTGTATCATATGGCGTTTCCAGAAAGGCTTCTTTGTTGATTGAAGATATATTACGTGTAGAAGCTACAAAACTACCCACATTGTCTAGTTTAGTACCTTGCCCAAACAAAATACCATTGGGATTTACAAGATAAACTATATTACCACCAGTTAAGGTGCCATAAATACGAGATATATCTACACCATGAACAAGGTTCAAATAATTGTTTTTATCATTAAATTTTACAGTTTCACCTTTACCAATTTGAAAATTAGCCCAATTCAAAATATTATTATTACCTTTGCCAGTAATAGTCATTAATTTTTCAAAAGTTGTAATAGTTGCGGCTTTGCTATTATCTAAAGTGCCTTGGCTAGGCAATGCATAAACAACTGGCATAGTATGATGTAATCCTAAAACCAACATTAATAAAATTCTTGCGGCAAGTTTTTTGTTGTTACTCTTCATAAATTCTTCCTCTTCTCTTAACACAATCTAATTACCAGCTTTTGCCAACAATAAACCAAATTCTGTCTTTATCTTTCGCATCTTCCGAAGCATCTTTTGCTAAACCAATCCTTCGAGCATAATCCACTCTTGCCCAATAACCATTAGATTCGCTATAAGCAATACCAATGCCCCAGCCTTTCAAGGTTGTACCACCAGGCATTGAACCATTTTGTGTGTATTTAACATGACCAATATCAAAGAATGTGGATAATGTGAGCCCAGATACTTTAGTATGGTAACGCAATTCTGCACTAACTTGGTAGCCTTCGTCGCCAGAAGCTTCACCCTGCGGATAAGCACGTACCGCATTAGCACCACCTAAGTAAATCTGCTCAGAGCTATCCAAGTTGTTTCCCGCTTGTTGTACTTGTGCCTTAACAAGCAGGTCGACATTTCTATCAAACCTATGCAACGCACTGATATTTAACAATACCTTGCTAAATTTACCATCATTCTCTACTTGCAAAGGTATACCACCAACATTTGCATCATCATAGCTCAAATGACCCGCATAAATCGTTAAATCATAATTAAGGTTAGTTTTTGAAATGTTTTCCATACCATTGATGCCAAGATAAAAAGCATTACTATGTTTCTCAATAAGATAATCAAATTCGCGCAATTCATCTTGCAACTCGCGATAATCCCAACCATAGTTCAAACCCATTCTGGAGGTACTTGTCTTCCAAAAAGGAGTACTGCCATTTATACCAATAGTCATAGCCTCACCAACTGCACCAATTGCAGAATAATGACTTCCCAATTCATAATCAGTTCTGCTAACACTAATTCCCAATTTCGTTCCATCTTTACCAACTAATTGGTCATATTGAATGCCATAATTATGTTGTTCTTCATTGGACACAGAACCATTAATTGCCAGATGGTCACCTACGCCAGTTAGTTCATACCAGTTAGCTATGCTACCATAGCGATAACGTCCAGAAGATTTGCTACCATGATTTTCACTATAAAGCACATAGCTGTCACGTTTTCCATCTTCCACACGTATAATTAAATCTGTTTCTCCAATAGCAGTGCCAGGTCGCATAATACCACCTGCTCTGACACCACCTAAATCAATAATGTTATGTAATACTGTTTCAAGTTTCTTTGTGCGTATAATTTCCCCTTTTTGTAAAACAGAAGCTAATCGTTCAATAATTTTAGTTTTCAAACAACTTCCGTTCTCAATAATAATCTTTCCAAATCTTCCTTCTTCCACATTTATTTGAATTAAACCATCTTTGCTTTCTTGCTGTGGTAAATAAGCTGTTGCCGCTGGGTAGCCATTTTTCCTAAAGCAAACTGTAACCTCTGAAACAGCAGTATTTAAATCTTTTATACTAACTTCTGTTCCGTTATATCTTCTCACTAATAATTGCAGATCTTTATTTATCTTATCATTCGTAAAATCACTATTTATTATTAATCCTTTCAGATAAAACTTTACTTCGCTGGAAATATCATTACTTACTTCTGATATGGTAGTAATTACACTTTTTGAATCTACTGTACTTAAATCCCTATCAAGATATTCTTGAGAATTTTGAACAGCTTGTGCTGCTAATGCAGTTTGACTAATAAACAAACTAGTAATTGCCATTAACATCACTTGTTTTTTTAGAAGCATACTAAACCCTCTCCTTCTAATTCTCGTAAATTGCTTGCCATTGTTTATTCAAATATAATATCATATACAAAAAGGTGTAATTTTCGGTACACTTGTTTTTGCTTTACACATTGTTTTTATGTATACAGTTGCTTTGTAACAAAACCGTCAAAAACTATGTTATACTTAAACGTATAGGAGTGTACCGAAAAGTACACTTTTCGGCACATTTTGATGTTGTTTTTCCTTGTAAAGAAATGTTGTGACTGGCATATTACAAACCCTTACAACATCCCTATTGCTTAATTTATGACACTGCCATTCTCCTAACACCTCATAAAAATCACTATATTTCCTTATCCTTGGTTAAAAATCACCACTGCTCTTGAATTTCAAATAGTTTCTCCCAAGCCTGTCGTTGCCTTGTATTATGAAGCAAATCGACAGGCTTTAATTGTTTCACGTGAAACATTTTCTAGAAGGGGACATGCTTATAGTAAAAATTTAATATTTATTTTTAACCATTCCCTTAACAAGAACAGCACTACATAACTCTAAGTTACTACTACATTACGATAACAAGGTAGCAAAGCTTTCAGCTTTGCTTAATTCTGGCAGAAGAAAATAAAGACAGGAAGGGGAAAAAGAAAACTATGTAAAAGAAAAAGGGGAAGGAGAGAAAAAAAGAAGACTCACTATATAAGTGACATCAAATTACCCCAAGTGGCTCACATTTTTTAAAATATTTTCGGAAACCCCATAAAAAGTCGTTTTAAAAAAATTTTAGTCTTTTGTGAGCCACTTTGATTTTTTTGTGTCACTTATAGTATAAGGGGATATTTTACGCACAAAAAATCCCGAAACCGGATCTTACTCCGGCTTCGGGATTAGTTTTTATTTTACGACAACATCCACGCTTTCACCATTCATGATTACTTCTGCGGTATCGCCATTTTTAATTTCGCCAGCCACAATTTTACGAGCCAACAAATTTTCTACGGTGTGTACAATCAAACGTTTCAAAGGACGTGCGCCAAAAGCGGGGTCAAAGCCTGCACTCGCAAGATGGGCAATAGCTTCATCGGTTGCAGTAAGCTTGATTTCCAGTTGTTTAGCAAGACGTTCTGCCAATTCTTTCAGCACCAGTTTAACAATGTCCTTGATTTGTTCCGCTTGCAAGGGTTTGAATACCACAATATCATCCACGCGGTTCAGGAACTCCGGTCTAAAGAAGTTCATCAGCATTTGCTGTACATCGTCGCGGTCAATCTTGCCTTGCTTACGCATAATCTCTGCACTGCCCAGGTTACTGGTCATAATAATTAAGGTGTTTTTGAAATCCACGCTTCTACCCTGGCCATCAGTCAAGCGACCATCATCCAGCACTTGCAAAAGTACGTTGAACACATCTGCATGTGCCTTTTCGATTTCGTCCAAGAGGATTACACTGTAGGGGTGACGGCGTACTGCTTCCGTCAGCTGACCACCTTCGTCATAGCCAACATAACCCGGAGGCGCACCAATAAGACGGGACACAGTATGCTTCTCCATATATTCGCTCATGTCGATACGCACCATATTGCGTTCATCGTCAAAGAGCACCTCCGCCAAGGTCTTCGCCAGTTCAGTTTTACCTACGCCGGTAGGACCAAGGAAGATGAAACTGCCAATAGGACGATTGGGGTCTTTAATGCCTGCGCGGGCACGCACTACCGCTTCGCTTACTGCCTTCACTGCTTCGTCCTGACCTACTACGCGTTGGTGGAGGATTTCTTCCAAGTGCACCAGTTTTTCACGCTCGCCACTGCCCAGACGTGCAACGGGAATCCCCGTCCAAGTGCTGACAACTTTGGCAATATCTTCTTCGTCAACTTCTTCTTTCAAAAGCACTTGGTCATTGCCAGCTTCGTCCTTAACGGAAAGGTCTGCCAATTCCTTTTGCAATTCAGGCAGGCGACCGTATTTCAGTTCTGCCAGCTTGTTCAAATCATAATCGCGTTCCGCTTGTTCCATTTGCTGTTTAACAGCGTCTATTTCTTTTTTAACCTCACGCACGCGGGCGATGGAAGCTTTCTCCCCGTCCCAACGTGCTACCAGTTCGTCATTAGCCTTGCGCAATTTCGCAAGCTCTTCTTCAATCTTCGCCAGTCTTGCCTTGGATTGTTCGTCTTCTTCCTTGCTCAAAGCCT
>JAFTMR010000049.1 GCA_017452325.1 Phascolarctobacterium sp. | reverse complement strand
TAAAAAAGCAGGCAAAGAGCTTGCCTGCTTTATAAGCTTATTATTCTTCGTCTTCCGGCAAGTCAGCGTTGGTATAAACGTCTTGCACATCGTCCAAATCATCAAGAGCGTCCAGCATTTTTTGCATTTTTACAGCGTCATCCCCGCTCAATTCAGTCATGGTATCAGGAACCATGGTGATTTCGGACATTTCAACTTCAATATTGTTGTCAGCCAATGCTTTTTCTACATCGTCAAAAGCAGAGGGGTCAGTAACAATTTCAAAGCTGTCTTCTTCAACCTTAATGTCTTCTGCACCTGCATCCAGGGCAATCATCATCAGGTCATCTTCTTCAACACCGGATTCTTTGCTTACAACAAAGATACCCTTTTCTTGGAACATATAGCTTACGCAACCGGTTGCGCCCATGTTGCCGCCGTATTTAGAGAATACGTGACGAACGTCAGCAGCAGTACGGTTACGGTTATCGGACAAAGCGCTTACCATCAAAGCAACGCCTGCAGGACCATAACCTTCATAAGTAATTTCTTCCCAGTTGCTACCATCTTGTGAACCGGAACCTTTATCGATTGCGCGTTTAATATTATCTTTAGGAATATTGTTAGCTTTTGCTTTGGACAGAGCCAATTTCAGTTTCATATTACCGGTAGGGTCAGCACCGCCCATACGAACAGCAATGGTAATCTCTCTTGCAATTTTAGTCGCAATTTTACCGAATGCAGCGTCCGCTTTCCCTTTTTTATGTTTAATATTGGCCCATTTAGAATGTCCTGACATACTTGAATTCCTCCAAACTTAACTCTATCTTATTATTTGAAATATTTACCGATATATTATACTACGCAAGGCACTTTTTTACAAGGAAAAGGAGCAGATTTTTACTCTGCTCCCTTGATGATTAAAGCTTATTTTTTATTTTCTTTTACATACTTCATATAAGACTTGGTTTCAGCTACAACAACACCGGTCAATGCCAACAGTGCCAGCAAGTTAGGGATTGCCATCAAGCCGTTAACGATATCTGCCAAAATCCAGATAGCTTCCAATTTCAGGAAGGGACCGCAAGCAATCAGGCAAACAAAGATAATACGGTACGGAAGAATTGCTTTAACGCCCATCAGATATTCTACACAACGTTCACCATAGTAGTTCCAGCCAAGAATGGTAGTGAAAGCAAAGAGGGACAAGCCAACCATCAGCAGTAAGCTGCCAAATTCAGGATACGCCATACAGAAGGCTTGGTCAGTCATTGCCGCGCCGTTCAATTCTCCTTGCCAAACACCGGTTACAACCAAGGACAAACCAGTCATGGTGCAAATGATGATGGTATCAATAAAGGTACCGGTCATGGAAACCAAACCTTGTTCAGCAGCCCATTTAGTTTTTGCAGCAGCTGCTACGATGGGAGCAGAACCCAAGCCGGATTCATTGGAGAATACGCCACGAGCAACACCACTGCGCATTGCCAGCATCATACCTGCGCCAGCAAAGCCACCAACAGCAGCTTGACCATTGAAAGCACTATCAAGGATAAGTGCGATGGCTGCGGGAACTTGGTCAGCATAAGCAACCAAGATACCTGCGGTAGAAATCAAGTAGATAAGTGCCATACCGGGAACAATTTTTTCAGCAACACTTGCGATGGACTTCAAACCACCGATGGTTACTACTGCTACCAAAATGGTAAGTGCGATACCAGTGTAGAGCACCGGAATACCCGCAGAGATTTGGGTAATTTCTACGATGGAGTTAACTTGTGCGAAGGTACCGATACCGAAGTAAGCACACAGCACGCCAAACGCTGCAAACATCACTGCCAAAGGTTTGTACTTCTCGCCCATACCTTTTTCGATGTAGTACATAGGACCACCGGAAATATTACCATTATCATCCACAGTACGGTATTTAACAGCAAGCAAGCATTCTGCGTATTTGGTTGCCATACCGAAGAAGGCTGCAACCCACATCCAGAACAATGCACCCGGACCACCCATCTTAACTGCGGTTGCCACGCCTACGATGTTACCAGTACCAACGGTTGCTGCAAGAGCAGTACACAAGGCTTTAAAGCTGCTTACGTCACCGTCGCCATCACTTTTCGCACCAAAGATAAGCTTCAGCGCGGGAACAAGCTTGAATACTTGGATAAGCTGCAAGCGGAAGGTCAGCCAAATGCCGGTACCAACCAGCAGTACGAGCAGGGGCGGGCCCCAGACAAAGGAGTCAATTTGGTTCAACAGTTCTAACATTTTCATTACCTCTTTCTTTATTATGGATATTCTCTCATGTTAGGTAAGTAAATAGAAAAGCCAGAGCATAATAATATACTCTGGCTATAAAAACAAAATTGTATAATCATCCTTACAAATATATCTACAGATATACCTGTATCGAAATGTATCATCGTATTGTTTTTTCTCTGTCCTTTGGCCTGAGAGATAAGGATACTTAATCCGTGCACCTTCGGCGCCCATTTAAGGGACTCTCCAGAGTTGTGTCCATATACGGTATCTGCTTTCTAAGAAAGCACCTGAGAGTGTCGCTCCTTCGGTAGACCATAAGATCTTCTCCCATATACTTCATCCACCAATATTTACTTACGAGATTCATTCTACCACAATATCTAGAAAAAGCAAGCCTAATTTTTACAAAATATCTGTAATTTAATTATTTTTTAGACAATAAGAAGCGGTGCCCGAGAGAGAGATCTCGTGACACCGCTTCAAGGGGTTAATTATCACTTTTTAGTTTCTTCAAGGTGTTTCATATAAGCTTTGGTTTCAGATGCTACAACGCCACTCAACAAAACCAATGCCAACAAGTTGGGGAATGCCATCAAGCCGTTACAGATATCGGACAGAACCCAAATTTCTTCCAGCTGCAGATAGGGACCACATGCTACCAGCACGATGAAGATTACGCGATAAGGAAGAATACCTTTTACGCCAACCAAATATTCTACGCAACGTTCGCCATAGTAGTTCCAGCCAAGAATGGTAGTGAATGCGAAGAGGGACAAGCCAATCATCAGCAGGATGGGACCAACAGAAGCATAAGTAGAAGTAAATGCTTGAGAGGTCATTGCTGCGCCGTTAAGATCGCCACACCAAACACCGGTCACCAGCAAGGACAAACCGGTCAAAGTACAAATGATGATGGTATCAATGAAGGTACCGGTCATGGAAACCAAGCCTTGTTCAGCAGCCCATTTAGTTTTTGCAGCAGCCGCTACGATAGGAGCAGAGCCTAAACCGGATTCATTGGAGAAGATACCACGTGCGATACCGCTACGCATAGCCAGCATTACAGTAGAACCTAAGAAGCCGCCTGCTGCCGCAGTAGGATTGAACGCGCCGTCAATAACCATAGCGATTGCGTTAGGAAGTTGGTCGATATGAGTAATGATAATACCAACGGTGCAAACGAAGTAAATACCAGCCATAGTCGGAACTACCATTTCAGATACGTTAGCGATGGATTTAATACCACCAATGGTGATAACTGCTACCAAAATAGTAAGTGCCCAACCAGTGTAACCAATGGGAATACCTGCCGCAATATTAGTAATTTCTACGATGGAGTTAATTTGTGCGAAGGTACCAACGCCCAAGCATGCGCTGCCTACGCCAAAGATAGCAAACAAAACTGCCAAGAATTTATAGTTTTTGCCCAAGCCCAATTCGATGTAATGCATCGGGCCGCCGGCAATATTACCGTTTTTATCTACTTCGCGGAACTTAACTGCCAACATACATTCTGCGTATTTAGTAGCCATACCGAAGAAAGCAGCGAGCCACATCCAGAACAATGCACCGGGACCGCCTGCTTTAAGCGCAGTAGCAACACCTACGATGTTACCGGTACCAACAGTCGCCGCCAACGCAGTACACAAAGCTTTAAAGCTGTTAACGTCGCCTTCGCCTTCACTTTCAGCGGTGAAGATAAGCTTGAGAGCCATAGGTAATTTCATAACTTGAATCAAGCCCAATCTAAGAGTGAGCAGGATACCGGTACCAAGTACCAAGCCAATCAAGGGCAAGCCCCATACATACGAGTTAATTGCGTTTAAAGTGTCTAACATTTTCTGTCTCCCCTTTTTTGTAAAGTGATCTCTCAATTCTAAGTAAATAAAAAACCAGAGCAACAGTCTACACTTATACTCTGGCGTAAAAACGATAATGCTCTCTCTCTTTCACATATCGTTATCACTCTGTCCATTGGCCTGAGAGATAAGGACTTACGTCCGTGCACCTTCGGCGCCCATTTAAGGGACTCTCCAGAGCTGTGTCCACGAGCGGTTCTACTTTTATAAGTACCTGAAAGTTTTACTTCTTCGGTAGACCATAGGTCTTCTCCCACACGCTTCATCCACTCATTATTTACTTATGTACCTCATTATAGCACCTTTTTTAGAATACGCAAGTGTTTTTATACACATTTGTATTGTATACATTATATTACTACTCAAAGCTGTACAATATGTAAATTTCTGTACAATAGTACAAAAAGGGCCTTCGATTTCTCGAAAGCCCTTCTAGCGATTTTATTCATGTTCATTTTTAAGTTCTTTGATATGAGCTTTTCTTTTACGTACTTCGCCCCAATATTCAAAGTAATGCTTGGTTTCCGCAACTACTACCCCACTCAAGCCAATGAGAGCAATTAAGTTGGGAATTGCCATTAAACCATTAACAATATCCGCAATAACCCAGATAGTTTCTAATTTGAGGAATGCGCCGCAACCTACGAGAGCAATGTAAATATAACGATAGGGCATAATACCTTTAACACCTACCAGATACTCCATGCAACGTTCACCATAGTAGCTCCAGCCGATAATAGTTGTAAAGGCAAAAAGTACCAGACCACTGGTAAGCAAGTATTTAGCAGCAAAGGGAAAGGCAGAAGAGAAGGCAGCCTCAGTCAAAGCAGCACCATTAACGTCGCCGGTCCATACACCGGTTACAATCAGGGACAAGCCTGTCAAAGTACAAATGATGATGGTATCAATGAAGGTACCGGTCATGGAAACAAGACCTTGTTCCGCAGGCCATTTAGTTTTTGCAGCAGCCGCTACGATGGGGGCAGAACCCAAGCCTGCTTCGTTAGAATAGATACCACGAGCGATACCGCTACGCATTGCCAGCATCATAGTTGCACCTAAGAAGCCACCGGTTGCCGCAGTTGTAGTAAAGGCGCTATCGATTACCAGCTTAATAGCAGGAATAATTTGGTCGCTGAATACGCACAGGATGGAAACAGTGGTAACAATGTAAAGCACCGCCATAAAGGGCACAACCTTACTTGCCACGTTAGCAATGGATTGCAAGCCGCCAATGATGATTACACCAACTAATACAGTCAGTACTGCTGCAGTGTAAAGAACGGGCAGCTCAAAGGATACATTCAAAATAGAAGTAATTGCATTAACTTGAGTAAAGGTACCGGAGCCTAAAGCAGCAGTCATAACGCCAAATACAGCAAACATAACTGCCAAGGGCTTGAACTTTTTACCTAAACCATTTTCAATATAGTACATAGGACCGCCGGAAGCATTACCGTTTTCGTCCATAATGCGGTATTTAACTGCCAAAACACCTTCTGCGTACTTGGTAGCCATACCAAAGAAGGCTGCTATCCACATCCAGAACAGCGCACCAGGGCCGCCTGCCTTCACCGCAGTTGCAACGCCTACAATGTTACCAGTGCCAACGGTAGCTGCCAATGCAGTACACAGGGCTTGGAAGCTATTGATATCACCGCTGCCAGTGTTTCTGGCCGCGAAGATAAGCTTCAATGCCATAGGAAGCTTAAAAACTTGAAGTAAGTTCAAACGAATGGTAAGCAGAATACCTGTACCAATCAAAAGTACCATCAGGGGAACGCCCCACACCAAACTATTTACTGCATTAAGAAAATCTAACATTACTACACCCCTCAAAAATTCTCATAATTCACAATATGTGCACTATTTTAGCACATTAACATACAGCCTACAATACTTCTTAAAATGTATACAAGTATTTTTAAGTTTAGAAGACAAAACAAAAAGGACCTTCGATTTCTCGAAAGTCCTAATTTCAAAATTTGGTGGAGACGAGCGGAATCGAACCGCTGACCCCCTGCTTGCAAGGCAGGTGCTCTCCCAGCTGAGCTACGCCCCCGAATCTTAAACTGTGTTGGTGGGCCCAGTAGGGTTCGAACCTACGACCAGCCGGTTATGAGCCGGCGGCTCTACCACTGAGCTATAGGCCCAAATCACTTCACCAACGAATAGTATTTTATAACATATCGACAGGCTTGTCAATACTTATTCTAAAAAGTCTTTCAAACGTTTGCTACGGCTAGGATGACGCAGCTTACGCAACGCCTTCGCTTCAATCTGACGGATACGTTCACGAGTAACACCAAAATGCTGCCCTACCTCTTCCAAAGTACGGGAACGACCATCTTCCAAACCGAAGCGCAGCTCCAATACCTTCTTCTCGCGCAAGGTCAAAGTTTCCAAAACCTCATCCAATTGTTCACGCAGCAAAGTAAAGGAAGCAGCATCTGCCGGAGCGGGTGCATCATGGTCTTCGATAAAGTCGCCAAGGTGGGAATCCTCTTCTTCACCGATAGGAGTTTCCAAGGAAACAGGCTCTTGGGCAATCTTCATGATTTCACGCACGCGTTCAACGGTAGTATCCATTTCGCGGGCAATTTCTTCCGGTTGAGGTTCGCGACCAAGCTCTTGCAGTAATTGGCGAGAAACACGAATAAGCTTGTTGATAGTTTCAACCATGTGTACCGGAATACGGATAGTACGTGCCTGATCCGCAATAGCACGAGTAATAGCTTGGCGAATCCACCAAGTAGCGTAGGTACTGAATTTAAAGCCCTTGTTGTAGTCAAATTTTTCTACAGCCTTAATCAAGCCAAGGTTGCCTTCTTGAATCAAATCCAAGAACAGCATACCACGACCAACATAACGCTTAGCGATGGAAACTACCAGACGCAGGTTTGCTTCAGACAAGCATTTCTTAGCATCGTCACCTTGAGCTTGTACTGCCTTCAATAATTTTTGGAAGTCCTCGTACAAATCCAGATATTTTTCTGCTAAAGTGACATCCTGTTCACGACCATCTGCCAAACGAGCCTTAACTTCTTCCAACAGAGCGTTTAAGGGATACAGAGAATGAACTTCCTTGTCACTGGTAGGACGCTCAATCATCAGCTTGTCACAATCTGCAATATAGCAGCGTTGGTCAAGCATCAAACGTTGCAAATGCAAGCGCTCGTCCCTGGTAAATTCAAATATTAAATCTAAATATTCTTCAATAGAATAAGGTGCACCTTCCTCTTGACGAGTGCGGATATCTTTCAGAACCTTACTTACAGAACGGGAATTAGTCATATTCCATTCTTCCTGCAAATAACCTGCAATCTTCTCCAACAAAACTGCAGTACTGTCAGTGCCGCTAAAAATAGGTGCCTCCAAAGCAATCATCTTGCCACGAAGCAGACGCTCTGCTTGTTTGCCCTTATCCATACGCTTAGCAAGTTTAATTTCATCTTCACCAATCAGCAGGGGTACACGACCAATCTCTTTCAGGTACATGCGCACCGGGTCATCAATGCTAATACCTTCGGGTACGGAAAGGTTTGCCAGCTCAGCCTCGTTGATTTCCCCAATCTCATCATTGTCATCAACAGAATCATCGACTACCGGCAAC
This sequence comes from Phascolarctobacterium sp., assembly GCA_017452325.1. Lineage (GTDB taxonomy): Bacteria > Bacillota > Negativicutes > Acidaminococcales > Acidaminococcaceae > JAHHUH01. Next base: position 4,593 of record JAFTMR010000049.1, on the reverse strand, counting down.
AAATCCTCAGCATCCTCGATGTTAGTATCATCAACGATTTCAATACCTTTAGAAGACATGTACTCAATAATTTGGTCAACGCAATCAGCAGTAGAATCTGTCACATTTTGCGCTAACGGCATAATATCTTGATAAGTGAGAACACCATTGTTCGCCTTACCCTTTTGCACAAGCTCTTCAATTTGCTCTAATGTGTTTTTTACTACATTGGTTTCCATGGTGTCCCCTCCTTTCATCTTCTTTTTAGCTTCCATAGAGTCTTTTGATTTCATTCTTAATCCTTTGGCTTTCCATTAGTTCTTCCATAAACCGCTCGTTTCCCAAGCGTTCAAATTCATCGGCTAAAAGACGGTGCTTTTCGTACTCTTTTTCCAAAAAGCTCTTTTTCATCTGTCTTAGACAATCATCAACGATTTTTTCACAATCGCCCTCCGGTACATTCTTAGACAGTATACCTGCTAAAACAGATGAAGCTTCTTCTCCTAAGACTTCCATCAAAGGATGAACCTCAACAGCCTGCTCCCCATCGTAAGCAAGGATGGAATCAAAAACCTGCCTGCGTGCCCTATGAACAAAACCCACTTCATCAATTATATCTTGACATCCTAATGCCAGTGTTGGGTGTTCCATAAGTACCGCCAGCAACATTTCTTCTGCCTGCTGTTCAGCAGTGTTGGTGGATTGCGCTGCCGGCTGCTGCACTAAGCCGCTTGCCTGCACTCCACTATTTTTAGATGACTTGCGATACTCTGCGGCAATAAGCCCTTCGTCAATTGTTAGACGTTGGGCTAGCCTACGAATATGCTCTGCAGCCTCAATTTCATTTTTACATTCTAACAGGAATGGTATTATTTTCGACACAGCTTCAACTTTTCCTGCTAAATTTGTAACATTATTTTGTAAAATAGTTTCTTCAACCTGATAATCTATGCCATCAAGCCCCTGCCTGATGACTTCAAGGAAGGCTTCCTTCCCATGTTGACGGATAAACTCGTCTGGGTCCTTGCCGTCAGGCACGTTAGCAACCCGCACCTTCAGACCCACACTACGGGCAATACTTACCGCACGAACAGCAGCATTACGCCCCGCATTATCGCTGTCGTAACAAAAGACAACTTCATCTGCCATTCTCTTTAAAAGACGCGCCTGCTCCGTAGCAAAAGCTGTACCCATAGAGGCAACTGCATTTGCTATGCCTGCAGCGTGCAAGCTGATGGCATCCATATGCCCTTCCACCACAATTGCCTGACGAGTATTACGAATTTCCTTCACTGCAATATCTAAACCAAAGAGCAAATATCTTTTAATGAAGAATTCTGTTTCGCCAGTGTTCATATACTTGGGAACACCATCTCCCAGAACACGTCCCGTAAAGCCCACTATCTTCCCCCGCGGATCCTTAATGGGTATCATCACCCTACCGCGAAACTTGTCATAGGCTCCACCATGCTTCCCCGGTACAGCCAGCCCTGCCTGTAAAAGCAGCTCTACACTGCAGCCACGCTTTCCCAAAGCGTTCATCAAGCCATTAAAACTATTAACGGCAAAACCTATGGAAAAGCTTTCTATGATAGCATCTGTAATTCCACGATTGTGTAAATATTCTAGGGCAGCCTTACCATAAGGAGTCTTGGTGAGGCAAGCCTGATAAAATCTTGCAGCCAAGTCATTGGTAGCAATAACCTGCTTAGCCTTTTGCTCACGAGCAATTTCCACTGCAGATTTTTGCCTTTCAGGAACAGGAATACCATACTTGTTAGCCAAAAACTTAACCGCATCAATAAAGCTACAGTTCTCGCTCTTCATGATGAACTTGAAAACATCTCCAGCTTCATGACAACCAAAGCAGTAAAAAAAGCCCTTCTCTTCATCAACGGTAAAAGAGGGTGTCTTTTCACCATGGAAGGGACAGCAGCCCCAATGCTTCCTGCCCTTCTTCTTGAGTGCCACATAACCGGAAACAACTTCCACAATATTAGCATGACTGCGGACCTGCTCCTTAAAATCATTTACTTCGACACTCATAAAAACACTCCTAGCATAAAACTTACCTTATTTAGTATTCCCTATTCAGCTATAAAATCCTCTTTTTTCACGAAAACTTCTTATTTATGTGACCTAAAAAGTTGCTCCCATCTTGAAAACAGACTATAATTATCGTTATGAGGTGAATATAATGAGAAAATTCTTTATGATACTTTTATTATTGTTGATGCTCCCCACCCTTTGCTTCGCCGGTGAACCAGCATCCTCAACCCACAAGACTTCCAAGGGCAATAATGTTGTCATTCAAAGCGACACTCGCACCTTTGATATTATGAAAGGTATTTACGATTTGCAGGGCAATGTTTTTGTACAGCTTCCTGCTCGCGATAAAGCCTTAACCATTAAAGGTGACCGCACCAGTGTCCATCTTTATAAAATGGAAGTACACGGTAAGGGTAATATCATCTTAATCTACGATGACCTTAATTTTGAATGCGATACCGTAGACGTATACCACAAAGGCAGAACAGCCTATGTCAACGGCAATATCAGCTTCCAGGATGGTGACACAACCATTACCGCAGATAAAGGCTCCTTCAACTGGAAAACCAAGCTTGCCACCTTTGAAGGCAACGTTATTGTCAACGGCACACCTCAAGATGGCAAAGTTACCTACCATGTCACAGATAAAAAGCTTATCTAAAATAGCAAACGCACTGTCAACGACAGTGCGTTTTGTTGTTATGAATCAGGAGAAAGCATAACAGCGTATATGACTAATTCTCTCCGTATTTTTCTTGGTTCTTGCGTACATAGTCCAGAATAATCCCTGCTGTTTCTTCAATAGCACGATTGGATACGTTGATGATGGGGCAATGAATGCGGCGCATAATGCCTTTAGCATATTCCAGCTCCTCACCGATACGCTTCATATCTGCGTAAACAGCGCTGTCGGACAAGCCCATGGTCTTCAAGCGTTCTGCACGAATCTCGTTAAGCTTAAAGGGGTCAATCAAAAGACCAACTACTTTATAGGGCGGAACCTTGAACAATTCTTCCGGCGGAGCAAGCTCCGGTACAAGCGGAACATTTGCAACCTTGATGCGTTTATGAGCAAGGTACATACTCAGAGGAGTTTTGGAAGTACGAGATACGCCTATGATTACCACATCGGCTTTAAGCAAGCCCATAGGATTTTTGCCATCGTCGTACTTAACAGCAAACTCTACCGCTTCTACGCGCTTAAAGTATTCGTGGTCAAGAGAGTGAATCAAGCCGGCTTGGTTCTTAGGCAGCATACCAGTTGCCTTCTCGATGGATTTAATCATGGGTCCAAGTACATCTACAACCTGCACATCCAAGGATAATGCCTTGTCAGCAATGTGTTCACGCAGTTCAGGGGAAACTACTGTATAGCATACCACAGCCTTATTGTTTGCAGCTTCCTCTAAAATTCTATCTATTTGCGCCTTATCCCTAACATAGGGAACACGGATAACATCAAACTTCTCTTCAATAAACTGGCTGGTGGTAGCCTTCACTACGGATTCCGCAGTTTCACCGATGGAATCAGAAACCGCATAAATAATCGGATTAGCTTTCACTATGATAGTTACCTCCTTTTCCCTCTGCCAAATCAACCAGCAGACGGGTAAAATTAGTCTTAGTTATACGTCCAACTACCTCGTAGCTACGTTTGCCAACATTTACAGAACGCACTACGGGCAGGCTGTCAATCTCATTATCAATAATCTTACGTGCGGCGGCAGCAACGGATTCATCTTCTGTTGCCACAACAATTTTAGACAGAGGAGTCATAACCATAACGACGGGAAGATTGTTTAAATCTGCATTGTTGATGGCAGCTTTAAGTAAATCCTTGCGGGAAACAACACCTGCTAGCAGACCTGCTTCATCCAAAACAAACACAGAACCAACATCTTCCAAGAACATGGTTACGATAGCCTCATAAGCACTCTTTTCTTGAGCAATGGCGATGGGAACCGATTGTAAATCCTTCACACAAATACTGGATATCTCTTCCATCAGCATACCCAAAGTGTTCTTGCCAGTATAATAATAACCAACCTTGGGGCGTGCATCCAAAATGCCACCCATTACTAAAATTGCCAAGTCACTGCGCAAAGCGGCTCTGGTAACATTTAAGCGTCCTGCAATATGTTCACCGGTAATTGGCCCTTCCAAGCGCACAATCTCAGCAATACGTTTTTGCCTGTTGCTTAAAGCTATGATACTCACACCCTTTCCTCAATTTTCAAATATAGTATATACTATTTGGACATCTTTTTCTACATCACGTCATAAATATTTTTAAAAGACTGAGCAAATAAAAAAGACGTAGACCTAAGTCTACGTCCATAAAATCGATTGGCAGGGGCAGTAGGAATCGAACCCACAACCAACGGTTTTGGAGACCGCTACTCTACCAGTTGAGCTATACCCCTATGGAGCGGGAAACGAGGCTCGAACTCGCGACCCCCTCCTTGGCAAGGAGGTGCTCTACCACTGAGCTATTCCCGCAAATGGCGACCCGGAAGGGACTCGAACCCTCGACCTCCGCCGTGACAGGGCGGCATTCTAACCAAC
>JAFTMR010000048.1 GCA_017452325.1 Phascolarctobacterium sp. | reverse complement strand
TTCTTCCGGTAAATTGCGACACAAAGGTAGTTGTCTATTTAAAACTATTGATATAAAAAGAGGAAATGCATACACGGTTCGTTATGAAAAATTAATAAGCAATAACAAATTACTTTTTACATGTGATTTGATTAAGGAGAAGCTGAAAAACGCTTACAGTCTGAGAGACGGAGCACAAATGGCAGGAGAAATAATAGACGTTATAGATATATGTGTAGCAACGAAAAATACACATATGCTTTGGTTCGCCAAAATATTGAATAAAAACTTCGAAGGGATAGTTGCTCATGCAGATTATCCTATTTCCAATGGGAAAGTGGAGGGTATTAATAACAAAATTAAAACACTTCGAAGACAAGGATATGGTTATACTGATGATGAGTATTTTTTCTTGAAATTATTAGATGTTAGCAGGAAAAAGTATATTAGCAATACTAAAACCCACAAAATTTGTGATTGACCCATTATTTTCTCAAAATATGTTGGAAGTGTTCGTAAAGATTGTATTTCCAACATAAAAGTAGACTTAGGCTCGCACCGATAGTTGCTTGCAAAATTTGGTAAGGGATTTTCAAAATAGCATATTCTGGCGTTCCATAAATAAATGCTCTGCCAAGAGTGTAGCCTACTACCATAATAATTGCTCCGAAAATTACGCCTAGGAAGGAAGCAAAGATAGGGTTATTTTTGAAGGTGTTGTGGGCAAGGTAAGAAATAACAACTGCTTGTAAACCGTGGGTTACTAGTGAAACAAACATTGGTGCTGGATAAAAAAGAAAGTCGCCGATGAAAGCTCCGATCCCTCCAACGATGAAAGCAGCCATTGGATCTAAGATTATCGATGCCGTACAAATAACAATGTCATTTAAGTACAGCCTGCCACCAGGAACGGGTATTCCAAAAGAACTTAGCACGATGTTAAAAGCCATAAACAATGCTGTAATACATAACCAAATAGTACCCCGTCTTTTATTTTCATTCATTAACATCATCTCCTTGAAATTAAGATGGTGTTAGCATACAATCATTGTGATAATCTTAAAATAGCCAGATTAGGAGAATTTTATATATTCAGATGAACTATAAGATTTTTAAAGGGACACATATTCCCGCATATTTACAACTGTATAGTCAAATAAAAGACGATATTATAAATGAAGTATATCCATTTAACAGCAAGTTGCCTTCTAAAAGAATAGTGTCGGAAGAAACTGGTATAAGCACAGTTACGGTAGAACACGCCTATACCTTATTGTGTGATGAAGGATATATTGAAACAAGACCGCGTAGTGGCTATTTCGTTAGCTATCGCGGAGAAGATGGATTTGCTTCAAGTCCGAAAGAGTATATTCATCACGACGTTGCCGATGAAAACTCTAAGGCAACTAGATATAAGTTTCCGTTTTCTGTTTTGGCGAAGACGATTAGAAAAGTTACCGCTGATTTAGATTCAGATATTTTAAACCCTTCACCTAATTTTGGTTGCTTAGAATTTCGTGAAGCAATTAGACGATATTTGGCTCGTAGTAGGAGTATTCATACTACAGTTGACCAAATCATTATCGGTTCTGGTGCTGAATATCTATATGGCTTGCTGACGGAAGTTTTAGGCAAAAATTGTATTTATTCTATTGAAGAACCTTCCTATCAAAAGATTGAGCAAGTTTATTTAGCGAAAGGCATCAAAGTTGAAAAGCTAAAACTTTCTTCGGACGGCATAGAAAGCGCAGATTTACAAGCAGCAAGGGCTAAGGTTTTGCATATTTCGCCTTATCGTAGTTTCCCGAGTGGGGTAAGTGCTTCTATCACCAAACGGCAAGAGTATATTAGTTGGGCAAATGCTGGTGATAGATACATCATAGAAGATGATTTTGAGTCAGAATTCGCTATAGAGAGAAAAGCGGAAGCAACGGTATTTTCTTTGGCAACGGAAGACAATGTTATTTATATGAATACTTTTTCCCAAACCATATCACCATCTTTAAGGGTTGCTTATATTGTTTTGCCCAAAAGATTGATTCGTGCGTTTGAAAATAAAGTTGGATTCTACGCATGTACTGTGCCAACGTTTATTCAATTTGTATTAACTGAGCTTATTAATAGTGGTAATTTTGAACGACATATCAATAGAGTACGTCATCAAAAAAGAAAAGAGTTGAAGTGAATTATACTTATAAGAAAAGGCTCTCGCTCGGAATGAGCGGGGCTGCACAGGGGTGTTATGTTTAAAGAGTGCTTGAAGTATGATGTGGTTCCTTTCATCAACGAAGATAATTTGAAGTGGTTTTACTATCGTGGGCTTAAAGAATGGAGCAAGGGAAAAGGTTATATGATCGATACTTGCCTGACTGCTCAAAATAGATATAAAAAGTATTTGGATTATTTTAGAATAGGATATTAAACCCTCATTGTTTCACGTGAAACATTTTCAGTAGGGGGACATGGGTTTAGAAAAAATTTGAGAAGTAGTTGTGGGGATTCTATACTAACTACATAATTCTAACTTACTGCAATTTTTTTAGAATAAGGAGCAAAACTTACAGTTTTGTTGGAACGCATGGCAGAAGAAAAAAAGAAAAAGAAAAAAAGAAGATTCACTCTTATAGTTGCCATCGAGAATGAAAAAGCGGACAATTTTTTAAAAATATTTTTCTTTTAAACTTTTTTCAAAAAAGGTGTTGACAAAGCTTTTTGAATGCAATATAATAAACATCGTTCCGAACAACGGAATGACCTGCGGGAATAGCTCAGTGGTAGAGCACCTCCTTGCCAAGGAGGGGGTCGCGAGTTCGAGCCTCGTTTCCCGCTCCACTTAAAAATTTAGCCCTCTGGAGTTTCCAGAGGGCTTTTTGGTATTGTCAACAAAGCTTCTTTATGATATGATACTATGAGCGATTTATGTCAGCAGATTGCTGTAGGAAGGCTGGCACACTAATCCGATTATATTATTTTATTTACCCATATAAATTTAAGGGAGGATTTTATTCATGAACGTAACCGTTGAAAGAGTAGGAAATGAAGCAACTTTGAAAATCACTGCTGAAGCAGCAGTTGTAAATAATGGCTTTAAACAAGCTGTTGCTAAAATTGCTCAAAACGTAAACATCCCGGGCTTCCGTAAAGGCAAAGCTCCCCGTAACATTATCGAAATGCACTATGGCAAAGAAGCTGTAAAACAAGAAGCTTTCGAAATGGTTGCTAACAAAGTATATAGCGAAGCTTTGGAACTGCAAAAACTCATTCCCGTTGATGACCCGAAAGTAGAAACTTCCGTATTCGAAGAAGGTCAAGATATGGAATTGGTTATCAAAGTTACTTTGAAACCGGAACCGGAATTGGGCGAATACAAAGGCTTGCACGTTGAAAAACAAGAAGCTGTTGTAACCGAAGAAGATTTGGACGCTGCTGTTAATGACCTGCGTAACCGCAATGCTAAAATGGTAGCTGCAGAAGAAGGCGCTGTAATTGAAAAAGGCGACTTCGCAATTATCGACTTTGCCGGCACTGTTGACGGCGAAGCTTTCAGCGGTGGCGAAGGCAAAGGCTATCCCTTGGAAGTTGGCTCCAACTCCTTCATCCCCGGCTTCGAAGACCAATTGGTTGGCTTGTCCAAAGGTGATTCCACTGACGTAGAAGTAACCTTCCCGACCGAATACTTCGTTGCTGAATTGGCTGGCAAAGAAGCTATCTTCAAAGTAAACATCCAAGACGTTAAACGTAAAGTATTGCCGGAAATGACCGATGAATACGTTGCAGCTAACAGCGATTTCAAAACCGTTGAAGAACTGCGCGCTAACTATAAAGAACGTATGCAAGCAGCTGCAGAAGAACAAGCTAAAGTTGCTTACGAACGCGCTTTGGTTGACCTGGCAGTAGCTAACGCTACCTTCGAAGTTCCTGCTATCATGATCGAAGACCGCATTACCCAAATGGTTGACGAAATGAAAATGAGCCTTGAAGCTCGCAAAATGTCCTTGGAAATGTACATGCAATACACTGGCCAAGACATGGATAAAATCCGCGAAAACCAACGCCCCACTGCAGAAGAAAACGTTAAAACCGACCTGGTACTGGATGCAATCGCAAAAGCTGAAAACATCCAAGTAGATATGGCTGACGTTGATGCAGAAATCGCTGCTATCGCTAACCAACACGGCGCTAAAGTTGAAGATGTAAAACAAATCATCAAAAACAATGGTACCATGGGTCTCTTGCTGGCAAACATCCTGCGCCGCAAAGCTGCTCATGTAGTAATTGACAGCGCTCAATAATTTTTAAAAACGTTATAGAATTCTCCCTTCCGTCAGCGCTAGGCACTGGCGGGAGAGGGTAATGAAAGGGAGTGACAATAATGAACTATGTCCCTATCGTTGTGGAACAATCCAGTCGTGGTGAACGTTCCTATGATATTTACTCTCGTCTGCTCAAAGACAGAATCGTTTTCGTAACAGGACCCATCGATGACAGCATGGCGAATGTTGTCATTGCTCAATTGCTCTTTTTGGAATCTGAAGATCCCGATAAAGACATTCATCTGTACATCAATAGCCCCGGTGGCAGTGTAAGTGCCGGCATGGCTATTTATGACACTATGCAATATATCAAACCCGATGTTTCTACTATTTGCATGGGTATGGCGGCTTCCATGGCTTCCGTATTGCTGGCAGCAGGTGCTCCCGGCAAACGTTTTGCTCTGCCGTATTCCCGCGTGATGATTCATCAACCCTTGGGCGGCGTTCAAGGTCAAGCTTCCGAAATCGAGATCCATGCTCGCGAAATTTTGCGTGTGCGTGAGGAAATGAACGGCGTATTGGCTAAGCACACCGGTCAAAGCATCGAAAAAATTGCTGCTGATACTGACCGCGACAATTTCCTTACCAGTCATGAAGCTAAGGAATATGGCTTGATTGACAAGGTTTTGGAACGTCACTAAGCTGCAAAATAAGATTACATTTTAAGGAGATAACCTATGAACTCTAATGAGGGTAATCAAAACCTCACTTGCTCTTTCTGCGGGAAGCGCGAAGGTCAAGTACGCAGGCTGATTGCAGGCCGCGGTGTTTATATCTGTGATGAGTGTATCGAGTTTTGCAAGGATATGCTTGACGAGGATAATCAGAAGGCTGCTGCTGAAAGCATGCCCTCTGCTGGCGATTTGCCCAAGCCTAAAGAAATCAAAGAAATTCTTGATGAATATGTAGTTGGTCAGGACGAAGCCAAGAAAACCTTGGCGGTTGCTGTTTACAACCACTATAAACGCATCAATTATGAATTACAAAATCCGGAAGAAGAACGCAGCGTAGAGCTGCAAAAATCCAATATTCTGATGCTTGGTCCTACCGGTAGCGGTAAAACCCTGCTTGCTCAGACTTTGGCAAAAATTTTGCAGGTTCCCTTCGCCATGGCAGATGCTACCACTTTAACCGAAGCCGGTTATGTTGGCGAGGACGTTGAGAATATTCTTCTGAAGCTTATTCAAAACGCTGATTACGATGTAGAGGCTGCTCAACGTGGCATTGTCTACATTGATGAAATTGATAAAATCTCCCGTAAGTCCGAAAATGTTTCCATCACTCGTGATGTTTCCGGTGAAGGTGTACAGCAAGCCCTCCTGAAAATTTTGGAAGGCACTGTTGCCAGCGTTCCGCCTAAAGGTGGTCGCAAGCATCCTCACCAAGAGTTCATTACCATTGATACCACCAACATTCTGTTTATCTGTGGCGGTGCTTTCGCAGGCCTGGAAAACATTATCAATGCGCGTATCGGTAAAAAGAACCTGGGCTTTGGTGCAGATATTCAAAAGAAAGCGGAAGTTAATAACAACGAAGTCTTCGCCAAGGTTTTGCCGGAAGATTTGATGAAATTTGGCTTGATTCCTGAATTTGCAGGACGCTTGCCCGTTGTTGTTACCTTGAACTCTTTGGATAAGGAAGCGCTGGTACGTATTTTGTGCGAACCGCGCAATGCTTTGATTAAGCAATATCAGCATTTCCTGGCGATGGATGACGTGGAACTGGAATTTGAGGAGGGCGCTTTGACTGCCATTGCAGAAGAAGCCCTGAAACGTAATGCAGGCGCTCGTGGCTTGCGTGCTATCATCGAATCCATTATGCGTAATGTTATGTATGAAGTTCCTTCCCGTAATGATGTAACCAGATGCATTGTTACCGAAGATACCGTACGTCAGCATGCTGAACCACAGATGATTATTGAGTAAAAAAATAAAAGGGGGAAGGGCTATGCCTTTCTCCCTTATTTCCGTATAAAGGAGGGGATAGCTTTGACTGAAGAAATCATAACCTTACCGCTGCTGGCGTTGCGTGGTATGATGGTTTTTCCGGGAATGATCATCAATCTTGATGTTGGTCGCGAGAAATCCATCAACGCTGTAGAAGCTGCCATGGAAGGTAATCGTCGTCTGCTTTTGGTTACCCAAAAGGATGCGGCGCTTACTGACGTACAGCCTGAGGATTTATATAAATTTGGCTCCTTGGCCGAAGTTAAGCAACTCTTAAAATTACCTAATGGAGCCATCCGTATTCTGGTAGAAGGCTTGGAACGTGTGGAATACCTTTCCATTACCGATTCCGCTACTGAAAAAATTTACTTTACCGGTCATGCCCAAGTGCTTACTCCCGTTTTAGGTTACGCTATCGAGGTAGAAGCACTGCGCCGTATGCTCATTGAAGCCTTTGAGCAATGGGTATTGGTGACCAAAAAAGTAAACAGCGAAGTACTGCAAGCCTTGAAGGGCCAGCCTGACCCCGGTCGTGTTGCTGATATGATTGCCGGTTATCTTGCCGTTGCCATGGAAGAAAAGCAAGAGCTTTTGGAATTGGCAAATGTTAAAGCGCGTATGCACAAGCTGTACGAGCTGTTGAGCAAGGAGCTGGAGATTGCAGGTCTTGAAAAAAATATTGCTCAAGAGGTGCGTAAACAGATTGAGCGCAATCAAAAAGAATATTATCTGCGCGAACAGATTAAAGCCATCAACAAGGAGCTTGGAGAAGGCGACGAGCTGAAAGCGGAGATTGAAGAATATAGAAAACAAATGGCAGCTCTGGAGCTACCGGAAAACGTTGTTGCCAAAATCGAAAAAGAGTTGGATAGACTTTACAAGATGCCTCCCATGATGGCGGAAGGAGCAGTTATCCGCAATTATTTGGATGCGCTCTTAGCATTGCCCTGGGGTAAGTTTAACCAAGATAATTTTGATTTGAAGCGCGCGGAAGAAGTGCTGGAAAAGGATCATTACGGTTTGAAGAAGGTTAAGGAGCGCATCCTTGAATATTTGGCAGTGCGCGCCCTGACACAAGATACCAAGGGCCCCATCCTATGTTTGGTAGGACCTCCGGGCGTGGGCAAGACCTCCTTGGCACACAGCATTGCTGAAGCCATTGGTCGCAAGTACACCCGCATTTCCTTAGGTGGTATTCGTGACGAGGCAGAAATCCGCGGTCATCGCCGTACCTACATTGGCGCTATGCCCGGTAGAATTATTCATGGTATGCAAACCTGTGGCTGTATGAACCCGGTGTTCCTGTTGGACGAAGTTGATAAAATGGCTTCTGACTTCCGCGGCGACCCTGCTTCAGCACTTTTGGAAGCACTTGACCCGGAACAAAACCACGCTTTTAGCGACCACTTTATCGAGTTCCCCTTTGACCTTTCCAATGTTTTCTGGATTGTAACTGCAAATACTATGGAGACCATTCCTCCTGCTCTTTTGGACAGAATGGAGGTTATCCAGCTTTCCAGTTACACCGAGGACGAAAAGGTAAAGATTGCAGAGCTGCACCTCTTGCCTAAAGAACGCAAGGCACATGGCTTGGAAAAACGTAAGGTTTCTGTAAGCGAAAAAGCATTGCGCCGCATTATCCGCGATTACACCCGCGAAGCAGGCGTGCGTAATTTAGAACGCAAGATTGCCGGCGTGTGCCGTAAGATTGCGCATAAAATAGTTACTGCCGATTGCAAATCTGCAAAGGTAACTGAGAAGAATTTAGAAAAATACTTAGGCCCTGTAATTTACCTGGAAGATGATATTACCATTAAATCCGAAGTGGGCATTTGCACCGGCTTGGCGTGGACTGCCGTTGGCGGCGAGTTGTTGAAGGTGGAGGTGCTGGTTTACAAGGGCAAGGGAAGCCTGACCCTAACCGGTCAATTGGGCGACGTAATGAAGGAATCTGCACAAGCAGGCTACACCTACATTCGCAGTCGTGCTAAAGATTTGGGTTTGGAAGAAAGCTTCTACGAAACTGAGGATATTCACATTCACTTGCCGGAAGGCGCTATTCCCAAGGATGGTCCTTCTGCAGGCATTACTATGGTAACTGCAATGGTTTCCGCGCTTACTGGTCGCAGGGTTAAAGCAGGTATCGCTATGACCGGCGAAATCACACTTAGCGGCAGAGTGCTTCCCGTTGGTGGCATTAAAGAAAAAATGCTGGCTGCACATCGCTACGGCGTGAAGACCATTCTCCTGCCCCAACGCAATATGCAGGATTTGGAAGAGATCCCGGAAAATGTTCGTGCTGAAATGAAGTTTATTCCTGTAAAACATATGGACGAGGTTTTGAAATTAGCATTGGAGGATAAGCATGACAAATAAGGGCACTTGGGATATTATTCATTCTAAATATATTGCTTCTGCCGTACGTCCGCAACAATATCCTCATCCGGAGCTGACTGAGGTTGCGTTCATCGGTCGCAGTAATGTTGGCAAATCCTCTTTGATTAACTCTCTGTGCCGTCGTAATGGCTTGGCGCGTGTAAGCTCCACTCCCGGTAAGACGCAGACCATCAACTTTTACGATTTAGAAGCTAAGCGTACTTTTGAAGATAATTCCGTAGAGCGTCAGGAGTTTTATCTGGTGGACTTGCCCGGCTATGGCTTTGCTCGAACCGGTAAGGCTAACAGGGACCAATGGAGTGGTTTTATCGCAAAATATCTTTCCGGCAGTGACAACCTTGCCATGGTTTGCCAGCTGATTGATATTCGCCACAAGCCCTTGGAAAGCGATATGGAATGTTACCACTGGCTGAAAAGCTGTGGCTTGATGGTGCAAATCATCTTGACCAAGTCTGACAAACTTTCCAAGAACGCTGCCATGAGCCAAAAGGCATTGTTCCGTCGCGAGCTGGGTTTGAGCGATGACCAGATTATGGTATATTCTTCTGCAAACCATACTATGCGTGGCGAGCTGATTGAACGTATTATGGGTGCGGTAAATAATTATATTTGAAATCTAAGGGATGATTTGAATGTTGGATAGGCTATTACTTTTTATCACCGCAGGCTGTTTAGGTACTTTGCTGATGAAGATGCACATACCAATTCCCTTTATGTTAGGTGGTATGGTAACGGCAATTTTATACAAAACCCTTGCCCGGGGCAGAGCGGTTGCCTGGCCTCGCCTGTGGCGTGACTTTGGCTTGATGATTGCAGGCTATGGCATTGGCGTAAACTTTAACACTGCGGCTTGGAATAATTTTTTGAACGAGCTGCGTGGTGTTACGGAAGCTACGGCAATTGCCCTGGGTGCGAGCATTGTAATAGCCATTGTTACTGCTAAGGTGACCAAGGAAGATTTGCAAAGCTGTATTATAGGTATGCTCCCCGGTGGTATGACTATGTCCCTTCTGATGGCAGAAGAGGACAAGCGGGTTAACCCCAACGTGGTTATGGTAATGCAGGTTTTGCGCTTGTTCGGGGTAATCATTTCTGTACCCTTTCTGACGGTGTGGCTGTTGGATGCCAAAGTTATTCATAGTCCTTTGGCAATGGCTTCCGGTGCGGTAGGGTACCACTGGGCCATCTTCGTGCCCCTAACCCTGCTGGGTAGTATAATTGCCACCAAATTAAAAATGCCTACTCCAGTACTGTTGGGTTCCATCCTGATGACTACCATCTTTAACATTTTTGTAGGCAGTGTGCAGCCTGTTCCCGGTTTGCTCATGGCTCCTGCTCAATTAAGCATAGGCCTTTATATGGGCATGATTATGGATGCACAGCGCATTGCTAAAACAAGAAATATTATTCCCTTTGTTTTAGGTGGTACAGCTATTTTGGTGTTGCTCAGCATTGGTGTTGCGCATATTCTTTCTGCGCGCTACGGTTTTAGCCTGATAACTGCCTTCCTTGCCATGGCTCCCGGTGGTATTGCCGAGATGGCTCTTGCCGGCTTGAGTATGGGTGAGGACGTGGCGACAATTTTAGCTTATCAATTGGTAAGATTACTTGCCATCAACATACTTGTTCCCCCGCTAGTAGAATTCTTTTTCAGAAATAAAAAAGCAATTAGATAAAATAAGAGAGGCTTTGCAAAAGCAAGGCTTCTCTTTTTTTTATGTTTTATTAAAAAATTTTTTCTTTAAATTTTTGGAGAAGTTCTTTGGTAAACCTCAAACTCCTCTCCCAGAGCGGAGTTCACAAGATTTCACAATTAGTGGGACAAATTAAAACCCTAGTGGACAAAACTTGGACATGATGTTATACTACTACTCGAAAGGAAGACAATCCTTAAAATTCACATAGATTTTTTCTAAACTGAAAGGAGAAATTACCATGACTTTTAAAAAATTTGTTGAAGCACTCTGCAATATGAAATTCTACATGGTTCACTAAGATTACCGTAGAACCTCGGCGCTACTCTTACAAAAGAGTGGCGCCTTTTTTATTTTGCAAGTTCACTTTTCTGCGTGGATTTTCTGATATAATAATTATATTGATAGGTTCGACAATTTATGAATGAGGTGCAAGTGATGAGCAAATATATTATGTCTTTAGATTTGGGTACCACCAGTTGCCGTAGTATCCTGTTTGATAAAAAAGGGCAAATCTGTAGTGTGGCGCAAAAGGAATTTACCCAACATTTTCCCCAACCCGGTTGGGTGGAGCACGATGCCGAAGAAATTTGGGCAACCCAAAAGGGTTTGATTTTTGAAGCTCTGGAAAAATTAGGCGTGGGGCTTGATGACGTTGCAGGCATTGGCATTACTAACCAAAGGGAAACTACCGTAGTGTGGGATAAAGTTACCGGCCGCCCTGTGTGTAAGGCTATTGTTTGGCAATGCCGCCGTACTGCAGAATACTGTGACGAACTGAAAGCTCAGGGCTTGGGCGATATGTTCCGCGCTAAAACCGGTCTGGTGTTGGACGCGTATTTTAGTGGAACTAAACTGAAATGGATTTTGGATAATGTTCCTAATGCCCGCGAGCGTGCAGAAGCAGGGGAGCTACTCTTTGGCACCATTGATACTTGGATTATCTGGAAGCTGACCGGTGGCAAGGTGCATGTTACTGATTATTCCAACGCCTCCAGAACCTTGCTCTTTAATATTCATACCTTGGAGTGGGATGAAGAAATCCTGAAAATATTAGATATTCCCCGCCAGATGCTCCCCCAAGTGAAACCTTCCAGCTGTGTTTACGGGACGACGGAAGCAAAGGTTTTTGGGGAGGAAGTACCCATTGCCGGAGCAGCTGGTGACCAGCAATGTGCTTTGTTTGGACAAACCTGCTTTGCTTCCGGTGAAGCGAAGAATACTTATGGTACTGGCGGCTTTATGCTGATGAACACAGGTGAGAAGCCTGTTGCGTCTAAGAATGGCCTTGTTACTACCATAGCCTGGGGCGTGGACGGCAAGGTGGAGTACGCCTTGGAAGGCTCTATTTTTGTAGCGGGCGCTGCTATCCAGTGGCTGCGTGATGAGCTTGGCTTGGTACGCAATGCTGCGGAATCCGAAGAATGTGCTAAGGCAGTACCGGATACCAATGGCTGCTACATGGTGCCTGCTTTCGTAGGTTTGGGTGCTCCTTACTGGGATCAATACGCTCGTGGTGCCATTGTTGGTCTGACTCGTGGCGTAAACCGTAATCACATTGTCCGCGCTACCTTGGAATCTTTGGCGTACCAAGTAACTGACGTGCTTAAAGCTATGGAAGAAGACAGCGGTATTAAGCTGGCTGCTTTGGCTGTAGATGGCGGAGCCTGTGCTAATGACTTCTTAATGCAGTTCCAGGCAGACGTTATCGACACTGTAGTTATGCGTCCCAAATTTATTGAGACTACTGCTATGGGCGCTGCCTACCTTGCAGGTCTTGCCGTTGGCTATTGGGACAGCAAAGCTGAAATTAAACAAAACCACATTATTGCCAGTGTCTTTACTCCGGATATGGAGGAAGCAAGGCGTGCTAAATTGCTCGCAGGCTGGCATAAGGCTGTGGAAAGCACCAGGGTACATGTAATATAAAATAAAAACGGCAACGTGTTTGCGTTGCCGTTTAGTAGTTTTAGTTGCTTTTCTTTTTATGTTCTTCCAATTGGAATTCCATCCATTTAACCATTGCCAGCTTGCCAAATTCGTGCCAGGTTGCACATTCAGAGTTCTTAGCAACGTATTCGTTCCATTTGTCTTGGTTAACTTGTTCTACTTCCAACAAGTTCATAATACCAAAACCACTGCGCCAGATCATATCATCCATGGAAGTCCATTTGCTGTTTTCTTCCAAGAATTTGGGGTTGAACAATTCAGGGAAGCTAACCTTGTTCAGGATTTTAGCCAGCTCTTCGTCTTGGGTAAACAGGTTCAAGTAATATTTAAAGGTTTTATCAAGTTTTGCAGCGTCCATAATATGCCTCCTAAAAAACTATACAAAACTATTCTAACATAAAAGTTGTCACATTGCTAACAAAATACAAAATGTTTTTCCGAGAGGGAAGACAGCAAAATCTTTTGATTGAAATCGCATATATAGTATAGTAAAATAGTTATATATGAAGAAAGGGTGTGAGCTGTATGAAAATATCTACTAAAGGACGTTATGCACTTCGCTTAATGCTGGATCTAGCCATAAATCATACCGGTAACTTTATCCCCTTGAAGGCTGTTGCACAAAGGCAGGATATTTCCGATAAATATTTGGAACAAATTATTCATCAGCTTAGCAAGAGCGGCTTGGTACAAAGTGCGCGTGGAGCACAGGGGGGCTATCGTCTGACTAGAGCGCCGGAGGAATACACCGCAGGCGAAATTCTCCGTTTGGTTGAAGGCAGCCTTGTTCCCGTAGCTTGTCTGGAATGTGGAGCTCACTGTGAGCACACCGATACCTGCATGACCATTGACCTATATCGCAAAATGCAAAAATCCATTGATGATGTTGTTGACAATACAACTTTGGTTGATTTGATTAAAGACCACGAAGCTAAGATGGCTAAAATGGCAGCTGAAAAAGAAAATAGTTGACTTTCAAATATCTAGTGAAGCAGTAGAAAAATGCTTGACAGTAAAAAATGGAAGGTGTACAATCTCCTTAAATCATATGATTAAAGTATGTTTTTAAGGAGATGACTTTATATGGCTAAAATTGCTCAACGTTTAACTGATTTGATTGGTAATACTCCTTTGCTCGCCCTTAATAATTACGGCAGCGCTTTGCAGTTACCTGCGAATGTTTTTGCAAAGCTGGAATATTTTA
>JAFTMR010000047.1 GCA_017452325.1 Phascolarctobacterium sp. | reverse complement strand
AATCTCAATTTGCGGGTCCAAAAGACCTGTAGGACGAATGATTTGCTCCACAGTGTTCTGGGTTTCTTCCATTTCATACTTGGCAGGAGTTGCGGAAACATAAACCACCTGGTTCACCTGCTCCTGGAACTCGTCAAAAGTCAACGGTCTATTGTCAAAGGCAGAGGGCAAACGGAAGCCATGCTCCACCAGCATTTCCTTACGGCTCCTGTCCCCTGCGTACATGGCGCGAATCTGAGGCAGAGTAACGTGGGATTCGTCAATTACCAGCAAGAAATCCTTGGGGAAGTAGTTAACCAAGGTAAAGGGAGCTTCCCCAGCCTTGCGTCCTGCCAGATGGCGGGAATAGTTTTCAATGCCGGAGCAGTAACCCATTTCGTTCATCATCTCTAAATCGTAATTGGTACGTTGCTCCAAGCGCTGTGCTTCCAGAAGCTTGCCATGGTCGTTCAAATATTCCAAGCGCTCTGCCAGTTCAACCTTGATGTCCTCCATGGCACGCTCCAAATTTTCACGACTGGTAACATAGTGGGACGCAGGGAAGATGGCAACGTGGTTACGCTGGGCAAGAATCTCTCCTGTCAAAACGTCAAACTCCATAATGCGGTCCACTTCGTCGTCAAAAAGCTCAATGCGCACCGCCTTCTCTCCGTAGGCAGCAGGAATAACCTCAATAACATCGCCCCGTACCCTAAAGGTACCACGTTTAAAGTCAATGTCATTGCGGTCGTATTGAATCTCTACCAATTTATGTAATATCTTCTGTCTATCTACGATTTGCCCCAAACGCAGGGACAGCACCATATCGTAGTAATCCTGGGGCGCACCCAAGCCGTAGATGCAGGACACGCTGGCAACAATAATCACGTCGCGTCGCTCGAACAAAGCACTGGTCGCCGAGTGGCGCAGCTTATCAATCTCGTCATTGATGGAAGCGTCCTTTTCAATATAGGTGTCAGACTGGGGAATATAGGCTTCCGGTTGGTAGTAATCATAATAGGAAACAAAATATTCCACAGCGTTTTCCGGGAAGAAGGCTTTAAGCTCACTGGCAAGCTGTGCCGCCAAGGTTTTGTTGTGGGCAATAACCAGCGTTGGCTTGCGAATCTTGTTGATAACCTGGGCAATGGTGTAGGTTTTACCCGTACCCGTTGCCCCCAAAAGTACTTGAGTGCGCAATCCCTGCTCAATTCCCTGCGCCAGCTTGTCGATAGCTTGGGGCTGGTCCCCCGCAGGCTCAAAGGGTGCTTGAATTTTAAAATCCATTTTGCTCACCACATCATAAATCAATCACAATACTTACAGGGCAATGGTCGCTGCCTAAAATTTCGTTGTGAATTTCTGCAACCTGCACCTTATCCTTAATTCTTTCAGAGACTACAAAGTAGTCAATACGCCAACCAACATTCTTCTCACGCGCCTTGAACATATAGCTCCACCAGCTGTACTTAACTTCTTCAGGATGCAGGTATCTAAAGGTATCCACGAAGCCTGCTGCTTTCAGTTCTCTAAATTTGCCACGCTCCTCGTCAGTAAAGCCTGCGTTCCTACGGTTGGTCTTAGGGTTCTTCAAATCAATCTCTTCTGCTGCCACGTTCAAGTCACCGCAGAAAATGACAGGTTTCTTTTTATCCAGCTCCAAGATGTAAGCCAGGAAGGCATCCTCCCACACCATGCGATAGTCCAAACGCGCCAGCTCCCTTTGAGAATTGGGAGTGTACACCGTTACCAGATAGAAGTTTTCGTATTCCGCAGTAATCACGCGGCCTTCCTTGTCGTGCTCCTCAATGCCAATGCCATAGGTAACATTGAGGGGTTTGGTTTTACTAAAGATGGCAGTTCCAGAATAGCCCTTCTTTTCCGCGCTGTTCCAATATTCCTCGTAGCCATCAAAGACAAAGGCAGCCTGCTCTCTTTGCATCTTGGTTTCCTGCACGCAGAACATATCTGCATCCGCAGCACGCAAAAAATCTTCAAAGCCCTTATTCATGCAGGCACGCAAGCCATTTACATTCCAAGAAATTAATTTCATAAAAAATCTCTCCATTCTATTTAAATACTTATTTTACGGTTGTAGATATACCCATAATTTTAGTATAATTAAGCTAAGGAAAATACGCAAGAGTATTTTGCACGAGCCATCAACTCTTGTAAACAGGGGAGGTAAACCAATGCTTTTTTATGAAACCATAGCAAGTCATCCAGCCGATAGTTTAGCGCTCATCTTCAAAGATAATCTGACAACCTTCGGAGAATTGCGCAATGCTATTGACTCCTGGGCTGCCTACATACAATCCCAAGGTTTGCGTAAGGGCGACAGGATAGGACTGTTCAGTAAAAACTGCAGTGAATTTGTAATTGCCTATCACGCCATCATCAAAGCAGGCGGTATAGTAGTTCCCATCAATTTTATGCTCTCTCCCTACGAAACTGCTTACATCATCAAGGACGCAGGCATTAAGCTGCTTCTTACCAAGGAGCCTTTAGATTTGGCAGCAGCCTTGGAAAACTACGAGTGCCCGGAGCTTACCCAAATAACCTTTGAGCAAATGTCAGCTCTTCCTCCGGCAACGCCTAAGCATGTAGATATGAACGAGAACGAATGCTGCACCATCATCTACACCAGTGGCACGACCGGCAATCCTAAGGGAGCAATGCTCTCCCACAAAAATATTATCTCCAATATATTGAGCTTTACTAAGGCCATTGACATGCTTCCGGGCGACAAAGCCTTTTGCGTACTGCCCATGCACCATTGCTTTGGCTGGACGGTGTGCGTAGCAGGGCCTATGATGATGGGTGGAGCAGTTGTTATCCAAGACAACTACACCCTGAGCGAAACCCTCCGCCTTATCACCACCTACAAGGTTAATCAGTTCTGTGGTATCCCTACCTTCGCCCAAATGTTCCTGCGCGGGGCAGAACCGGAGCATCTTGCTTCCCTCCGCTGGGTTGTCATCGGTGGTGCTCCCCTGCCGCAAAATGTTTCTAAGGCATTCAAAGAAAAATTCGGCAGAGTTCCTCAGGAAGGCTACGGTCTTTCCGAAGCCTCCCCGGTTTGTGCGTTGAACCCCGGGGACAAAATCAAGATTGGCTCCATCGGTATTGCCCTCCCCTTCGTAAAATTAGAGATTCTTGATGAGCAGGACTACAAAGTTCCCAATGGTACAGTGGGCGAGCTGTGCGTACAAGGTGATAATGTTATGCTCGGTTATCTCAACAAACCGGAGGCAACAGCAGAAGCAATGCGTAACGGCTGGCTGCACACCGGCGACCTGGCATACATAGACGACGAGGGCTACGTTTTCATCGTTGACCGCTCTAAAGATATGATTATTCTTGGTGGCGAAAATGTTTATCCCCGCGAAGTAGAAGAAGTACTCTACAGCCTGCCGGAAGTTTTGGAAGCGGCAGTAGTCGGCGTAGCAGATAGCTTACGTGGGCAGGCAGTATGTGCCTTTATTGTTCTTAAAGAGGGCATGAAGGGAGATAAAAAAGAAATCCGCCGCTACCTGCTAGAACACCTTGCCCTTTACAAGGTTCCCCGTCACTACTTCTTCGTAGAAAAAATGCCTAAAAACGGCACAGGCAAAATTCTCAAGACAGAATTGCGCGAGCACGCAGCCGCTTTAATAAATAAAATTTAATATACAAAAGTCTCTCTTGGCAAACAATAATATCCAAATCCATTAACCATTGCAAACAACAGATAAATCTTATATAATGTAAGGGTTACACAATGTAGTTTAGTATTCTTCACTAGGAAAGGATGTTTATTTTGGAAAGAGAGACTTTTTCGTCTAGACTAGGGTTTATCCTCATTTCTGCAGGCTGCGCAATCGGCTTGGGCAATGTATGGCGCTTTCCCTATATTACCGGTTTGTACGGCGGTGCTTCCTTCGTACTCATGTACTTAATATTTCTGCTCGTTTTGGGCTTGCCCATTATGGTTGCAGAGTTTTCTGTTGGTCGTGCCAGCCAACGTAGTGCGGCTAAATCATTTGATGTCTTAGAACCCAAAGGAACAAAATGGCATCTTTATAAATACGGAGCCATTGCCGGCAATGTGTTGTTGATGATGTTTTACACTACAGTCTCCGGCTGGATGGTGTACTACCTTTATAAAATGGCAGTGGGCGGCTTCATTGGCTTGGATGCCAACGGCGTGAGCGCAATCTTTGGTAATCTGCTTGCAGACCCGCTTACTATGACCTGCAATATGTTCCTTGTTGTTATTGCAGGCTTTGGCGTTTGCTATATGGGTGTGCAAAAGGGCGTTGAACGTATTACCAAAAATATGATGGCATGCCTTTTAGTTTTAATCATCGTTTTGGCAGCCAATTCTGTAATGCTTCCCAATAGCGAAGAAGGATTGAGATACTATTTGCTGCCTGACTTTAGCAAAATTACTCAGGAAGCAATCTTTGCAGCGATGGGTCAAGCCTTCTTTACTCTTAGCTTGGGTATCGGCGCAATGGCAATCTTTGGTAGCTATATCAAAAAAGATCAAAGCCTGACCGGTGAATCCATCTACATCATGGCACTGGATACTTTTGTGGCTATTACCTCCGGTTTGATTATCTTCCCTGCTTGCATGAGCTTTGGCGTAAATCCCGGTGGTGGTCCTGGCTTGCTCTTCATCACCCTCCCCAATGTATTCAATGCTATGTCCGGCGGTCATTTCTGGGGAAGCCTCTTCTTCCTCTTCATGCTCTTTGCAGCACTTTCTACTGTAATAGCTGTATTCGAAAATATCATCTGTATGGTTAGCGAGCTTACCGAATGGAATCGCAAAAAAACCATTCGCTTCTGCGCTGTAGCTATCACCATTCTTTCCATGCCCTGTATTTTAGGCTTTAACGTTTGGAGCGGCTTCCAACCCTTGGGACCGGGTACCTGTGTTCTGGACTTGGAGGACTTCTTTGTAAGTAATAACCTACTCCCCTTGGGTAGCTTGGTTTACCTTGCCTTCTGCACCAGCCGTTACGGTTGGGGCTGGGATAACTTCATTAAAGAAGCAGATACCGGCAATGGTATTAAATTCCCCAAATGGATTCGTGGTTATGTAACCTATGTTTTACCGTTGATTGTTATCTACATCTTCGCAATGGGCTACAAAGCAATCTTCTTCAGATAAGAAAATTTCATCTCAAAACAAAAGGAGCGCACTCGTAAGAGTGCGCTTTAATTATTTGTATTCACTTTTATTTTGCAATAAGCATTAACCCAAGAGCACAAATCCCCATACCAATAAACTGCTTTAACGTAATAACCTCCTTATACACGAACAAGCCTACCAACAGAAGAACGCAAGCAAGACTGATATTGGAAACTAGGGAAGCAACGCTAATCTTCCACCCTGCACGATAGATGCAGATGTAACCAAACTCCAAACCAATAATGGCAATGCCCAAGGCATAAGTACTCCAATTAGTCTTGGCAAGCTCCGTCATAAGGCTCTTGCCATCAGAAGTAAGAAGGAACAAAACCACAGAGCTAACCGCCGCAATAAGATAGGACACCGCCAAAGAAGCAAAGGCATTGATATCCGTAGGAGTAGACTTGGTTGAGATATTATAAATTGTATTTGCCCCTACTACTACCAGCATAGGCCAAATCATATTCCACATAACTAGTTACCTCCAAAAATAGATTGCACCATCTAAAACAAAAACAGTCAGACCAAATTAGCCTGACTGTCGGTAGGTGCTCACCCGTTGGAAATCTTTTCAAGGAGAAATGCCAATGACAACTGAGCTTTTCATAGCTATTATTAGCTTCGGAGCAACAATGTACGGTCTTGGCTATATGATTGGTCAAAACCATTCTAAAAAACAGTAAGACCGCTTCGGCGTAGGAAACCTGCGGTCTACTGATTGCTTTATTCCAGGCTAAGCCGTCTATGAGATGAACCCCAATTATTGGACGGAAAAATCCTTTTATAGACCTATAACGTTACCAAATGTCTCCCGATATTCAACTGGAGACATCCCATTCAATCTTAACTTTATACGCCTGTTATTATAATACTATATATAATCATCCATTGCAACCTTTAGGTCTTCTATTGACTTAAAGGTTTTTTCATATCCATAAAACATCTCATTTTTCATTGTTCCAAAAAAGCTTTCCATAATAGCTTTATCTAAACAATTACCTCTGCGAGACATACTTTGTATTATATTTCTTTTATTTAACATCTCCTGATAATCTCACCTCCTATACTGCCACCCTTGGTCAGAATGCATTATCAATCCATTTAAATCTTCACATCTGTCCCGTGCTCTTTGCAACATCTTATTGGTCTGCTGTGCATGAGGACTGGTATTT
>JAFTMR010000046.1 GCA_017452325.1 Phascolarctobacterium sp. | reverse complement strand
GCTTAACGCCGAAGTTACTGCTTTGGAAGAAACCACTGCCCAGCTGCGCCAAGGCATCATATCTATGCGCGAGGGGCAGGTTTTCTATCGTGCAGGCGAGGTTGTTTACGCTGGAATTATGCGTGGCGGTTTAAGCCATGAGGAAAACGTGGCGCAGGTAAATTGGCTGCTTGATAATGCTAATGCTTCTGTTTTGAACCGTTTAGGTATAGAAGAAAATGACGAAAAGCTGCAGGCTATTTGGCTTTCGAAGCGCATTGTAGACCAAGCGGTTGCAGTGCTTGACAGAAGTAAAGGCAATATGTTCTTTCGTGTGCGCACCATTGCCAATATTATCGTTGGCGAAGTTGTTGTATGCGATATAGAGATGACGGATAACCAGTTTATTTATCCGGATAACACTTTGATTTTGAGCGAAAAGGTTGACCTGAAAAAGCTTGAGGGTGCTTATGATACCGTTATTATGAGCTTCCTGAACAAGGTAAACCATAAGGCTGTAGATGCCGGCGTACTGCCTGACCCGATTACCGGTAAGGTGGGCAATTTGGATGCTACAACAATGATTGAAGCAAGCAATGATATGCGTCGCATTGGTGGCAAGGTAATTTTAAAAGCCTTTGCCCGTGGTGACATCACTACGGCGGGCCCCGTAAGATTGCGCTTGGAAGTAGTTGATGATAATGACTAAACTTTACTTGGGTGTAGACCCCGGACGAAGTAAAACAGGCTTGGCTTTGGTAAACGAAAGGGGAGCAATACATGCTCTGCGTATTGCCAATAGCCAAAGCATTGACAAAGAAATAGTAGATTTTTTACAAACAAGTTGCCCGGCACAAATTGTGCTGGGCAATGGTACTAATAGCAGTAATATTGGGCAAGCAGTACAGAAGGTGTTGCCCAATGTGGTGCTCACCGTTGTAGAAGAGGCTCACAGTACGGAAGAAGCGCGTGCCCTGTACTGGCAGGAGAACCCGCCTCAAGGTTGGCGCAAGCTTGTTCCTTTGGGTATGCTCGTTCCGCCCGTACCCTTGGATGCGTATGCAGCGGTAATTTTAGTAAGACGTTTTTTGGAGGGCAAGGATGAGTGATTTAACAGAATTAACCTGCCGAGAATTTTTAAATAGATTGGCTTCCAATGCTCCTACTCCCGGTGGGGGTGGAGGTGCTGCCATGGCAGGGGCTTTAGCTGTAGCACTGGCTTCTATGGTAGGTAACTTAACTGTTGGCAAGGAAAAATTTGTAAAAAGCGAAGCAGAGATGCAGGAGCTGTTAAAGGAAGCCGAAGCCTTGCGTACCCAATTTTTGCAGCTTGTGAATGCAGATGCAGAAGTTTTTAATGAGTTTATGGCCTGCTACAGATTACCCAAGGCAACTGACGAAGAAAAACAGCAACGTAACCAAGCAATCCAAAACGCAGCCAAGCGTGCTGCAGAGGTTCCCCTGCAAATTGCAGAAGCAAGCTTAAAGGTAATGCACATTGCGAAACGAATGGCAGAGGTTGGTAACCCTACTGCTATTACGGATGCTGCCGTTAGCTCCATCATGGGAAGAGCTGCCCTGCGTAGCGCTGCCTACAATGTGGTGGTAAACTTGAAGCTTATTAAGGACGAAGAGTATAACCAAAAGATGTACGCAAAATTAGGAGCAATGCAACAGGAAGCGCAAGCCTTGGAGCAGGAAACGCTTGCCGTAACAGATGTAGTACTTGGTTAACGTATTGACTTAAAAGTTTATTTAGAATATAATTAAGTTCTGATGGAAAGGTGGCCGAGTGGTTTAAGGCTCTAGTCTTGAAAACTAGCGAGGTGCAAGCCTCCGTGGGTTCGAATCCCACCCTTTCCGCCATATATAAAATGTAGAGAAAGATTTTCTAAATCTTTAGACATTTTTAACAAAGGTACTTGCAAAAAGTAGCAAGAACAGTTATAATATCATAGTAACCTAACGGAGTGGTACTCAAGTGGCTGAAGAGGACGGTTTGCTAAATCGTTAGACGTGTCAAAGCGTGCGTGGGTTCGAAACCCACCCACTCCGCCAACATTAAAGATAGCGCATCAGAGAAATCTGATGCGTTTTTGTTTTGTCAGAGCGAAGTCTGCAAAAGGGATTACACATCTTTAAAATAAAACTCTCTAAAAAAGATAATGTGTTCAAAACAGAGTGAAGGACTAAAATTTTGTGAAAAGAACTTGCAAAAAGGTTGTGAAAAGATTATAATTCAAGTAGTAGTAAAGAATGTTACAATTAAGGCGGTAACATTCATAAGGCATTTACTACGAACCACCCCGTTTATAAAATTTCTATATAGGCAGAAGTGTATTTACGGGCAAAGTGTAGAGGAAACAAGGCAACTCTTACAGGAATTTGCTCGTTTTTATTTTCTCCATATAGAGGTTTTGTAAAAATAAAAAATCTCTTAACAAGAGGAGGAAAACATTATGAAAAAATCCTTAGTACTCGCTATGGCAATGGCATTGGGCGTAACCGCTTCCGCTTATGCTGCTAACCCGTTCTCCGACGTTCCCGCTGGCCATTGGGCATATGACTCCGTAGCTAAATTGGCAGCTGCAGGCGTAGTAGATGGCTATGCTGACGGCGCATTCGACGGCGACAAACTGATGACCCGTTATGAAATGGCTCAAATCGTAGCAAAAGCTATGGCAAAAGGCGCAAACGTTGACAAACTGGCTGCAGAATTTGCTGACGAACTGGATACCCTTGGTGTTCGCGTAGCTAAATTGGAAAAAGGCGCTGACGCTGTTAAAATCACTGGTAACATTCGTTGGCACTACAGTGATGTTGATACCGACGGTGTAAAAACCAGCGAACAAAAACTGCGTTCCCGTATCTGGATCCAAGGTCAAGTAAATGATGACTGGAAATACACCGCAATGTTGGAAAACAACCATGAATTCTCTGATGATGATATTGCTGACAAAAATGGTGCTAGTGAAGAAGATGTTAAATTCCAACGTGCTTATGTAAACGGTAAATTGGGCGGCTTCGCAGTTCAAGCTGGTCGTTATGACAACAAAATTATGGATGGTAACATCTATCACAGCCGTTTTGATGGCGTACAACTGGACTATGGCAAAGACGTAAAAGTTCGTCTGGTTCATGGTAAAGCTACTCCGTCTTCTCTCGCTAAAGGTGAAGCAGGTGACGTTAATTATGCAGAAGTTTCCGGCAAACTTGGCGTTGTTGCTTTGACTGCTGGTTACTATGATGTTCAAGACGTTAAAATCGACAGCCAACCCATTGAAGATATGGATTTGTGGGCAGTAAACGCATCTATGCCGTTGGCAAAAGACTTGAAGTTGGGTGCTGTGTACGTTAAATCTGACAACGACTCTTCTGCTCCTTATGGAGATGTTAAAGTTGATGATGATGGCTATGTAGCAACCTTGTCCTATAAAGGCGCTAAAGCTTCCGTTCCTGGTTCTTGGGGCTTGGAAGCTAAATACTATGACATGGGCGCTACCACTTATATGGACCACACCATGAACGGTGGTGCAGATAAATTGGCTGGCTTCGAAGGTTGGGGCTTGTTCGCTAACTATGCACTGGCTAAAAACATCGTAGCTCAAGTTGAATGGTATGACCTCGATTCTAAAGAAAACGATGTTACCAAAGAAACCCTTTGGACTCAAGTTGTATTCACTTTCTAATCTTAGGGTTAGCTAGTTTTATACTTCTTAACTTAAAAATTAACGCGTACCGCGAAAGCGGTACGCGTTTTTTAGTGTGTTTAAAGGAAAAATTTGCAATAAACTTCAAAAATTCTCTCAGTTAAGAGAAAGAATGCTATGAAATGCCAATAAACGTCGAAATATAAAGTTTTGGGATTACAATCCCAAAAACTGAGAAGAATACATAAATAAATGGAATACAATCCATAAAAACGCCAGAAACATAAAGTTTTGGGATTGAAATCCCAAAACTTTACACCTTTGCCATAGCTTTGTGAGTATATTTTGTTAGCACTGTAGCGAAAATGCTAAACTTTTTGCAAACATTGCATTTGATTTTTTGCGGGAGTACAATGCAGGTGTGATACGAAATCAGACAAAAAATACAAGTATCACTTCTGACGGAACTTGCGAGGTAGGCATACAAGCATAATTAGAGGGAACAAGGAAACTCTAAGCGAGTGCTTATTTCTCCCACAAGCTTTCCGAAAAGAGAAAGGTCAAATGAGGAGGAACAATCATGAAAAAGACTATGGTACTGGCAATGGCGATGGCATTAGGCGTAACCGCATCTGCTTATGCAGCTAATCCCTTTAGTGATGTGCCCGCAGGTCACTGGGCATACGACAGTGTAGCTAAACTTGCTGCAGCCGGCGTAGTTGATGGTTATCCTGATGGACAATTTGATGGCGACAAACTTATGACTCGCTATGAAATGGCGCAAATCGTAGCCAAAGCCATGGCTAAAGGTGCCAATGTAGATATGCTGGCAGCGGAATTTGCTGATGAGCTGGATACTTTGGGCGTGCGTGTTGCCAAACTGGAAAATAATGCTGACGCTGTTAAAGTTACCGGTCAAGTTCGTTACAGCTATGCAGATTATTCCGGTGACTTGAATGGTTATGGCAATAAGCTGCGTTCCCGTATCTGGGTAAAAGGTCAAGTAAATGATGACTGGACCTATACCGCAATGTTGCAAAATATCCAAAACTTTGGTAATGATGAAGGCGAAGAAAAAACCGACTTCCAACGTGCCTATGTAAATGGTCAACTTGGTGGTACTAAGGTTGAAGCAGGTCGTTTGCCCTTGTACTTGGTAAACGGTAACCTGTATGATACTCGTGCTGATGGTATCGTAGCAACCTATGGTGATAAATATAAATTTACCGGTTTCTATGTAAAACCCACTGACCAAGACCGCAACTTTGCTAAATTTGCTAATGATGACACCATCACCGCAGAATATGGCAAGGCTTATGGTGCAAAGATTGATGGCAAAATTGGTTCTCACGTAAAGACAACCTTGGGTTATACCGTTTTTGAAGATGGTGACGCTTACTACAACCAAGGTTGGAATGGCACCAAATTTAATGACACTACCAAGATGAACCTTGATAGCGATAAAATCTGGAACATCGGTATGTCCATGGACTTTGGTAAGGATGTAAACTTTACTGTGGACTACCTGAAATCTGATTTTGATGGTTTTACCGGTGCCAACGGCAAACATTACAAAATGGATGACGATGGTTTGATTTTGGGCTTGAGCTACAAAGGCGCGAAAGCTTCCGAACCGGGCAGCTACGGCTTATACACCAAACACTATAACCAAGGTCGCGGTACTGTAATTGCTCACACCATGAATGGTGACTATGGTACTACCGGTTTTAAAGGTTATATGGTAGGTATGAACTACACCTTCGCTAAAAATATCGTAGGCGCAATTGAATGGTACGATTTGGAAAGCAAGGCAGTAGGTAGCGACATTGGTAGCAAAGACTTGGATACCTTGTGGAGCCAATTGGTATTCACTTTCTAAACTAAAAAACTTATTAAAGGGTGGCGTAAGCCACCCTTTTTGACTTGCCGGTCAAAATATTTTTACTTTCCCCTATGCATTTTAACTTTTTTTGTGATAGAATATACCTATATTAATATGCAATCATATTAGGAGGAGTTATAATGAAAAAAGTATTGCGTTATTTGTTAATGACCGTTATGGCATTGTGCATCAGCCTTCCTTGCCTGAGTGCAGAAGCTGCTAGTGTTGCACTGCTTCCCTTGATTAACAATGTACAAGGCGACGAAGTTGCTAACCAAGTATTCTACAAAAATGCTATTGCTGCCTTGAACAGAAGCAAAGGCTTTGTAATGGTAGAAAACGACAAGCTGACTGCTGCTATCGAAGCTGCTAATGTTGGTGACGAAGTTCCCAGTGAATTGGCAATGGCAAAAATTGCTAAAGACGGTGGCGTAGACATGGTATTGGCTATCCAAGTTGACGTTATCAACGACATTCCCATGCCTTCCAGTGAAGAAAACAAACTGAAAATGGATATCCAAGGTTATGCAGCATCCTACAATGCACTGACCGGTACCTATAAAAAAGAAAGAATCTACAACGACAGTGTAATTCCCGAAGTATTCTCCAACCGTTGGGATTTGGTACACGAAGAATTTGGTCGCGAAGTTCGTAAAGCTGTTACCAAAGCATTGAAAGCAAAAAAATAATTGTACTTTTAGAGAGCAACGTAAGTTGCTCTCTTTTTGTATACATATCCATAAAACGTGCATTGCACTTGCAAATGTGAACAGGCTGTGATAAACTATTGTGCATAGAATTTGTGCTTGCTAACTAAAGTAGAATGTTAGTAAAATGCAGAGCGTATTTGACCATGTAGAGGAAACAAGGCAACTCTTACTATAAGGTTGATTAGGCGAAGCGTTTGAGCGCAAACTACTTGGGAAATTCAAGGCAAATTACTAAATTTATTTCCTGAGGAGGAAAACAAAATGAAAAAATCCTTAGTACTTGCAATGGCTATGGCATTGGGCGTAACCGCTTCTGCTTATGCTGCAAATCCGTTCTCTGACGTTCCCGCTGGCCACTGGGCATATGATTCCGTAGCTAAATTGGCTGCTGCTGGCGTAGTTGATGGCTATGCTGATGGCGCATTCGACGGCGACAAACTGATGACCCGTTATGAAATGGCTCAAATCGTAGCAAAAGCTATGGCAAAAGGCGCTAACGTTGACAAACTGGCTGCAGAATTTGCTGACGAACTGGATACCCTTGGTGTTCGCGTAGCTAAATTGGAAAAAGGCGCTGACGCTGTTAAAATCAACGGTCAAGTTCGTTGGAGATATCATGATTCCGACAACGGCGACGACCATCAAATGCGTAACCGTTTGTGGGTAAATGGCGCAGTTAATGATGACTGGACCTACACCGCAATGCTCGAAAACACTCAAGACTTCTCCAATGATGATGCTGAAGAAACCACTAAACTCCGTCGTGCATACTTCAATGGTAAATTGGGTGGCATGGATGTTTTGGCTGGTCGTTGGGACGAATGCACTTCCACCGCTAACATCCTCGATGCTTACATCGATGGTGTAAAATTGACCTATGGCGACAAAGTTAAAGTTTATGGTTTGGTTGGTAAAGGTGCTTCCGGTACTGCAAACGAATTGACTGAAGAAGCTGCTGACCGTATCTATGTATTGGGCGCAGAAACTACTGTTGGTGTAGTTGATGCTTATGTTAACTACTTCAAAGCTTCTGGTGCAACCTCTAATGGTCTTTGGGATGATGACGGTGAAAAAGTTTTACAAAATGGTGGTACAACAGAGGCTACCTATGATAATAAAGAAATTTACAACATTGGTTTAGCTTTCGATGTTGCTAAAAATGTTCGTCTTGGCTATGAATACATGTGGGGCGATGAAGAATACGATAAAAACGTATCCAAAGATGGCTGGGTAGCTCGCATCGACTATAAAGGCGCTGGCGAAGAAGTTGGTTCTTGGGGCGCTTATGCACAATGGTTTGACCAACCGGTTAACTGCGTACTCCATACCACCACTGATGCTTCCACTTTCTTGGCAGATGGTGGTTATGAAGGCTGGAACCTGGGCGTTCAATACACCTTGGCTAAAAACATTCTGTTGGATGTTAACTACTTCGATACCGAAGCTAAAACTGGTAACAAAGAAGACCAATCCTTGTTTGTTGACGTATACTTCGCATTCTAATTTAGAAGGTAAGTGGAGTTTAGCTTAGATTTTTTAGGGCTGTTTCCGTAAGGAAACAGCCCTTTTTGATAATAAAAACATATGCAAAAAATTCCTGTTTGTGTTAAAATGAAGTATCTTGTTTGACAAATTAGGAGGATATGTAATGAAAAAAGTATTACGTTATTTGTTAATGACCGTTATGACTTTGTGCTTTAGCTTACCCTGCTTTAGCGCAGTTGAAGCTGCTACCGTAGCAATTCTGCCCTTGATTAACAATGTTGAAGGTGGAGATGACCTGGCCAACCAAGTTTTCTACAAGGAAGCTATCAATACCTTAAAATACCAAAAGGGTTTTGTAATGATAGAAAACGATAAGCTTACTGCTGCTATTGAAGCTGCCATGATTACTGATGATGTTCCCAACCAAGCTACTTTGGCAAAAATTGCTCAAGATGGCGACGTTGACATTGTGTTCTGCATGGAACTTGATGATTTGGAATACAAAAATGCAAGACGCGTTGGCGAAGTAATGTATAAATTGGATTTGGAAGGCGAAGCAGTTGCTTACAATGCTTTGACCGGTACCTTCTATAAACATGAATTCAGCAGTGACAAAGTAGTTGATGCTGCTTTGACTACTCGTGGTAGCTGGAAACATGATGAATTTGGTCGCCAAGTTCGCATTGAATTGAAAAAAGCTTTGAAAGCAAAATAATCCAAGTAGCTTGTCACAGAAATGTGGCAGGCTATTTTTTTATGGTGTTTTATGCTACAATATACATATAATAGCTATGAATGGAGGCTCCGAAATGAAAAGACAGCTTGTAACTTTAATGCTTACGTTTATTTTTTGTATAACTGCGGTAGTACCGGGCTTTGCAGCAAATGCTAGCATTCCTGCTGCTGATAAAATTAAAGCTATGGAAGTAATGCTCTATGGCACAGCGCAGGAAGGTTCCTTGGTTGAGCGTATGGATGCCATTGAGTACGATGTTAACGGACTTATGACTTCTGAGCCTATTTTGGAACGTATTAATGTAATGTACGAATATTTGCAAGGCACTCCGGAAGATGGCAGTGCTTCTTTTGAAACTCGCCTGAATGTTGTAGAATGGCGCTTGAACGAGAGCATGAGTGGTGGTGCTGCAAAAACTCGCATCGAAGCAGTTGAAACCCTTTTGAACGGTAAGGCAGATGATGGAGCACTCTCCACCCGCTTGGAAGATTTGTTAGAAGTGGTTTCTTATGAGGGTGGCGTTATCCCCGTACAACAAGTTACTCTGCCTAAAGATTCTTTGATTCAAATTGAATTTACCCAAGAGCTTGGTAACAAGATTAGTAAAGTTGGGGATGAAGTAAGCTTTAAAGTAGCAGACAATCTGTATGTAAACGACGTGCTGGTACTTCCTAAAGGAGCAACCGGTATTGGCAAGGTGAAGAAGGTTGTGCAACCTGGCATCTTTGGTAAAGACGGACGTGTGGATATTGACTTTATGTACATCAACGGCGTTGACGGAACAGAGATACCTGTTTTTGTAGGCGAACTTGCTAAGCAACAAGCTAAGTCCTACGCAGGCGCAGCAGGTGCTGCTATCGGCGGTATGATTATCCTTGGACCTGTTGGTGTAATTGGCGGTGCTTTCGTTAAAGGTAGTAGCGTTGTGATTCCGGAAGGAAGCGTTACCTTTGTGCAGGTTAGCGAGGATGTTGCTATGCAAGGTGTAGTTTACACTGATTAAATTGGCTATAAGCACCGTTATGCTTTGTCGCAATTCGTTTGCTTGCTCGACGTACGTCAAGTACGCCGTCGCGGCACAAGCCTCATTGCTTCGCGCCTTCCGGTACTTCTAACCAATTTTAAAGAAAAGGCAATAAAATAAAAAAAGCTCATCGAAAACGATGAGCTTTTTTGTTTTATGTGTTATAATGTTGAGTGGATAACTATATGCATTTTGAAGATAAATATTACGAATGAAGGAGTTAAATATGAAAAAGATATTGTTGGCAGCAACAGTTGCTGCAAGTTTGTGCGTACCTGCTTACGCTAACTATTCCAATAGTGGTGATAGCGTTTATAATGCGCCTGAATACGATAGTGTAGTAAGTGAAGCACAAGTTGTAGAGCCTACTGAAAAAGAAAAAAATATGGATAACCCCCTGCCCATTAACTTTACCGGTGATAAAGCGGAATACGATAGTGTAAGCGGTGACTTCTATTTAAGTGGTAATGTTGTGATTACCCAAGGCAGAGAAGTTCTTAAAACCAATTATGCACAAGGGAATATGAAAACCGGTGACGTTTGGTTAGAACAAGGTGGTACTATTATCGAGCCGGGTTCTACTTTAAGTGGCAAATGGGCTTACTACAATTTCAATACCAAAACTGGTGAAATCAAAGAAGTACATGGCACTGGCGATAAAGACTGGTACACTGCTCCTCATGCAACTATCCATCCTGATAAAATGGTGATGGATGAAGGCGGTACTATGTCTCGTTGCCCTGCGGTTAACCACGTGCCCTGCCTTTCCGTAACCGCTAAAACTTTTGAAATTTACCCTAAACAAAAAATGGTTGCCAAGGATGTAAAGGTTTTTGTTAAAGGCAAGCATATCTATTCCAAGGATGTTTGGGTAAGAGATTTAACTAAAACCAACAAAACTCGTATCGTTCCCCGTATTGGTTATGATGGTAGCGACAATGGTGCCTTCATCAAAATTGATGCTGAATGGAACTTTGGCGAAAAAACTAAATTGAATGTTGATTTGCCCTACTACACCAAGGCTGATTTCAAACCGATGGTGGAATTAGAACATGATGAACGCAACTTTAGCCTGACCTATAAAACCGGTTGGGAAGAAGACGATGACGATTGGTACAAAAAACAAAATAACTGGAAGTTTGAATACAAACCTCACCACTTTATCGATGGTTTGCCTTTAGCATATTCCGGTTATTTTGAATATGGCTTGTGGAAAAACGACAACACTGGTCGTAATAGCTGGCACAAAGAATATGCTGCTTTCCTAAGACATGACCCCATTTATCTGTTTGGTTCTAAGAACACTGTGCTGGACTTGACCGTAGGTAAAAAGTGGGTACATGAAAGCTTTACAGAAGATACCAATGCAACCGATTTGTACTATGCGGTGTTGGGTCAAAAGATTACTTCCAAG
>JAFTMR010000045.1 GCA_017452325.1 Phascolarctobacterium sp. | reverse complement strand
TGGTACTATACCGGACGAAGCTTTAGTAGATATTAAGACTAAGGCAAATTTTTCAGTAGAACGCATTAAGGAAATTGAAGCGATTACCAATCATGACATTATTGCATTTTTGACGAATGTGGCAGAGTATGTGGGAGATGCTTCCAAATATATTCATAAGGGTCTGACTTCTAGTGATGTGAAGGATACTGCCCTGTGTTATATGATGGTACAGGCTGCTGATTTACTTTTGCAGCATTTGGAAAAGTTTAAAGCCGTTTTGAAGCGTCAGGCGGCAGAACATAAATATACAGTGATGATTGGTCGTACCCATGGCATTCACGCTGAGCCTATAACTTTGGGTTTAAAGTTTGCCCTGTGGATGGATGAGACCGAGCGTAACATTAAACGTTTGGAACAGGCGCGTGAGTTTGTGCGGGTAGGGAAGCTATCCGGTGCGGTTGGTACCTATTCTAATATTGACCCTTTCGTTGAAGAATATGTGTGCAAAAATTTAGGATTAGCTCCTGCCAGGCTGGCAACGCAAGTCATTCAGAGGGATAGACATGCAGACTTCATAACAACCTTGGCAATCATTGGCTCTTCTCTTGATAAGATGGCAACAGAAATCCGAAACCTGCAACGTACCGACATCCGCGAGGTTGAAGAATATTTTGCCCCTGGGCAAAAGGGTTCCTCTGCTATGCCACACAAGCGTAATCCAATTACCTGCGAGAAGGTTTCCGGTATGGCACGCTTGTTGCGTGGTTACGCCCTTGCTGCCTTGGAAGATGTTGCTTTATGGCACGAAAGGGATATCTCCCATTCTTCTGTAGAGAGAGTAATCCTGCCTGATGCCTGCATTGCCCTTGACCATATGCTGCGTAAGTTTACTGATATTATTGACAAGCTTCTTATCTATCCGGAGGCAATGCTAGAGAATCTGAATAGAACCGGTGGGCTTATCTTTAGTCAAAATATTTTAATTGCTCTTGTTGGCAAGGGAGTATTGCGCGAAGAGGCTTACAAGTGGGTACAGCGTAATGCTATGCTCCGTTGGGTAGAAGGTACAGATTTTAAAACTAATATTGCCAATGACCCTGATATAAAAAAATATCTTACTGTTTCTGAAATTGAGCAGTGTTTTGACCCCAAACCAATGCTTCGTAACGTAGATTTAATTATGTCCAGATTTGGTTTATAAGAGGGAGTGATAATTATGCCATCTGTAGTAGTATTAGGAGCTCAATGGGGAGATGAGGGGAAGGGTAAAATTGTAGATTACTTAGCGCAACAGGCTGATGCGGTGGTGCGCTATTCCGGTGGCTCCAATGCGGGGCATACAGTTGTGGTAAAGGGAGTGGCTTATAAATTACGCCTGCTTCCTTCAGGGGTACTGTTTCCGGATAAGATAAACATTCTAGGTAATGGGGTGGTTATCAATCCTAAAGTTGTGCTGGAAGAAATTGCCGGAATGCAGGCGAAGGGGATTGATTGTAAAAATTTAGTTATTTCTGATCGTGCTCATGTAGTACTGCCCTATCATCTAAGGCTGGACGAATTACAGGAGGAAGCCCTAGGAAACAGCAAGATTGGAACAACCAAAAGTGGCATAGGCCCTTGCTATATGGATAAGGTAGCCCGTCTGGGGATTCGCGTCTGCGATTTACTGGAGCCTGATGTGTTCGCCGCCAAGCTCAAGGCAAACCTTGCTGCTAAAAATGAAATTATTACTAAGATTTATGGGGCGGCACCCTTTCTATACGAATTAGTGCTTAGAGAATACTTGGACTATGCTGAAAGACTACGCCCTTACGTTAAAGATACGGGTGTTATTTTGGATAAGCTCTTTGCTGACAAGAAGAAGGTGCTCTTTGAAGGAGCGCAGGCTACTTTCCTGGATATAGACCATGGGACTTATCCCTATGTTACCAGCTCCAATCCCACGGGCGGCAATGCTTGTACCGGTAGCGGTATTGGACCCAAGAGTATTGACCATGTTGTTGGCGTGGTGAAGGCATACACTACTCGTGTAGGGGAGGGCCCCTTTGTTACAGAGCTTTTTGATGCAGACGGAAACCATTTGCGTGAGATGGGGCAGGAGTATGGAACTGTAACAGGTCGTCCGCGTCGTTGCGGATGGTTGGATGCCTTTATGCTCCGTTACAGTGCGCGCGTTAACGGCTTAGATTATCTGGCGATTACCCGCTTAGATATTTTGGATGCCTTACCTAAAATTAAAATGTGCGTTGGCTATAGGTATCAAGGTCAGGAATTGGAGCGTATTCCAGCCAGTTTAAACCAACTTGCCAAGGTTGAACCAGTTTATGAAGAATTCGAAGGCTGGTTGACGGATATAAGCAGTGCTCGTAAATATGAGGACTTACCTGTAAATGCCAGGAAATATCTGGAGCGTCTTAGTGAGGTTGCCGGTGTGGAATTAGGCATTGTATCCGTTGGGCCTAATCGTGAGCAGACCATTGTTTTAAAAGAATTGTTATAAAAAATAGAGGACATTCCAAATTTGGAGTGTCCTCTATTTACTGTAGTTAGTTATAATTTCTTGAGATATATTTTTACGTGATACGCAGCGATCCATAGCTTGTTTTTCTATGTAGCGGTGTGCTTGTTCTTCGCTCATGGAAAGTTTAGTTATGAGCAACCATTTGGCTCTGTTGGTAAGGACTAACTCTTTTGCTTTTTCTTCAGCAGAGTGAACCTCTTGCTCCAAAGAACGGATACGTTCGCGAGCACTAATCATACAGGAAAGTGCGGTGAACAGAGTTTGTTTGGATAACGGTTTAGCTAAAAGGAAGATGCCATGCTCAGCAGTTCTCTCATAAATAGCTTTATAGTCATTTGCTTTTACAAGCAGCAGAATTATACTTTCCTTTTCATGAAAAAGACTAAGTGTAAAACGAAGAGTAGGCGTCAGTTCTGAGGGAGCATTGATTATAATGAAGTCGTAATGGTTCTTAGAGAGTATTGCTCTTGCTTCGTTTGGCTCTTTAGCAAAATGCTTGGTGGAATTAATTTTATCATCAAGCAGTGTACCCAGAGTTGTGTTTAAATTTTCGTTTTCTGAAACGATAAGCACGCTATAGGAAATACTTTTGTGACTCACAATATCCACTCCTTTGGTAGAAAATATTGTTAGGAATGTAACGAACTATTCTATGTGTTGGTATTAGCTTTAAAAAAATGAATCCTTGTTAATCCGTAGCTATTGTACGATAAATAGTAGTTATAGTCAATATGGGACTAATTTTCCAAATATTTCGGGTTTGCTAAAAGTGTGAAAGATATGTGTTGTAGTGTTGACAATGTTCGTGTTTGAGATTATAATTCGAAATGTGGAATCGAACTGCTTTGAAAGATATTCAAAGTGATTTTTCTTTTGAATTAAAAATGAATATGCTTAGGAAGGCAATGGCGTCTTTGATGTTTAAAGCATCAGGGTCGCCTTTTTTGTTTTTCTAAAAAGGAGAAGGAGGAGCCCGGTATGAGAAATGTACCTGATTATTTTGGTTGTTTAGTTTTTGACGACAAGGTGATGAAATCTAAATTACCTACTGATGTATATCAATCTTTGAAGAAAACTAGGGAAGAAGGTGCGCCGATAGATAATGGTGTAGCAAACATTGTTGCTAATGCTATGAAGGATTGGGCAGTTGCTAATGGTGCTACTCACTTTACTCATTGGTTTCAACCATTGACTGGTGTTACTGCGGAAAAACACGATAGTTTTATTGCTTCTGCGGATGATAGCGGTATAATTATGGAATTCTCCGGTAAAGAACTAATCCAAGGAGAACCTGATGCATCTTCATTCCCTTCTGGTGGTTTGCGTGCGACCTTTGAAGCAAGAGGTTATACTACGTGGGATCCAACTTCATTTGCTTTTGTCAAGGATAAAACCTTGTACATTCCTACCGCTTTTTGTTCTTATAGCGGTGAAGCTTTGGATAAAAAAACTCCCTTGCTACGTTCAATGGCAGCTTTGAATAAACAAGCCTTACGTATCCTGAGATTGTTTGGTAATAATGACGTGAAGAGCGTGCATGCCAATGTAGGTCCGGAGCAAGAATATTTTTTAATTAGTCAAGAAATGTATGAACTGCGTCCTGATATCAAGTTTACGGGACGTACCCTTTTCGGTGCTAAGTCTCCTAAAGGACAGGAGATGGATGACCATTATTTTGGTGTTATCAAACCAAAGGTTGCAGCCTTTATGGCAGAGTTGAATGAAGAGCTTTGGAAGTTGGGCGTACTTGCTAAGACAGAGCATAACGAAGTTGCTCCGTCCCAACACGAACTTGCACCCATATACACAACTACTAATATTGCCACTGACCATAACCAGTTGACTATGGAATTGATGCAAAAGGTTGCTTCT
The DNA here is from genome assembly GCA_017452325.1 of Phascolarctobacterium sp. Taxonomy (GTDB): domain Bacteria; phylum Bacillota; class Negativicutes; order Acidaminococcales; family Acidaminococcaceae; genus JAHHUH01. The sequence continues at coordinate 11,150 of JAFTMR010000045.1, read as the reverse complement.
AAACATGGTTTAGTTTGTTTGCTTCATGAAAAACCTTTTGCCGGAATTAACGGTAGTGGCAAGCATAATAACTGGTCTATGGCGACAAATACTGGTATAAACCTGCTTTCTCCTGGTGCTACACCTTATGAAAACGCACAATTTCTTTTGTTCCTGTGCGCAGTGATTAAGGCAGTAGATGATTATCAAGACCTTCTGCGTATTTCTGTAGCTACTGCAGGAAACGACCATCGTCTTGGTGCTAACGAAGCTCCTCCTGCAATAGTTTCCATATTTTTAGGTGATGAATTAAGCAGTATTCTTGATGCTATAGAAAATGAAACTGTTTATAGTGGTGTAGAAAAAACTCAGCTGAAGTTAGGGGTTGACGTATTGCCCAAGTTTAATCGTGATACGACAGACCGTAACAGAACTTCACCATTTGCCTTTACAGGAAATAAGTTTGAATTTAGAATGCTAGGTTCTTCTAATAGCATTGCTTGCGCCAATATTATGCTTAATGCCGCTGTTGCAGAAAGCTTAAAAATTTATGCAGATAGGTTAGAGGGAGCAAATGATTTTGAGACTACCCTCCATGAGATGATTAAGAAAACCATTAAAGATCATAAACGTATTATATTTAATGGTAATGGCTATGAAGAAATGTGGATTAAGGAAGCAACGGAAAAAAGAGGTTTGTGTAATTACCGTACCACTCCTGATTGCATCCCCCATATGTTAGATAAAAAGAATGTAGTTATGTTGACCTCACATAAAATATTTACAGAAGCAGAATTAAAATCCAGATGTGAAATTCAGTTAGAGAATTATTGTAAAACGGTGGTAATAGAAGGAAATACCATGGTAAGCATGGCGAAAACTCTTATTCTGCCTGCTGTTGAAGCTTATACCTTGGATTTGGCAAAAACTGCAAAAATGAAACAGTCCTTAGATGCAGGTTTGGATTGTTCCTACGAGCGTAAACTAGTAAAAAATCTTTCTTCTGTAATTGGCAAAATTGCGGATGATGTAGAAGATTTAGAAAAAGTCTTGTTTGATTTACATGGTTTTGAAGATGTTAAGGATGAAGCTTTCGCTATTCGTGATAAGGTATTACCAAAGATGGAAGCATTAAGAGTTGTTTGCGACGAGGCAGAACTTTTGACAGCTAAAAAATATTGGCCATTCCCTACTTACGGTGATTTGCTGTTTTGTGTGAGATAAGAGAAATGAAGGGTCAAATGAGAGGTATATAAAATTAAATAAAACCTAAATAGAATCGTTAAAAAAGTTGGATTATACATCCAACTTTTTGGCGTTCATATCATAAATGTAAAGAGGGGAAGTAAAATGGAGAAAGGTCAAGAAATTTATGAGGGTAAGGCGAAAAAATTATATAGTACTACTAATCCTGAACTTATTATTGTGTGTTACAAGGATGATGCTACTGCCTTTAATGGTTTGAAGAAAGGTACCATTTTAGGAAAGGGAATTATCAATAATAAGATGAGTAACCTTTTGATGCAACACTTGGAAAAAATAGGTATACCTACTCAATTTGTCAGAGAACTTAACGATAGGGAAACTCTTGTGAAAAAAGTACGTATCATTGCTTTGGAAGTAATTGTACGTAATATTGCGGCAGGCTCCTTTGCCAAACACTATGGCGTAGAAGAAGGTATCGTTTTTGAGCATCCTACAATTGAGTTTTCTTATAAGAATGATGCTTTGGGCGATCCCTTGTTAAATGAAGAACATGCTTTGGCCTTGAAGCTTGTTAGTAAAGAGGAGCTTGCTCTCATTAAAAAGTACTCTTTTAAAATTAATGATGTGTTGAAAGCTTTTTGGAAGGAGTGTGCTGTAACTCTTGTGGATTTTAAATTGGAGTTTGGCAAGTTGACAGATGGTACCATCATACTTGCCGATGAGATTAGTCCTGATACAAGTCGTTTGTGGGATAGTAAAACAGGAGAAAAATTAGATAAGGACAGGTTCCGCTTTGACCTTGGTAGAGTTGAAGAGGCTTATGCAGAAATTTTTAAACGTCTTGAAGCACACACCTAAATTTAGTTATCTATAAATTATTTTATATGATGGAGTTTATTTATGTTAAACGAAAAAATTTTGATATTGGATTTTGGAGGACAGTATAATCAGCTGATTGCTCGGAGGGTTCGCGAACTGCATGTTTATGCTGATATAAAACCTTATAATAAAATTACTTTAGATGAAATTAAAGGTAAGTCTTACAAGGGTATAATTTTTACCGGAGGACCGAATAGTGTTTACGTTAAGGATGCACCAACTTTTGAAGCAGGTATTTTGGATGTAGGCATACCCATCCTGGGGATTTGTTATGGTGCTCAGTTGATGGTTTACATTGGTGGAGGGAAAATTTGTAATGCGAAAGCAAACAGCGAGTATGGAAAAACCTTGGTGAAGATTACTGATAGTGAATTATTTAAGGATGTTCCTAACGAAAGCATATTTTGGATGAGCCATACAGACTTTATTAAGGAAGTGCCTGTTAATTTTGAGGTACTGGCTTCTACAGAAAAATGTCCCTGCGCTGCTATGGGAGATGCAAGTCGTAAGTTGTATGGAGTACAGTTTCATCCTGAAGTTACCCACAGTGTTTACGGCAACCAATTACTCCACAATTTTCTCTTTGATATCTGCGGTTGCAAAGGTGATTGGCAGATGGAAGATTTTGTAGAACAGACAGTATCCTACTATCGAAAACATTTAGCAGATAAAAAAGTTCTGCTTGCTTTGTCAGGTGGAGTGGATTCTTCCGTAGTGGCGGCGTTGCTAAACAAAGCTATTGGCAAAAATCTAATTTGTATTTTTGTGGACCATGGTTTGCTTCGTAAAGGTGAGGGAGATTTTGTGGAAGAAACTTTCAGTAAAGGTTTTGGCATAAATTTTGTGAGAGTTAATGCACAAAAAAGATTTCTTTGTTTACTGCGAGGGATACGTGAGCCTGAAAAGAAACGCAAGATTATTGGTAGAAGCTTTATTCATGTTTTTGAAGATGAAGCAAAAAAATTGGGAGCAGTGTACGCTTTGGCTCAAGGAACAATCTATCCCGATGTCATCGAAAGTGGAAAAGGTGATTCTGCTGTTATAAAGAGTCATCACAATGTGGGTGGTATGCTGGCAAAAATAAATTTCGTAGAAATTATAGAACCTTTGCGCAATTTGTTTAAGGATGAGGTGCGCGAGGTAGGAGAGCGTTTGGGATTGCCCAAGGAACTTGTGTGGCGCCAGCCTTTCCCAGGGCCGGGTTTGGCTGTAAGGATAATTGGCGAAGTGACGGAAGAAAAGTTAGAGCTTTTGCGTGAAGCAGATGCCATTTTTCGCGAAGAAATTATAAAATGTGGTAATGATTTGCAGGCTGACCAATATTTTGCAATATTAACAGATGTATGCACTGTAGGTGTTATGGGGGACATGCGTAGCTATGGGTATACTATTGCTCTGCGTTCGGTAAGTACCGATAATTTTATGACTGCTGAATGGACGCGTTTACCTTACGAGGTTTTGGAGAGAGCTAGTAGCAGAATTACCAATGAAGTACATGGCATAACAAGGGTTGTTTACGATATAACTTCCAAACCTCCTGCTACGGTGGAATGGGAATGAAAGGGGAACATTATGACTAAATATATTTTTGTATCTGGTGGTGTTGTATCTGGATTGGGAAAGGGGATTACAGCTGCTTCTTTAGGAAGGTTATTAAAAGCAAGAGGACTGAAAGTTGCAGCTCAGAAGCTAGACCCTTATATCAATGTTGACCCTGGAACAATGAGTCCTTATCAGCATGGCGAAGTCTATGTGACGGAAGACGGTGCCGAAACAGATCTTGACCTTGGACATTATGAGCGCTTTATTGATGAAGACCTCAACAAATATTCTAATCTTACAACAGGTAAGGTGTATTGGAATGTACTTAACAAAGAACGTCGAGGAGAATATCTTGGTTCTACAGTGCAAGTAATTCCCCATATAACAAATGAAATTAAAGAATTTGTATATCAAGTTGGCAGAAAGACTGATGCAGACGTGGTGATTACCGAAATTGGCGGTACCATCGGTGATATAGAATCACAGCCTTTCATAGAAGCAGTACGCCAAATCTCTCTTGAGGTTGGCAGGGGAAATAGTTTGTTTATTCATGTGACAATGGTTCCCTATTTGCGAGGTTCTGGTGAACATAAATCTAAACCTACTCAACATTCCGTTAAAGAGTTGCAGGGAATGGGTATCAACCCAAATATTTTAGTACTACGGTGTGATGAGCCATTAGAGCAATCCTTGTTTAAAAAGATTTCTATGTTCTGTAATGTGAAGCTTGACTGTGTTATAGAGAATGTTACCTTACCTAATTTATATGAAGCACCTTTGATGCTGGAACGTTCTAATTTCTCGTCTGTAGTTTGTCGTGAATTGGGGATTGATGCTCCGTTACCTAATCTTACGGAATGGGTGGATATGATAGAGCGTATTAAAGGTAGACTATATTATGTGGATATTGGGCTTGTTGGTAAGTATGTGGGATTGCATGACGCCTATCTTTCTATTGCGGAAGCTTTGCACCATGCTGGATATTATAACAATACCCATATATGTATTCATTGGATTGATTCAGATGAGCTCACTACAAATAATGTCAGAGAAAAGCTTGCAGGGATTGATGGTATTCTTGTTCCTGGTGGTTTTGGTAGTAGGGGCATTGAAGGGATGATTCTAGCTGCAAAATATGCGAGGGAAAATAACCTTCCTTATTTTGGGATCTGTCTTGGTATGCAGATTGCTGTAATTGAATATGCAAGGAATGTATTAGGTATCAAGGATGCTAATTCAGGTGAGTTTGACGAGTTATGCATGCATAAGGTCATAGATTTTATGCATGGTCAAAGCGAAAATATTTACAAAGGTGGTACTATGCGTCTAGGTGCTTATCCTTGCTGTATAAAAAAAGGAACTACCATGGAGCGTTGTTATGGTGAGTTAAAGATTAGTGAGCGACACAGACACCGCTATGAATTTAATAATGATTACCGAAACGCTTTCGAGCAAAGTGGTTTAACTTTTAGTGGTAGTTCGCCTGATGGAAGACTGGTTGAAACTGTAGAGCTTAGTGATAGGGAGTTTTATGTCGGCGTTCAATATCATCCGGAATTTAAGAGCAGACCTAATAACGCGCATCCTCTGTTTAAAGGTTTTGTTGAAGCAGTATTTGGGCACAGGACAGGAGGAACAAAATGAGTATTCACGAGGAATGCGGTGTATTTGGCGTAATTTCACCAGATTTATGTGATATAGCAAGTATTGTATATTATGGATTGTATGCTCTACAGCATCGAGGACAGGAAAGCTGTGGCGTTGTTGTCAATAATGATGGTGTTTTTACGTCCCATAAAGATTTAGGTTTGGTAAGTGAAGTGTTCAATAAAGATGTTCTGGCAAAGCTTGGACAGGGTAGATTGGCAGTTGGGCATGTCCGCTACGGTACTATGGGTGGGAACAGTCGTAATAATTGTCAGCCTATTGAGGTTAATCATCAAAAAGGGTGTATGGCATTGGCGCACAATGGTAATCTTGCCAACGCTGGAGAACTTAGATCCAATTTGGAACTAAGTGGGGCAATCTTTCATACTACAAGCGACACCGAAACCATTGCATACGTTGTGACGAAGGAACGATTACGTTCAAATTCTATGGAAGAAGCCTTGAGTGCTTCCATGAAAATTTTGGACGGTGCTTATTCTTTGGTGCTGATGACATCACAAAAACTAATTTGTGCACGAGATCCTTATGGCTTTCGTCCATTGTGCTATGGTAGGACTGCTGATGGAAGTTATGTGGTTTCTTCTGAAAGCTGTGCCTTAAGCGCAGTGGGAGCAGAGTTCGTTCGTGACGTGGAACCTGGAGAAATCATTGTTTTTACAAGGGAAGGAATAAAGTCTATCAAAGAACATTGTCATCACAAAAGAAAAAGAATGTGTATTTTTGAATTTATTTATTTTGCTAGACCAGATTCAACCATTGATTGTGTTTCCGTACATGGTGCAAGGTTGCGTGCAGGTGAACTTTTGGCTAATTATCATCCTGCTAAATCGGATATTGTTATTGGTGTGCCTGATTCAGGCCTTGATGCAGCTTTAGGTTTTAGTAGGGCAAGTGGTATTCCTTATGGTATTGGTTTGGTAAAAAATAAATATATTGGTAGAACATTTATTTCTCCAGGTCAAGATACACGACTGGATCAAGTACGCATCAAATTGAGTGCTGTGGAAGAAAGTGTTAAAGGCAAGAGTGTGGTGTTGGTTGATGATTCCATTGTTCGTGGTACTACTAGTCAAAGAATTGTCCGATTGTTGAAAGAAGTGGGGGCAAAGGAAATTCATATGCGCATTTCAGCACCTCCTTTTTTACATCCCTGTTACTATGGTACTGATATTGATTCCGAAGAAGATTTGATTGCCTGCCAACATAGTGTAGAAGAAATTGCCAAGATTATTGGAGTAGATAGCCTTGGTTACTTGCCTTTAGATGAGTTGGGAACTTTGATTGGTAGCCACGAATATTGTAGTGCTTGCTTTGACAATGATTATCCCACGCTTATCCCGTCTGATATATGCAAATATAAATTTGAAAATAAACTATCACAAAAACAGAAATGAGGTGTCCTGTGATTACCAAATACAATAAAAAGTTAATTTTAGAAGATGGCCAGGAATTTTACGGATACGGATTTGGTTATGATGAGGAGAAGGTATGTGAAATAGTATTTAACACCTCTATGGTAGGCTATCAAGAAATTTTATCAGACCCTTCTTATACTAATCAAGCTGTAGTGATGACTTATCCTTTGATTGGAAACTATGGAATGCCAGCGGATGACTACGAAACAGATTTTCCTTCCATTGGTGCTATCATCGTCAAGGAATATAATGAAAGTCCCTCTAATTTTAGAAGCACTGCTAGTTTAAATGATGTGATGGAGCGGAATAAGATTAGCGGTGTGTATGGGGTGGATACTCGTAAGCTTACTCGTTCTATTAGGAATTTTGGTAGCAGGAAGGTTTTGATTACCAATGTAGATACCTCATTGGAAAAAGGTTTGGCTATTTTGGCAGCGACTGATTTGCCTAAGGATGTGGTTAGCAGGATAAGCTGTCAGTGTATGTTGCGTTATAGTGTTGTCGATTTTATATATGATGTGGTTGCAGTTGATTGTGGAATAAAAATGAATATCATTCGTGAACTTAATAAGTTTGGTTGTAGGGTGACACGTGTTCCGTGGGATACACCTGCTGAACTTATTAAACGAATGCACCCGGATGGAGTGTTTTTATCTAATGGACCTGGCAATCCACAGGATGTTATGCCTCTTGTGAAAACTATCCGTCAGCTTTTAGGAGAGTTCCCTATTTTTGGTATTTGTCTTGGGCACCAGCTTTTAGCTCTTGCCTATGGAGCAAAGACTTTTAAATTAAAGTTTGGTCATCGTGGAGGAAATCATCCTGTACGTAATTTGCTAACTAATAAAATAGAAATTACTTCTCAAAATCATTCCTTTTCAGTTGAAAAAGAAAGTATTGATGGGACTCCATTGGAGATTACGCATCTGAATGTGTTGGATGATACTGTTGAAGGTATGCGTTGTGTGAAAGACAAAGTTTTCAGTGTGCAATACCATCCGGAAAGCGCTCCTGGACCACAAGACAGCGAGTACTTATTTACCCAATTTGTTAAACTAATGGAGGAGGCGAAGCAAGATGCCTAAAAGAACGGATATTAAGAAAGTTCTAGTTATCGGTAGTGGACCTATTGTTATTGGGCAAGCGGCAGAATTTGACTATGCAGGTACTCAGGCTTGCCTTGCTTTGCGAGAAGAAGGTTATGAGGTTTTGTTATGTAACTCTAATCCTGCCACGATTATGACGGATACGACTATTGCGGATAGGGTTTATATGGAACCTTTAACCCTGGAGTATCTTACCAAGATTATTAATCTTGAACGTCCCGACGCAATTTTACCGGGAATTGGTGGTCAAACAGGTCTTAACCTTGCTATTCAGCTGGAGAAAAGTGGTGTACTAGCTGATTGTGGCGTAACGCTCTTAGGAACTTCAAGCAAAAGCATTGAATGTGCAGAAGATAGAGAGTTGTTCAAAGAATTATGTGAAGAACTTGGAGAACCGGTACTTCCTTCCGGAATTGCCTATAATATTACTAATGGTTTGGAGATTGCTACTGAAATTGGCTTTCCCGTAGTTTTGCGACCTGCTTTTACATTGGGTGGAACTGGTGGTGGCTTTGCCAATAATATTAAAGAATTTATGGAGCTTATGAAAAATGCCCTTGCACTTTCACCTGTGAAACAGGTTTTGATTGAAAAGAGTGTCAAGGGCTTTAAGGAAATTGAATATGAAGTTATGCGTGATAGTAATGATACCGCGATTGCGATATGCAATATGGAAAACCTTGATCCAGTGGGGATTCATACAGGAGATTCCATAGTGGTATGTCCTTCTCAAACTTTGAGTAACAAGGAATATCAAATGTTACGAAATAGTGCTCTCAAAATTATTCGCGCTTTGAAGATAGAAGGTGGTTGTAATGTACAGTTCGCTTTAGACCAACATTCCTTTAAATATTATCTCATAGAAGTTAACCCACGTGTGTCACGTTCTTCTGCTTTGGCGTCTAAGGCGAGCGGTTATCCAATTGCAAGGGTATCAGCTAAAATTGGTATTGGAATGACTCTGGATGAAATTAAGCTTGCTAATACGCCTGCTGCCTTTGAACCAGCTTTGGATTACGTAGTAACGAAGATGCCCCGCTTTCCTTTTGATAAATTTTCTGATGCCAATAATGTTTTAGGTACGCAGATGAAGGCTACTGGTGAAGTTATGAGTATTGGCAGAAATTTTGAAGAAAGTTTTTTGAAAGCAGTACGTTCTTTGGAAACTGGTATGTTTCATGTGTATGATTCTAAATTTGCTTCTTGGGATAAGTGGAAACTTTTGGATTACATCAGACAGGGAACGGATGACCGTATCTATGCGATTGCGCAACTATTACGTTTAGGGTGCAAAAAAGAAAAAATTGTGGAAGTAACTGGCATAGATAAATTCTTTGTCGATAAGTTGCAAAAAATTGTGGTTGTGGAAGAATATCTTAAAAATAACGTTCTAAATACTGATGTGTTACGACTTGCTAAGGAGCAAGGTTTTAGCGATAAGGCCATTGCTTTTTTATGGAAAATACCCGAAAGAAATGTTTTTCTTTTAAGAAAAGCTCACCATATTATGCCGGTTTATAAGATGATTGACTCCTGTGCTGCAGAATTTGACAGCTATATTCCTTACTTTTATTCTACTTACGAGGATGAAAACGAAAGTATTGTGTCTGAAAAGGAAAAGATTATCGTTTTGGGTAGTGGTCCTATTAGAATAGGGCAGGGCATTGAATTTGACTATTCTACTGTTCATGCGGTTAAGACGATTAAGGAGGCGGGATATGAAGCAATTATCGTAAATAACAATCCAGAAACTGTTTCCACCGATTATACTTGTGCTGATAAATTGTATTTTGAGCCACTATGTATAGAAGACGTTATAAACATCATCGAGCTTGAACGGCCTTTGGGGGTAATCTGTACTTTAGGCGGTCAGACAGCTATAAATTTGGCGGCAGGCTTACAAGATAGAGGAGTAAAATTTATTGGAACAGATTTTGTTGCTATCGAACGAGCAGAGAACAGGGATTTCTTTGAAAAATTATTGACCAAGCTTAATATACCGCGTCCGAAAGGCGTAGCAGTTACCAGCATTGAAGCAGGTATTAGTGGAGCGGCGAAGATAGGTTATCCTGTATTGGTTAGACCAAGCTTTGTTTTAGGTGGTAGGGCAATGCAGATTGTTTCTAAGGAAGAACAGCTACAACATTATTTAAGGACGGCAGTAGAGATTGACGAGGATAAACCTGTATTAGTAGATAAATATATTCGTGGTAAGGAAGTAGAAGTTGACGCTATCTGTGATGGAGAACATGTTTTTGTGCCAGGTATTATGGAATTAGTTGAGCGCACAGGTATTCATTCAGGTGATTCCATCAGCGTGTATCCTCCATTTAGTGTTTCAGAAAAGGTTAAGCAGATTATCTTGGAATATACCAAGAGATTAGGTCTTGGAATTGGTATCGTCGGTCTGTTTAATATACAGTTCATAGTGGATGAAAAAGAAGACGTATATATAATAGAAGTAAATCCTCGCTCGTCTAGAACGGTACCATTTTTATCTAAGGCAACAGGTTATTGCTTGGCAGATATTGCAACAATGGTAATGATAGGCAAATCTCTAATTGAGCAGGGTTTAACGGAAATGTATCCCAAGGAAAAAGATTTCTATTATGTTAAAGCTCCAGCTTTTTCTTTTAATAAACTTAGCGGTATGGATGCTTACCTTTCTCCAGAGATGAAGTCTACTGGTGAAGCCATTGGTTATGACAGAAAACTTTCTCGTGCTATGTACAAAGCATTACTAGCTTCAGGCATTAAGCTTCATTCTTATGGTACAATCATTGCAACAATAGCTGATGAGGACAAGGAGGAAGCTTTACCGTTGTTAAAACGATTTTATAATTTAGGTTTTAACATTGGCGCTACAGCAGGTACAGCTACCTATTTGGCAATGCAGGGAATTAGGAGTAAAGTATTACGAAAAATTAGTGAGGGAAGCGATGAAATTTTAGACGAGATTCGGACAGGAAAGGTAAGCTACGTTATTAACACTCGTGCAATTTTCTCAGGTGTTCATTATGATGATGGTGTGGAGATTAGAAAATGTGCTATCCAAAATAATATAACTATGCTTACTTCTTTAGATACGGTTAGAGCATTATTAGATGTTTTGGAAGAGGTTAACATTGGTGTTTCACCTATTAGTGGCTTTGGTGGATAAATAGGAATAAAATCAGCACCACCCGTTTTACGGGTGGTGCTGATTTGAAGATGTTGTTGGGGGAGGAAGGTTTCTCCAGATTTTATTAAAGTATTATAAAATGTAAATTTGTTTACAAGAAAAACTATTATAATTTTTTTGACGAGCAAAAAATAAAAAATATACAATTTTTTGTTGACATATAAAAAAATAAGA
>JAFTMR010000044.1 GCA_017452325.1 Phascolarctobacterium sp. | reverse complement strand
CCCTATATTATTGAAGTAACTGTTGACCCGAAGAATATGGTGCTGCCGATGGTGGTGCCAGGGGCGGGGATTGGCGACTACGTAAAATTTACTGAATAAAACGCGTGATAAGCGCCGTTATACTTTGTCACAGCACATCTTGTTTGCTCGACGTACTACCAGTACGCCGTCGCGGCACAAGGTGTGCTGTTTCGCGTCTTCCGGCACTTCTGACGCGTTTAAGGGATATTACATTGTAGAAGGGAAATTTTTCTTTAGGAAAAGGTAGTTAGTATCTATAGTTAGTTTTAAAAAATAACATACTCGTGACGTAAAATGTTGACTGAAAATATTATGGGTAGTATAATAGACGTGTATTTTATTCGGAATGTGTCTTAATAAAAATATTAGTCTTGAATGAAAGAGGGATACAAATGGGTATTTTTGGTAGTGCTATTGATTATTTTATTAAGGGTGGTCCGTGCATGTGGCCGTTGCTCTTATGTTCTATTGGTGCAATTGCTGTAGGCGTGGAACGCTACTTATATTATAAGAAGGCAGTTTCCGGAGTAGAGTTCGTACACAACTTTGCTCGCCTGATGAATGACTTTAATCTTGTTGCAGCAAGGGACTACGCTGGCGAAAGCAAGGGTGAGGCTGCTGCTATGGCTGTAGAGATTCTTGATATCGAAGAAGATATGGGCCCCCGTTTGGAATCCATCATCTATGCTAAAGCTGACCGTATCATTGATGGTTTTGAAAAGAACATTAACTATTTGGGCGTTATCATCGGTTTGGCACCTATGCTTGGTTTGCTTGGTACCATTACCGGTATGATTTCTTCCTTTAACGCTCTTAACGAAAGAGCACAAAATCCGATGGCAGTAACCGCAGGTATCGGTGAAGCTTTGATTACCACCGTATTTGGTCTGTGCATTGCAATTTTGGGTATGTGCATTCACGCTTGGCTGTCCAACAAAATCAAAACTGAAACCTTGAATATCTACGAAGTATCCAGCACTTTGTCCGATATCATTCAAGCTCGTAACGATAATCACAAATGCTGTTGAGAGGCGGTGCGGTAGATGCGTAGTAGAAGACGTAAGAGGGTAATAACTCCGCCTGAAATCATGCTTAGTCCCATGATTGATATGATTTTCTTGCTGCTGGTATTCTTTATTGTAAGTACTATGTATATGAGCGAAATTAAAACCATTCCTATTCGCTTGCCGGTAGCACAAAATTCTGAAACTGTAAGCAAAAGCAATTTTTCTGTTACTATCAAAAAGGATGGTAGCGTTTACTTAGATGAAGACCAAATTGATATTGACCTGCTGGTATCCAACGCTGCCATGGAAAGCAAGCGCGATGCCTCTTTCTCTGTAATCATTCGTGCTGATGGTGACGCTAACTACAAGCTTGTAATTGAGCTGATGGATAAGCTGAAAGGTGCGGGTGTAACTCGCTTTGGTTTGGCAACTGACATAGGTGGTAAAAAATGAATGAAGACCGCAATAGATTAAGCAAGGGCTTTGCTGTTGCAATTGTGGCTCACGTTATTTTTGCTTTGCTGTTAGGTGTGTTGGGTTTTTCTTTTAATAGCAACCGTCCACCGGAAATTTTAGAAGTTTCCTTGGTGGCTGGTGGTGGGTCTCCGGAAGAGCCGCAAGAAGAAGTTGTGGAAGAGACAGAGCCTGTAATTGAAGAAGAGGACCAGATTGTAGAAACCAAAGAGAAGCCTAAGGTAGAGCCTAAGAAGCCTGTTGCAGACAAAAAGCCTGATAAAAATCCTAATCCCAACCCCAGTCCTAAAAAGGGAGATACTAAAACTGTAGGTAAAGGTGATGGAATAGGTGACGGACAAGGTGTTCCCGTAACACCGCCGCGTCCCATCCGTACTGTAGAGCCCAAGTATCCCGCTTCCGCACGCAATGCTTCTATCGAAGGCCTGGTGAAGATTAAGATGCTCATCACTTACGAAGGTAAAGTGACAGAAGCAAGCATTGTACAATCCTCCGGACATCAAGAGATGGATGCTAACGCTTTAGAAGCAGTTTACAAATGGCGCTTTAGCCCTGCAAGAAACAAGCTTAAACAAAAGATAGACTGCTACATTACTATGCCCATTAAATTTAAATTACGTAGATGATTTCTAACGACCCTTCCTAATTGGAGGGTCGTTATTTTTATGGGCAACAATGTATTTAAAATGAGCTTTTGAAATTATAAGAACTTTAAAATTTAGAGTTGAAATTTAATGTTGTGAAAATTCTTCACTTAAAAATTTGCTTCTTATTTTTAACATCACTTCTCAATTAGCCTTGTAGTTACGCGGATGTAGAGTGTATAATATTAACAAATCTGAAAAAATTAGATGAAATAAGAATTGAGCAAATTTATTAAAATGAGGTGTAATTATGAAAAATAGAATGAGCAAAGGTATGCTTATGGTAGCGCTCATTTGCGGCAGTCTGTCCGTAGCAGGCGTAACCTACGCAGAAGAATTGCAATCCTTTGAAATGGACGAGTTCGTTGTAACGGCAGCCAGAACCGAAACTCGTTTGGTAGATACTCCTGCAAATATTTCCGTTGTTGGTGCGGAGCAAATTGAGCAACGTAAATACCAAGATATGGGTGAAGTGCTTAAAGATGTTGATGGTGTAATGGTTTTGGACACAGGCTTAGGCACTAAAGAAAAAATCATTAAACTTAATGGTGACGATCGCGTACTCGTTTTGGTTGATGGTCGTAGAGTTGGTACTGATATGGGCTCCAATGCTGGCGGTAGAGGTAGTGTGGATATGAACCAATTACCCGATACCAGTATGATTGAACGTGTGGAAGTTTTGAAGGGTGCAGGCGGTGCACTCTATGGTTCCGAAGCTGTTGGTGGTGTAATCAACATCATTACCAAAAAGGCTGATATGACCAATGGTAAAATTTCTCTTGGCTTTGGTTCCTTTGGTGCAGAAGACAAAAAGATTATGTATTCCGCTAAGCAAGGCAAGACTGGTGTGACTGTTTCTGCAAGCCAATATGAACAAGACTATTATAAATATAGAGACCATAAAACTGATACTACTAAGAGATGGGAAGGACCTACTGACTTTGAAAATAAAAAGTTCTCTATCAATCTGAATCAAGAGATTACTGATACAACCAATTTAGCTATAGGCTTTGATTACAGTAAGTATGAAGGTATGAGTCCGACTCTTCCTTGGTATCCTGATGGTGCTGGCGAGAAGCAGATGGATTATGGTGTATATAAACAAGACAAAGAAACTCAAAATATATATGCTAAATATGATTGGGTAATTAATGGTAGTGACCAAGGTTATGTGCAGATTTATCATAATGAATTAGAATATAACAATGTGTCTAAAATAAATCTTGTATCATACTATGAGGATGATGGTGATTTTATAAAAAGGGAAAATACTCCGTCTATTGGATATATGAAAGAAAAGGTTAATGGTTTAGATATTCAACAGACATTTACTACTTCTGATACCAATAAGCTTGTCGTTGGTGCATCTTGGAGGGAATCTGATGTAACTGCTAAGGGCGATAATGTTTATGATGAAGGCATTGATAATACTGCTATCTTTGTAAGTGATACCTGGGAATTTGCACCTACTTGGACTTTGAATGCCGGTGTTCGCTATGATGACCATAGCCATGCTGGTGATGATACTACTATGAGCGCAGGCTTAAATAAAAAACTTGATGAAGATAGCCACGTTTACTTTAACTGGAGTGAAGTGTTCCGCGCACCTACTACTGATGACTTGTTTTATCAAGGGAGCATGGCAGGTAGCACAAAAGTTTTTAAAGGTAATCCTAATTTGAAACCTGAAACAGGCGATACTTGGACTTTAGGTTATGCAACACAAATAGATGAAAGAAACAATTTTGGTATTAACTATTTTGAAAGTGACTTAGAAGACGCTATTTATTGGGATTATTATGATGCAGAAACTGTAGTTAATTTAGATAAACAGAAAAAACGTGGTATGGAGTTAAGTCTTAGTCACGAATTGAATAGTAATGTTTCTGTAAACGCAAGTTACACTTATCTTCGTGTAGAAAATGATACTGCTTATACAAAAGGGTTTGAACGTGATAGGAACTATTCCCCTAACGTATAACGTCGTGGTGTAAATTATAAGGATGGTAAATGGGATAGTAATGTATGGTTACGCTATACTAGTGGTTGTGATATGGGGAGTGCTTGGTACTTCATGGGTAGCTATTTGCCGCAAGTAAGATATCTAGATAATAACTTTGTTACTGTGGATATGGCTGTCAGCTATAAAGCAAGTGATGATTTTACTATTTATGCAAAAGCATATAATCTCTTCAATGAAGCTTACACCGATTATGTAGGATCTGTTGATGGTCATTACAACAGTCCCGCACAATCTAGACGCTTCATCATTGGTGCAGAATATAAATTCTAATTTTTGTAGTGTATTCCCTTACGCGAGCTGTGGGGATGTGACGTAGCAAGCAGTGTTTTTTATGGTAGCTTTAGGCGTTAACGAAGCAGCATCTTTTGAATTAACTTTAGAAGCTTGAAAGTGATGGCTTTCTTTGAGTTAAGTTTTGGAACTTTGTGTAGAGAGTGTATGTCTTGCCTGTGAAAGTTCTAGAATAATTCACAGTTATAGGATATGAAAACCTTTTACCGTATGCTATAATGTTAAAAAAGAAAGGTGGGGATTTTATGAAAAAGTTTAATATGTTTTTGATTGCAGCTTCTGTGGCGGTAGCTTCCTTTGGCTTTAGCGGTATTGCTGCTGCGGATGACGATTTCTATCTTAGACATGGCAATGGCAGATGCCGTCACGAAAGCCGTTGCGAAGCAAAAATTTCTCCCGCTGATGCCAAACGCATTGCTTTTAACCACGTTGGCGTTGATGCTAAAGATGTGCGTATGGAAAGCTTCGAATTGGATTGGGATGACGGCTTGCTGAAATACGAGTTGGAATTTGATGTTGGCTTCACCGAATATGAATACGACATTGATGCAGAAAGCGGCAAAATCCTTAAAGCGAAACGTGATAGATTTTAATTAAACTAAAAGGCGCAGACCAAACGGTCTGCGCCTTTTGTATTGCTTCTATTTACTTAGATATAAGGTTTAAGGATTTGAAAGGAATGTCCTAAATATTATCTTAAAGCTACAGATTGCTGCTCCGGTTTCAATCTACAACTTCAATGCCTGTGGGAGTAAAGTTAACTACTGTTTTAGGAGGCAGTGTTGCACTGCTACCGTTTTGGTTAAACCAAAGGGTATTTTCATTTAGGGTACCGCTAGTTACATAGCCATCTTGAGTAAAGCTAATTGAGGTTCCACCTTTGAATTCTACAAAGCCTGCAGTGGCATCTATATTGTTATTTTGCCAACCTACAGGGCGCAGGCTGGTATCTTCTGCTAAGGTTGCAGTCTGAACCGCGCCGTTAGGATAGAATACCAGTTGGTTGCCACCTTTAAAGTTAACGAAGCCATATTTTCCCTTTTGTAAACTCAGGGTAATGTCTTCATCGATAGTTCCGGAAATTACGGTGCCGTCAGAGGCGAAGGTAACAGGTGTTTCGCTTTTGTAACGAACATGTCCGTAGGTGGGGACAAGCATGGCAGGCGCAGGGCCAGGACCAAAGTCATCAAAAGGCGGCCAGAAGGTGGGCGGATAAAAAGCAGGACCTGCTGCCGCGTAGTAAAAGTCATTAATCATACTACGCCAGCCTGTGGGGCGTAGGTAGGTGGTTGTGTCGAGAACGCCTGTAATGACTTGACCATCAGGGGTAAGCTCGACGGTAGTGTTCTTTTGGAACTTAATGTCTTCAGCAACGCTCCAGCCTACGGGAACAAGCTTGGTTGTTTTATCAAGGGTTACGCTTTGGGCAGAAGTAACATTAGCGTATAGGACTGTTGCCAAGGCGCAAGCGATGAGTGCGTATTTTTTCAATGTAATCACCTCTTGGGGAGAGTTGTATGCAAATGTTTCACGTGAAACATTTGGTTAGTGCTTGCCTTTAGCTTCATTATATATTGCGGTGAGTGTTTTTATGTGACGCACTCTTGAAGAATTAAAGAAGGTTTTATGTTGTGGATGGATACTTTCAAAACAAAGGTCTTACAATGAAATAGGGAGAATGCTTGACTAAGCCATAAGAGGATTCTACAATATAGGTAGTAAAGAATATAAAAAGGAATGATATTATGGAATTGGTTTTCTTAACTGCTCTTGGAATTGGTGGGGCTACCGTTGTTGGTGCGCTCTTAGGATTTGTATTTAAAAATATCTCTCATAAATTTAGTGACCTTGTTCTTTCTTTTGCGGCTGGCGTTATGTTATGTGCTGCTATTATAGGTTTGATTCTTCCGTCTTTGGAATATGGTGGCGGTAAGGATGGGCTCTTGATGACTGTTGCGGGAATCTTTTGTGGTGCTCTGTGTTTGAACTTTATGGATAAGGTTGTTCCCCATATGCATAGGCTGGCAGGGGTGGAACATGAAGCTCATCCGGAAAAGACCAAACGTATCAATAAGGTTTTGCTTTTCGTGTTGGCGATTGGTATCCATAATTTGCCGGAAGGTATTGCCGCAGGTGTAGGCTTTGGTACGGAAGATATTGGACAGGCTATGAGTATTGCCGTTGGTATAGCTTTGCAAAATGTTCCTGAAGGTATGGTTATCATTGCTCCTATGTTGGCGGCAGGGATGAGTCAGTGGCGTACATTCCTTTGTGCTTTGGCAACGGGATTGGTAGAAGTGTTAGGTACTTTGCTTGGTTATTTTGCTGTAACCATCTCTTCTGCAATTCTTCCCTTCGCTTTGGCGTTTGCCGGTGGCACGATGATGTATGTTATCAGCGACGAGATGATTCCTGAAACCCATCATGGGGATGAAGATTGGGCAACCTATGCTTTGCTGATTGGCTTTTGCACCATGCTAGTTATGACTTATTATATGGAATAAGCGTGTAAAATGGTCTTGAAAAAATTTCTTAAATTTTTTTGAAAAAGGTGTTGACATTTAGATACCTTGTCTGTATAATAATCATTGTTCCGAGTTACTTGGAACCACGAGAAATGCCGAAGTGGCGGAATTGGCAGACGCACTTGACTCAAAATCAAGCGGGTTCACGCTCGTGCCGGTTCGAGTCCGGCCTTCGGCACCAGCAAACATGCGGTTCATCGAAAGATGAACCGCTTTTTTGTTTTGTGTAGCGCTTCATGCCTAGCTTCCTTGTCTGCTGGAGAGGTGTGTTGAGGATTTAGGAAAGGTATCCGAAAAAATTGCTAGAGCTTTTTAAAGAAAGTATTTATATATCTTATTGACTTAGAAAAAAATTATGATATACTATTTCAGTGAGTGTGAAAGATAATCGCGGCTGGCGTTTGCCAGGTGAGGAAAGTCCGAGCTCCATAGGGCAGGATGCCGGATAACGTCCGGCGAGAGTGATCTTAGGGATAGTGCCACAGAAATGTGTACCGCCTGCGCAAGCAGGTAAGGGTGGAACGGTGCGGTAAGAGCGCACCAGCAGTCTGGTAACAGGCTGGCTAGGTAAACCCCATCCGGAGCAAGACCAAATAGGGAAGGGATGAAGTTGCCCGCTGAGCCTTCCGGGTTGTGTCGCTTGAACTTGCAGGTAACTGTAAGTCTAGATAAATGATTATCGCCGCTTTG
>JAFTMR010000043.1 GCA_017452325.1 Phascolarctobacterium sp. | reverse complement strand
CTTTAGTGCTAAGGCAACTAGCCCTACATCTACTGCTATTGGTATGAACGCAAAAGCTAGTGCAACTGGCGCAGTAGCTATTGGTGCAGGTTCACAGGCTACTGAAAAGAATACCGTAAGTTTTGGATATACTTCTACTACAGGAGATGTATATAGGGAAATAGTAATGATTGCAGAAGGCACTACCGATACTTCAGCTGTAAACCTTAAGCAGTTAAAAGATGCTTTGGGTGTTGGTGATGGGGTTACTGCTATTAACGAACAGATGATGAGAGAACAGTATGCTGGTACTAACTATATTGTGACAGATAGCCTTACCAAAGATGGCACAAATTTAATTGAAGTAGATAAAGTTTTAGATGCTCAAATTAAAGTTAATGCTGATGCAATTGCGTTGAAAGCAAACGCTGCTGATGTTTACACCAAGACTGAAACTGACAATACATTTGCAACAAAAACTGCACTTGAAGATAAAGCAGACAAGGCAGATACCTTGAGTGGCTATGGTATTAAAGACGCTTATACTAAGACGGAAGTTGATAGTTTGCTTGGTGGTTCTTCTGCTGCTATCGCAGGTATCAACCAACGCATTGATAGAACCAACGCTAAGATTAACGAAGTAGGCGCAGGCGCAGCAGCTTTGGCAGCTCTCCATCCGTTGGATTATGATCCGGACGACAAGCTGACTTTCTCCGCAGGTATGGGTAACTATGCAGGTGAAAACGCAGCTGCTTTAGGTGCATTCTATCGTCCTAACGAAAAATTCATGGTAAGCCTTGGTGGTACCATGGGTAATGGCGAAAATATGGTTAACCTTGGCTTGTCCATCGGTTTGGATAAACCTAATGGCTTGGCTAAATTGAGTAAACGTGAACTTATCCAAAAAGTTAATGCTGTTGAAGCAGAAAATGATGCACTTGGAGATAGAGTAGCTAAACTTGAAGCTTTGGTGGCTCAATTGGCAAGTAAATAGAATCTTTGGTGGTGAAGCAGACACCAACTGGCAATGGAACCTGGGTGTACGTTACAGCTTCTGATTTTCTAAACATCTTAGTAACCTTATGTCAGCTCCTATTTTCAGGGGCGCAATAACAAAAATAAGGCCCTGCAATATACGCGGAGCCTTATTTTTGTTTATGTGTATTTACCTTATAGGTAAATACATTTATTGACTAATTACAGCAACGATGATAAAATTAATTTACCTAGTAGGTAAATTAAGAGAGGTGATTTCTTGGAAATTACTTACAAAAACAAAAAGATGAAAGATGTGTGTACGAATTATTCTTGTGCGGTAAAGAAGTATGGTGAGCATATGGCTTATAAAATTCATATACGTATTGATAATATTAAAGCTTTTGATAGAGTTGAAGAATTGATAGCTTATAAAATTGGAAGATGCCACGCTCTACAAAATAATCGTAGAGGACAGTATGCTATAGATTTAGAACATCCTTACCGATTGATATTTACTGTGAAAGGTAATGAAATACAAATAGCTAACATTTTAGAAATTGTGGATTATCATTAATTTTCTAAATGCATGTTTAGGGGGAAGTAAGATGATTAAGAGTAGAACTTATATAGCGATACCACCTGGGGCAACCATAAAAGAGCAGTTATCTGAGATGAAGATGACACAGAAAGAATTTGCTATCAGAATGGATATGTCAGAAAAACATATTAGTAAATTAATAAATGGTGAAGTACAGCTTACTTCTGATGTTGCAGAAAGATTAGAAGTAGTTTTAGGTGTTCCCGCAAGGTTTTGGAGTAATTTAGAAGCAATTTATAGAGAGAAAATTGCTAAAGTTAAGGCAGAGAACGAAATGGATGAAGATATTATTATTGCCAAGAATCTTCCATATAATGAAATGGCAAAACTTGGATGGGTGTCTGTTACGAAGAAGCCTGTTGAAAGAGTAGCTAATTTACGCAAATTCTTTAAAGTTGTAAATTTGCCAGTACTTGAGAATGCACATTTAAACAAGATTGCTTGCAGACGTTTAGTAATAACTGAAAAAGGTGATTTTGCATTGCTGGCTTGGGCTAATCAAGTAAGAATCTTGGCAGAAAATGTCAAAACAGCACCTATTGATATAAAAAAATTGTCGAATAGTTTGTTTGAGATTAGAAAAATGACTAACCAAACTCCGGAACAATTTGAAAAACAATTAAAAGATTTATTGGCAAGTTGTGGTGTTGCGTTAGTGTTTTTGCAACACCTTAAAGGTTCTTTTTTACAAGGTGCAACCTTTTTAAGTGGGAATAAAATCGTTTTGGGTATGACTACCAGAGGTGAAAATGCTGATAAGTTTTGGTTTAGCTTGTTTCATGAGTTAGCGCATATTATTTTAGGACATATCGGTAAGGCTGGGGAAATAGATGAGCAGGACGAAAAGGCTGCTGATTTTTGGGCATGTGATATTTTGATTCCTAAAACAGATTTGGAAAAGTTCTTGCACTTTAATAAATTGTCACATCAAACAATTTGTGCATTTGCAAGTGATATTGGTGTTGCTCCTGGCATTGTTGTTGGAAGATTACAATTCGAAAAGAAGATTAGATTTAGTGATTTTAATGACCTTAAAGAACATTATGTGATTGCATAAATTTTATATAAAAATCAAAAAGCGTATGGTTGACTTCTTAGTCTTCCATACGCTTCTTACAACCTTGTCTGCAACGACAATCTCCGGTTCTTGAATACAATATGTTTACAAGCCTATTCCAATCCAGGGACCATGGTGGTGTCCCCCACCTATGCCGATGCCTATTCCGATAGGTGTACGGCGGCTGTGCTTTTCTTTTTCCAATTTCATGAACCAAAAGCGGTAGATGGTAATGCTATCGCTTATTTCTTTTGCAGGATCAACATCTGTGATTACGTAGTAGCCATTAAAATTTTTGTTGCCATCTTCGTAGTCACGCAGCATTTTGGACATTTGCCTAAAGGTGTTTTTATCATTGGTGTATAGGCGCAGCATATCACTGTTGGGGGCAGTCAGGATAATTTGTTTGCGCAGGGAGCGGTCCTTGCCTGCATTTTGGTAAACGGCAACCTGGTCATCAGCAAGTTTAAGATATAAATCTGTACCCTCTCCCCTATTTAAGCGTTCATTCATTTCGGCAAGGGAGATTGTTTCTGCAGGAGCAACCAAGGGTAAAGTTTGATTATCTTGTTCCTTGGCGTAGGCTGAGAAAATTAAACTGCAAAGTAGCATTGTTAAAAGCAAAATTTTACGCATGACTACACCTCCTTTTATCAACAGACTGTTAGTAATTTTGTGGATAAAATCCATTTACACTATTATGTTATCATAAAATAGTTCTTTTTTTAATGGTTTTGTGATAGAATAATCTTGCATAATTATTTTTAAAATTCAGTGAGGAAGTGAAGGAATGGAATTTGTAAAATCTACTGACGTTGTCGTTATTGGCGGCGGTATTGTCGGTGCTGCTATTTTACGCGAACTTTCCAAATATGATTTACAATGTGTTCTGGTAGAAAAAGAACCCGATGTTTCTTTGGGTACTACCAAAGCTAACAGTGCTATTTTACACGCTGGCTTCGATGCTCCCACCGGTAGCTTAAAGGCTATCACTAATGTGCGTGGTAACAAATTGTATCATGAATTGGAAAAAGAACTGGATTTAGATATTAGATGGACTGGTTCCTTGGTTGTTGCTACTACTGACGAAGAGATGGCAACCTTGCAGGAACTTATGCAACGTGGCCATGCTAATGGCGTTGAAGGCTTGCAAATTTTAACTGCTGAAGAAGTAGTTGAACAAGAACCTAATCTGCAAAATGCTAAGGGTGCTTTGTGGGCTCCTTCTGCAGGTGTGTGCTGGCCCTTTGGCGCAACCGTAGCTTTTGCTCAATGCGCAGTTCAAAACGGTGCTGAAGTTATGTGCGATACCAAAGTTGTGGGCTTCATTAAGGAAGATGGCCGCATTGCTGGTGTAGAAACTAACAAAGGTGTTATCAAAACTAAATATGTTGTAAACGCTGCAGGCGTATATGCTGACGAAATTGCTAAGCTGGCTGGTGATGATAGCTTTACCATTACTGCTCGTAAAGGCGAATATATTTTGTTTGACAAGACTGCTTGCAACAGCCTGGTTTATGGCGTTGTATTCCCCTGCCCCACCAAAAAATCCAAAGGTATTTTGGTTTGCACCACTACCCATGGTAATACCTTCATCGGTCCTAACGCTAACGAATTGGAAGATAAAGAGGACCATGCAGTTACTATGGATGGCATGAATGAAATTATGAACTCTGCTCGTAAACTGATTCCCAACCTGCCCATGGGTCAAGCTATTACCCAATTTGCAGGCTTGCGTGCAGTTTCCAGCACCGGTGACTTCATTATTGGACCTTCCGACGTTGAAGGCTTCTTTAATGCTGCTGGTATGCAATCTCCCGGTTTGACCGCTGCTCCTGCAGTTGGTGAACTGGTTGCTGCTGAAATCGCTCGTTTGAGCGGCGCTGCTAAAAAAGCTGATTTCAAAGCTGCGTTGCCCAAATCCAAAGCATTTTTGCGTATGACTAGAACTGAACAAGCTAAGGCTATTGAAGAAAATAATCTTTATGGTCGCGTAATTTGCCGTTGCGAAACCATTACTGAGGGAGAAATTGTGGAAGCTATCAACTCTCCTGTTGGTGCACGCACTGTTGACGGTGTAAAACGTCGTACTCGCGCAGGTATGGGTCGTTGCCAAGGTGGTTTCTGCGGTCCTCGCGTAACCCAAATCTTGGCTCGCGAACTGAACATTCCCATTACCGAAGTTTTGAAAGAACGTGCTGATTCCAATATGTTCTACGAAAAATATGCAGCTGATGGCGGGGAGGAATAATTATGAGCCAATTATATGATGTAATTATTATCGGCGGCGGCCCTGCTGGTCTTTCTGCTGCTTATAGCGCTTGGGAAAATGGTGCTAAAAAGATTATCGTTATTGAACGTGACCGCGAATTGGGCGGCATTCTGCAACAATGCATTCATAATGGCTTTGGCTTGCATCACTTTAAAGAAGAATTGACAGGTCCTGGCTATGCATATCGTTGCATTGAAATGATTAAAGATAAACCTGAAATTGAAACCCTGGTTGATACCATGGTTCTTGAGGTAAAAGCTGATAAAACCGTTATTGCAGTGAGCCCTGAAAAAGGTTTGATGGAACTTAAAGGTAAAACCGTCATTCTGACCATGGGTTGCCGCGAACGTACTCGTGGTGCTATCCGTACTCCGGGTGAACGTCCGGCTGGCGTATTCACCGCAGGCGCTGCTCAACGTATGGTAAATATGGAAGGCTATCTGCCCGGTCATAAGATTGTTATTCTGGGTTCCGGCGATATCGGTCTGGTTATGGCTCGCCGTATGAGTTTGGAAGGCTGCAAAGTACAAGCTGTACTGGAAATCTGCCCCTTCTCCAATGGCTTGACCCGTAACATTGTACAATGCCTCCACGATTATGATATTCCTCTGTATCTTTCCCATACCATTGTTAAAATCCATGGCGAAACCCGCGTAACCGGTATTACTGTTGCTAAGGTTGATGAAAAAATGTGCCCCATTCCCGGTACTGAGTTTGATATTGACTGCGATACCGTACTTCTTTCCGTTGGCCTGATTCCTGAAAACGAATTGTCCAATGGCTTGAATTTGGAAATGGCTCCGTTGACTGCTGGTCCCGTTGTTGACCAACGTCGCGAAACCAGCTTGGATGGTTTCTTTGCTGCAGGTAACGTAGTTCACGTTCATGACTTGGTAGACTTTGTATCTGATGAAGCAGAAATCGCCGGTAAATATGCGGCGCTCAAAGCTTTGGGCAAAATGGAAGGCGAAACTCGTGAGGTTAAGGTTAGTGCCATCAATGGCGTAAGAACCTGCGTTCCGCAAAAGCTTACCATGCCTGTGGCTAATGCTGCTGATGAAAAAGTTAAATTGTTTATGCGTGTAGCTGCTCCCCATCGCAAAGTTCGTTTGGAAATTAAGAGCGGCGATAACGTACTGTTGAGCAAACCGTTGCCTGTTGCCAAACCTAGTGAAATGATTGCGGTAGAAATCCCTGCTGCTAAATTCGACCTGATTGGCGAAGAAATTACTGTTGGTTTGGTATTATAAGGAGGGTATAAAATGGCTGTTGAAACTAGAGTTATGAACTGCATTATGTGCCCCATGGGCTGCGAAATGACCGTAACCATTGAAGATGGCAAAGTTACCAATGTTACCGGTAATACCTGCCCTCGCGGTCCTAAATATGCTGCTGACGAAGTAACTGCTCCTAAAAGAATGCTTACCACTACCGTTGCAGTAGAAGGTGGCTTGCTCCCCTTGCTGCCCGTAGTATCCTCTACTGTTCTGCCCAAGGAAAGAGTTTTGGACTGCGCTGCTTATTTGCGTGGTGTAAAGGTGCAAGCTCCTATCAAAGCAGGCGATGTAGTTGTGAAAGATATTCTCGGCTTGGGTGTTGATATCGTTGCCAGCCGTGGCATGTAAAAATTAAAGACTATTAAATTTTTCTAAGCACTCCTTACGGAGTGCTTATTTTTTTGGAAAACATACCGGAGAAAATTTTAAGATTAGCTATTGCTAACCAAAAGAGATAGTGCTATAATCAGTTTTGTGAATTAGCGGTGGCTAACCTGTTAAATTTTTATAGAGGCTCTAAAAAATTACTAGAGGAAACATGGCAACTCTAAGAGTGTTTTATTGGTCTTGTAAAATTTTAAAGGTGGTTACTCCGCAACAAAAAAATATCGTTCTTTAAATAAGGAGGAACAACCCATGAAAAAATCTTTAGTTCTTGCAATGGCAATGGCTTTGGGCGTAACTGCTTCTGCTTACGCTGCAAATCCCTTTTCCGATGTACCTGCAGGTCATTGGGCATATGATAGCGTAGCTAAATTGGCACAAGCTGGTGTAGTTGATGGTTATGCTGATGGCGCGTTTGACGGCGAAAAATTAATGACCCGTTACGAAATGGCTCAAATCGTAGCAAAAGCTATGGCTAAAGGCGCTAATGTTGACAAACTGGCAGCAGAATTTGCTGACGAATTGGATACCCTTGGCGTGCGCGTTGCTAATTTGGAAAAGAAGGCTGACGCTGTAAAAATTAGCGGTGAAGTTCGTGCTCACTATGAAAGCTATGACAACGCTGCTTCCGTAGCAGAACTGCGTACCCGTTTGTGGATTACCGGTCAAGTAAACGAAGACTGGAGCTACACCGGTATGCTGGAAAACATCCAAGAATTAGCACACAGCGATGAAGGCGAAGAAGGTACCGATTTTGCTCGTGCTTACTTGGAAGGTAAAGTTGGCGGCTTGGATGTATTGGCTGGCCGTTGGAACGAAGTAACCTCTTCCGGTAACGTACTGGATGCTGACGTAGACGGTATTAAGGTTTCTTATGGCGATAATGTTAAAGTTTATGCTGCTGCTATGAAAGCTGCTGAAGACTTGATTAAAGATAGCTCTGACAGAATTTATGTTGTTGGCGCAGAAACCACCATTGGTGCAGTGGACGTATATGCTAACTATTTCAAAGCTAATGCTGCAGAAACTGGTTGGACTGGTCCGGATGCTGATAAAGACGGCAATCCTGATGCTGATAAGTGGGACAACAAAGAAATTTACAACATTGGCTTGGGCTTTGAAGTAGCTAAAGACTTTGCTTTGTCCTACGATTACATGTGGGGTGACAAAAAAGTTGATGAAAAAGTTTCCAAAGATGGCTGGGTAGCTCGTTTGGACTACAAGGGATCTGACCCTGCAGAAGCTGGTACCTATGGTATTCACGCTCAATACTTTGACCAACCCATCAACGCTTACCTGTCTCCCACCACTGACGCTCCTACCTTTGACAGTGGTTACGAAGGCTGGAATGTTGGCGTAGATTACACCTTGGCTGAAAACATCCAATTGTGCGTAAACTACTATGACACCGAAGCTAAATATGGTTCCGAAAAAGAAGAACTTATCTTCTCTGAACTGTACTTCTTCTTCTAATATAGAGAAGTAACCATAGTAAGGGCGCCTCGTAAGGGGCGCCTTCCTCTATAAATTACAGGATATTTTTAAAAAAATTAGGGCTTGTAAATTTAGATGGAGCAATGCTTTCTATGCCAACCGACCCAAGTGTTTAGTAAAAATTTTGTAAAAAAGTTAACAAAAAGGTGTTGACACGCGTGTTAGAAAGTGGTATCCTATCAAAGTCGCTGATGTGAGCGACACAACAGAACCTTGAAAACTGAACAATAACCTAGAAAAAAGCGAATGTGCGGGTCAAGCATTTCGAAAGAAGTGTACGACCTAAAAGTCAAAATAATTTCTTTAAAATAAGTAGAGCCACTCGGTTCTTCAATAAACTTTATTGGAGAGTTTGATCCTGGCTCAGTACG
>JAFTMR010000042.1 GCA_017452325.1 Phascolarctobacterium sp. | reverse complement strand
CCACTGGGCATATGACTCCGTAGCTAAATTGGCAGCTGCAGGCGTAGTTGATGGCTATGCTGACGGCGCATTCGACGGCGACAAACTGATGACCCGTTATGAAATGGCTCAAATCGTAGCAAAAGCTATGGCAAAAGGCGCTAACGTTGACAAACTGGCTGCTGAATTTGCTGACGAACTGGATACCCTTGGTGTTCGCGTAGCTAAATTGGAAAAAGGCGCTGACGCTGTTAAAATTACCGGTAACATCCGTTATCACTACACCCAAAATGATGGCGACAAAGATGACCATGCTAACCAATTGCGTTCTCGTATCTTCGTTAAAGGCGCAATCAATGATGATTGGTCCTACACTGGTATGATCGAACACAACGATAAATATCAAAACGATGTTAACGAAGAAACTGACGTTAAATTCCAACGTGCTTATGTAAACGGTAAAGTTGGTGGTTTGAAAGTTCAAGCTGGTCGTTACAGTGCTTTGATGGCTGAAGGTAATGTATATGATACCCGTATTGATGGTGTTCAAGTAGAATATGGTAAAGACGTTAAATTGGTAGCTGGCTATGGCAAAGCTACTCCGTCTTCCGTAAAATCTATGGAATTTGACCTCAAAAATGGTATTACCGATAGCATGATTGAACGTGCCGCTGATGAAGCTTTGTATGCACAATTGACTGGTAAAGCTGGTGTTGTTGACTGGATGGCTGGTTACTATCAATTCAATGACATTGAAACTTATGGTAGCCTCGATGGTGGTAAAACTGTTAAATGTCTTGATGCACAAGATAATGATATCTTTGCTTTAGCTGTAAATATGCCTTTGGCAAAAGAGCTGAAATTCGGTGCTATGTATTTGAAAGGTGATACTCCGTTTGATGATTATCCGAATATTGAACTCGGTGACGATGACGGTTATGTATTGACCTTGGCTTATAAAGGTGCAAAAGCTTCCGTTCCTGGTTCTTGGGGCTTGACTGCTAAATACTATGATCAAGGATACTCCACCTATATCGACCACACCATGAACGGTGTTGCTGACGAAATGGTTGGCTTCAAAGGTTATGGCGTATTTGCAAACTATGCACTTGCTAAAAACATCGTAGCTCAAGTTGAATATTATGATCTGGAAGAAAAAGGTGCAGACAAATCCGAAGTTGAAACCCTCTGGACTCAAGTTGTATTCACTTTCTAATTTTGGCTTAATTGCGTAACAAAGTTAGTTTGTAAATTAAAGGCGACTGGCTTTTGTCAGTCGCCTTTGGTGTATAAGCTAAATAGACTTTTGAGTCAATGATTTTTGTTTATAATACGTTAGCAGGTAAAGTGGTTTTATGGTGAAGGGATTTTACGAGGAAACATGGACACTCCTAATTGAAGTTCACAGTAAGACCTCTTTTCCTAAAGGCGTTTTATAAAAATAAAACACTTTTTTAAGGAGGAAACTCTAATGAAAAAATCTTTAGTTCTCGCAATGGCAATGGCTCTTGGCGTAACCGCTTCCGCTTACGCAGCTAACCCGTTCTCCGACGTACCCGCTGGCCACTGGGCATATGACTCCGTAGCTAAATTGGCAGCTGCAGGCGTAGTTGATGGCTATGCTGACGGCGCATTCGATGGCGACAAACTGATGACCCGTTATGAAATGGCTCAAATCGTAGCAAAAGCTATGGCTAAAGGCGCAAACGTTGACAAACTGGCTGCTGAATTTGCTGATGAACTGGATACCCTTGGTGTTCGCGTAGCTAAATTGGAAAAAGGTGCTGACGCTGTTAAAATCACTGGTCAAGTTCGTTATTCCTACAAATCTTCTGATATTGGAGATTTGGAAGAAAATAGCCTGCGTACTCGTTTGTGGGTAAATGGTCAAATCAATGATGATTGGTCCTACACCGCAATGCTCCAAAACGTTCAAAAATTTAACAATGATAAAAATGAAGAAACCGATGTTAGATTTAAACGTGTTTATTTAGAAGGTAAACTTGGTGGCTTTGACGTAGTAGCAGGTCGTTGGAACGAATTCTTCTACAATGCTAACGTACTCGATGAATTTATCGATGGTGTTAAATTGACCTATGGTGAAGATGTTAAACTTTCTGTTCTTGCTGGTAAACCTACCAACGATGGCTTTGTAGCTTTGAGTGATACTGCTGATGGCGACAATGGTTATTTGTATGCAGCTAACTTGTCTACTAAAGTTGGCGTAGTTGATGCAGCTGTTAACTACTTTAAAGCTGACGAAGCTTGCTACAATGGTGTTGATTTTGCTAAAAAAGAAATCTATAACATTAACTTGGGTTTAGATGTTGCTAAAAATGTTCGTTTAGGCTACGATTATATGTGGGGTGACCACAAATATGAAGAACGCGTATCCAAAGATGGTTGGATTGCACGTGTAGACTATAAAGGTGCTGGTGAAGAAGCTGGTTCCTTTGGCATTCACGCACAATGGTTTGACCAACCGGTTAATGCATACTTGAGCCCGACCACTGATGCTACCCAATTCTCTGGTGATTATTCTGGTGGCTACGGTGGCGGTTATGAAGGCTACAATATCGGCATTGATTACACTTTGGCTAAAAATATCCAATTGTGCGTAAACTGGTATGATACTGAATCCAAAATCAACAATTTGGAAGACGAAGTTATCTACACTGAATTGTACTTCTCCTTCTAATTTTAACTTTAGCGAAGTTACTATAGTCTAATTTTAAAACAGATACAACAATCCCCTGCTTCCGTTTGGAGGCAGGGGATTTGTGCGTTATCATTATTAACTTCTCAATAAATTTCTATAGATTTTAAATCAATTTCATTTTCAGCACGTTCTAAAATTGTGTTACGGACAAATTCAGAAACAGTTTGATTATATGTCTTTGCAAATTCTTGAATCAAACTATATTCTTGCTCAGTAAAGCTCACTTGTATCACCATAATATCAACTCCCTTTCTGTGATTAGAGTGTAATACAAAAGAAGGGGCATCGTCAAGAAAATACTTCGCAAATAAAAAAATAAAAAATTTTTGACAGGGCTGTCCTTGTGAGAAGGACGCTGGACAAAAGTGTTTTTTGGATTTGTCTTATTAACGCGTACAAACTAAATGAAAAAGGTGAAATAAAAAAACTTGGTCTGTTACATTTGCGGAATTATAACCATTTCCTTTACAGTTGTTTTGTAAATTTACACTCAAAAGACAGTTGTCAAATGATGGACGTAATGGTATAATCGTACATATATTAAGCTGCGCTTTAGGCAGCAGCAGAAAGAAAAGAGGTTATATTTATGAAGTTGAAAAAAGTCATGTCCGTATTGCTTGCTTCTGCTGTAATGCTCGGCGCTCTCACCGGTTGCGGCGGCGACAAAAAAGAAGCTGCTAAATCCGACACCATTAAAGTTGGTGTATTCCTGCCTTTGACCGGCGATAACGCTGCTGGCGGCGAATTGGAATTGCGCGGTGTTAAACTGGCTAATAAACTCCATCCCGAAGTATTGGGCAAAAAAGTTGAATTGGTTGTAGCTGACAACAAATCCGACAAAGCAGAAGCTGCTTCCGTAGCTGCTCGCTTGATTGAAAAAGATAAAGTAGTTACCTTGATTGGTACCTATGGTTCTTCCTTGGCTATGGCTGCAGGCAACATCGTTAAAGAAGCTAAAGTTCCGGCTATCGGCACTTCCTGCACCAACCCGCAAGTAACCGCTAACAACGACTACTATTTCCGCGCTTGCTTCATCGACCCGTTCCAAGGCTTGGTAATGGCTAACTATGCTTACAAAAACGGCGCTCGTAAAGTTGCTATCGTACAAGAAGTTTCCAATGACTACTCTGTAGGTCTGGCTAAATTCTTTAAAGAAGCTTTCGTAAAACTCACCAATGACCCCGATTGCATCGTTGACGTTGCTAACTATCAAACTGGCGACAAAGACTTCACCGCAATCCTGACCAACCTTAAAGCTAAAAATCCGGATGCTGTATTTGCTCCCGGTAACTTCACTGAATCCGCTCTCTTGATTAAACAAGCTCATCAATTGGGCATCAATGTTCCCTTCATGGGCGGCGATACTTGGGAAACCCAAGAATTCATCGACGTTGGTGGTAAAGATGTTGAAGGCGCTGTAATGTCTACTGCATTCGACCGTGAAAAAGCATCCACCGAAGAAGCTCAAAAATTCTTGAAAGCTTATACCGAAGAATACAAAACTGAACCTTCTGCTTTGACTGCTATGGCTTATGACGCATACCTGATTGCTATCGATGGTATTAAACGTGCTAACAGCGTAGAACCGCAAAAGATTCGTGATGCTATCGCTACTACCAAAGATTTGGAAGCAGTAACCGGCAAAACTACTCTTGACAAAAACGGCGACGCTCAAAAAGCAGCAGTTATTAAAGTTGTTAAAGACGCTAAATTCAAATTCTTGGATTTTGTTGACGCAAAATAATTTATGACCGCTTATATGCTCCCACTTCCGTCGGAGGCGGGAGCATATTTTGTTGATTATTTATGGTGGTGAAGAGATGGAATTCTTTCAGGCAATTCTAGATATGTCCGCAGCTAGCTTCGCACAGCATTTCGTAAACGGCTTTTCCTTGGGCAGCTTGTACGCGTTAATCGCGATTGGCTATACCATGGTTTATGGTATTCTTTTGATGATTAACTTTGCTCATGCCGATATCGTTATGATGGCTTGCTATTTTGCATTCTTTGGAATTACTGTTTTTCACATCCCCTGGTATTTTACCTTTGTGGGTGTAATTATTGCTACAGCACTTTTAGGTGTGCTGATAGAACGAACTGCATATCGTCCTTTACGCGAGGCTCCGAAAAACTCTGTACTTATTTCTGCG
The DNA here is from genome assembly GCA_017452325.1 of Phascolarctobacterium sp. Lineage (GTDB taxonomy): Bacteria > Bacillota > Negativicutes > Acidaminococcales > Acidaminococcaceae > JAHHUH01. Next base: position 686 of record JAFTMR010000042.1, on the reverse strand, counting down.
ATTGGTGCTTCCTTCTTGCTGGAAAACTTAGCCAACTATTTGTTCAGCGGTCGTCCGTTGCGTTTCCCGGAAATCCCGCTGCTGAGTCAGAACATTGCAGTGGGCGAGGTACAAATCCAAGCTATTTGTTTGGTTATTCCTGTAATGACCTTCTTGAGTCTTGCTGTACTGCTGCACATTGTTAATCATACTAAAACCGGTATGGCTATGCGTGCCGTATCTAAGGACTATGAAATTGCCAGAGTAATGGGCGTAGATATTGATAAGGTAATCTCCATTACCTTTATTATCGGTAGTGCTCTTGCTGCTATTGGTGCGTTTATGTGGGGCGTTCGTTACCCCGGTATTACTCCGTATTTAGGTGTAATGCCTGGTTTGAAATGCTTTATTGCTGCGGTTATCGGTGGCATTTGAACTATTAACGGCGCGGTTTTGGGTGGCTTCATCCTTGGCTTGGGCGAAATCTTCATTGTAGCTTTCTTCCCGCAGCTTTCTGGTTACCGCGACGCATTTGCATTTATTGTTTTGATTATTATTCTGTTCTACAAACCTACCGGTTTGTTGGGCGTAAAAACTACTGAGAAGGTGTAAGCATGAAGAACAAAAGAGATATATTGCTGACCGTAGCTGGTCTTGTAGTTCTTTTTGGTGCTGCTTGCTACGCTCAGTTTGAGATGGGCTCCTAT
>JAFTMR010000041.1 GCA_017452325.1 Phascolarctobacterium sp. | reverse complement strand
AGGGGTCTTGCACGCGACGGGCAATGGACACTGCGCCGCGCAGGGAAACGTCCAAATCGGGAAGCTCCTCGCGAGCCAGCTTGGAAGCAGAATAAACAGAAGCGCCTGCTTCGCTGACAATGATGTAAGCGGCGTCGAAGCCGTATTTTTCCAGCATTTGGGAGGTGAACTGCTCCGTTTCGTAAGAGGCAGTACCGTTGCCAATGGCGATAAGGGTAATTTTAAATTTGCGCATCAGCTCCACGAATTGCTTTTCTGCTTGCTCCTGCTGGTGCTTGCTGCCGGTAATATACATGGCGGTGGTAGCAAGGATGCGTCCGTTGGCATCAATAACTGCGGTTTTGCAGCCAGTACGATAACCGGGGTCAAGTCCGAGTACAGTGTGGCCGCTGATGGGTTGGGTAAGGAGCAGTTGGCGCAGATTGGCGGCGAAGACGGAAATAGCCTGCTTCTCTGCCTTTTCCGTCAGCTCGTTGCGCAGCTCACGCTCCAAGGAGGGAAGTAGTAAGCGCTTGTAGCTATCAGTCAAGGCTTCGTGGTAATAATTATAGAAGGGACTTTGCTCATTTAATTTTAACTTTTGGGCAACCTTGGCAATAAGCTTCTCGTCAGGACAACGCAGGTTAATTTTCAAAGCCTTCTTGTCCTCGCCACGATTCATTGCCAGAATACGGTGGGGTGGCAGCTGACGGACAGGCTCGCTGTATTCCCTGTATTGCAAAAATTCAGGAGCGTCCTTTTCGTCAATAATAAGCTCGGAAACAAGTTCCCCTGCGTTCCACAGCTCGCGACGTAAAAGTTTGCGCACGTCCGCGCTGTCACTAATGTTTTCTGCAACAATATCCTGCGCGCCTTGCCAAGCATCTTCTGCCGTAGCAATGCCTTTTTCCTCGTCAATGTGCATAGCGGCAAGCTGTTCCAAGGGGAGCAGGGGCTTACCCTGTTCTTCAATAAGCTGCGCCAAAGGTTCCAAGCCATTTTCGCGAGCGATTTGGGCGCGAGTACGACGCTTGGGGCGGTAGGGCAGATACAAATCTTCCAAGGCTTGCATCTTTTCTGCGGCGTTAATGGCAGCTTCCAGTTCGGGAGTAAGCTTTTCCTGCGCGCTGATGGCGGTCAGGATTTCTTGGCGGCGTTGTTCAAGATTGCGCAAATACGCCAAGCGTTCTTCAATGGTACGGATCTGCTCCTCATCCAAAGAACCTGTTGCCTCTTTGCGATAACGGGCGATGAAGGGAACAGTGTTGCCTTCGTCAAGAAGTTGAACGGTGGCTTCTGCTTGTTTAGGTTTAATATTTAATTCGCGGGCAAGTGCGTTAATAATTTTTTCCATGGTAGACCTCGCTTTAAAAAATTTGTAGCTCTATTATAACAGAAAATGAAAGTCTGTAATAATTATTTGTTGACGAAATAAAATGCTTGCGTTAAAATAAATAATAAAGATTATTAAAATGTTATGATAATCTAATAAAGGAGGGAAGAACATGCTTACTAGTCAACAATTGAGTGATGTGTTGCGTGCCAATGGCTACAAGGTTACTCCGCAGCGCTTGGCTGTTTATGAAGCCTTAGCAGCAACTAAAAGCCACCCCACTGCTGAGATGCTCTTTAGCACTTTGCAGCCTAAGTATCCTTCCATGAGTTTTGCTACTGTTTACAAGACCGTGGAGATTTTAGACAGGATTCATGTAATTAAAATCTTAAACACCGGCGAGGACAGCATGCGTTATGATGCTGATACCAGTATTCACCATCATATCCAATGTAACGAGTGTGGTCGCGTTGATGATTTGATGGACGTGGATAGCAGTGGCTTGGTTAAAGAAGCTGAAAATTTGAGCGGTTATGATATTGCGGGACATCAGTTTTATTTCTTTGGAGTTTGTCCCCATTGTAGGAAGGCTCATCAAAATTAAAATTTATTATAAAAAATTAAGAGCGTGCGTAAGCACGCTCTGTTTTTATTTTAAATGATAACTATTTTTCAAAAAAAGTAGGCTCTGCACTTGGCGGGTACAGAGCCCTGTTTAAAGGAGAGGTGTATGATGAAAAGATGTTGTTCTATTGCAGCTGCTCAATTAAAGTTGCAACCTCATCGACGTTTAACACATCGCCAGCACTAACTAATTTTTCGTTAATTACCAGTGCGGGGAAGGATGCCACTCCATAAGCTACTACTTTGCGGAAATCATAAACTTTTTCAAAAGTAGCGCGGACTTTCAGCTTTTTCAAAGCAATGGCGGTATTTTGCATTAGCAGCTCGGCCTGCTTAGTCATGGGTCCTAAGATTTTGACGTGCATTTTATCACCTGTCTTTACTAGATTTGAGGAGTTATTTTTTCCTTGGTTATATAATAGCAAATAGGTTTGTCCAAAGTAGGGACGAGAGGTAAAGAAATTGTGAACTATATTATAAAATGGTTAGGATGGCACAAGAATTAAATGCTTCTTAGAATATCAGAAGCTTCTTCTGCCACAGGGCTTCGTTTTGTGAACGTAGGCCAAAAAGATAAACTGATAGGTTATAAAAAAGTGTGAAGCGAATTTTCGCCTCACATTTTTTATTTTAGAAGGTTTCTAATGTTAGATAAATAGGCAATTGGCTGTTATCGCGGGGGACGCCAAAGATTTCCGCAAATAATTCAAACGCGTGGCTTGTGGGGGGGTACAAAGGTGGTATAATACAAGCACATATCGGAAGTTTTAAAATTTTTTCTGTTTATTTTATGGAGGTGGTTATGATGGATGAGGTAATGCGATTAATAGGACGCAGGATAAAGTTTATCCGAGTTGAGAGAGGAATACAGCAGACTAAGCTTGCGGAACTTATTGGCGTTTCGCAAACTCATCTAAGTAATATGGAAAGCGGTAGAACCGGTACCACTATTCACAATTTATTGAAGCTGCAGAAGATTTTTGAATGTCCCATCAGTGATTTTTTTATTGATTTTGATGGGGCAGTACCCGTAAAGGAAGAAGATACAGAAGTAAGCCTGGAAGAACTTGTTAAACTTGCCAAGCTACTTAAAAAAGTGAACCTAAAAGAATTGTAAGGATATGTTTATTACTAGACATATTACTGCAAAATGAAAAGGGCTAAATAAAAAGTACATAAATTTTTTAGAAAGAGGTGTATGATAATGGCGAAAAAATCTCTTGCTCGTAAAATAATGCTGAGCATTTTTGCAGGTGCAGTACTCTTTAGCAACAGTATTGCTTGGGCGGCCTATTCTGCTGGTGGTGGCAGTACCGGTGAATCAGCGACTGATGCAGTAGCAATTGGTAATAGTGCTACTGCTAATGGTCAATATTCAACTGCAGTTGGTACTGCTACGCAAGCCAGTGGAGTCCTATCAACGGCAATTGGTGTTAACGCAGAAGCCAGTGGAGAAGGTAGTACTGCTGTTGGGCGTTATGCACAAGCCACTGATAGTAGTAGCATTGCTCTAGGATATTATGCAAAAGCGCAAGAAATATCTACTGTTGCATTAGGTGATAGCGCAATGGCTGATGGCACTTACGCGATAGCAATTGGTAGGGATGCGAAGGCCAGTGGGCTAATAAATAGTATTGCTTTTGGATATAGTGCAGAGGCAAGCTATGAAAATTCTGTAGCACTTGGTGCAAATTCACACACATCAGAAGCAAATCAGGTTAATATTGGGTATTGGGGTGATCTTAAATTTGATAGTGATGGTGCAATTACTGATTATACACAAAAATATAGAACACTTGCTGGTGTAGCTGATGTTGATTATACAGATGATACTTACGGTGATTACGCTGTTAACGTTAATACTTTGAATAAAGCGCTCAAAGGCGTTGGTGGCTTGGACAGTGCAGTAACGAAAGTTGAGTTTAGTAAAACTGATGAAAAATTGGATGGTAAACTGACTGTTACCACGACTGCTGACGGTACTGCAAGCTCAGCAACTGTAGACCTTAACGAATGGGCAGATAGTAAGTACGCTACTATCACCAACGTTCAAACAGTTACTGGCTTGAGTAGTTTGAGCGCAGATGCTGTGAAAACTGCTTATGCTGGTGCTAATGATAATAAAGGTACCACTTATCTTAAAGACGCAACCTCTTTGGTGGATGCTGACATTAAGTTGGATGCTGCAATAAAGGATAATGCTACTAATATTGCCTTGAAAGCAAATAGTGATGATGTTTACACCAAAACCGAAAGTGATAGCAAGTATCTTTCTGGTGCAAGCTTTAAAAATAATACCATTACCTTAGATTATGGTGATACTACCAAAGATGCCATTACTTTAAACGACATTGCTAGTACAGCAGATTTAGAGGAACTAAAAGGTAATATCGATACTTCCACAGATTCAAAAGTAACAACATTGAGCACCAATGTTAATAAAATTATTGGCGTTGAAGACATAGCTACTGAAAATGCGTTGAAAACTGCTTACAATAAAATTGGCTCTTCTAACACTAACTATCTTGCAAACGCCAACACTTTAGTTGCAGCTGACGTAGCTTTGAATAACGCTATCTCCGATATCAACAAAAATATTGGTGACTTGTCTAGTCTTAATCTTGGGAATGATATTGCTACTATAATTAGTGAGGTTTATAAAGAAGCTCAAGCACATACTACCGTATCTGCAGGAAATGGTGTTACCGTAACTGGCACCACCTCTGGAGGCAGTACTGAAACAACTGATACTAACGAAACTACAAGCACTGCAACTGGTACTGGTGGCACTAACTACGAAGTTTCTGCAAACATTGAAAGTGGTGACACTAACATTAATGTTACCCTTGAAGATAACAAATATAAAGTTTCCTTGAGCAAGGACATTACTGTTGAGAGTGTAACGAGCAATGAAGTAACTGTTAACGGAGAAAACGGTTCAACTGTTATTGATGGTGATACTGTTAATACTACTACGGTCAACGCTACCACTGCTAACATTAAAGAGGAAATTGTAGTAGGCACAGGTGAAACAAAAACTACGATTAGCAATAAGGAAGTTGTTACTGAAACTATCAATGCAACCAATGTAACATCAAATAACGTAACTGTTAATAATAAATTTGAGGTTGTTGGCGCAGAAGGCAAGAAAACTACTATTGAGGGAGATACCATCAACAGCACAACTATTAACCTTGGTGATAATGTAACTGTTAACAACGAAGGCATGACTATTGAAGGTGGTACAACAAATGTTATCATCAATAAAGATGGTATTACTTTCGAGGGTGATGACGACACTGCAAATGGTCCTTCTATTAATAATAATGGTATGGATATGAATAACACTACTATTAGTAATGTAAAAGATGGTGAAGTATCCGCTACCTCTAAAGATGCTGTGAATGGTAGCCAGCTCTATCAAGAAGCTACTGAGCGTATGATTGCTGACCAAAAGCTGAACAGCCGTCTTAACAAAGTGGGCGCAGGTGCAGCAGCTTTGGCAGCGCTTCATCCTCTGGACTTTGACCCTGATGATAAGCTAAGCTTCTCTGCAGGCGTAGGTAATTATGCCGGAGAAAACGCAGCAGCTCTTGGTATGTTCTACCGTCCGAATGAAAAGGTAATGCTCAGTATGGGTGGCACCATGGGTAATGGAGAGAATATGGTAAATATGGGAATCAGCTTTGCGCTTGATAAACCTAACAACGTAAGTAACAGTCGTGTTGCTATGGCGAAGGAAATAGTTGCTATGCGTGAACATATTGCCAAACAAGATGCTCAAATTGCACAATTGGTAATGCTTGTGAATCAGCTTACCGGTAATGTAGCGCAACAAGAGGCTACTCCGGCTTTCTCCCCCAGTGGACGTGTTCGTGTAGAACGCCTAACTGATGGTTACGAAGAATATGACCGCGTTAAAATTGAAAAGGGTGCAGAGCTTGACGGAGATAATAGTAAAACTGTTGAAGCTAAGTAAATAAAGATAGGTATTCAAATTGAAAACCCTCTCTCGAATTTTCGGGAGAGGGTTTTGAGCTTTAATTATTCTTTTCCAGCCAGTTTTTTGTAATTTGCCAAGCGTTCTTTTGCGTCAGCTTCAGTCTTTTCGAAGAGACCTTCTGCGGTTTCGGGGAACATCTTGAGCAAGGAGGAGTAACGTACTTCACCCATGAGGAATTCGCGGAAGTCAGCGGTGGGTTCTTTGGAATCAAGAATGAAGGGATTTTCGCCTTTTGCTTTCAGTTCCGGATTGTAGCGGTAGGTTGCCCAGTAGCCTGCTTCAACAGCACGCTTTTCTTCCAGTTGGGTGCAGCCCATACCAAGCTTCAAGCCATGGTTGATGCAGGGAGCGTAAGCGATAATCAGGGAAGGACCGTCATAAGCTTCTGCTTCTGCGATTGCTTTCAGGGTTTGGTTCTTATCTGCGCCCATGGCAACTTGTGCTACATAAACATAACCATAGCTCATTGCCATCATGCCAAGGTCTTTCTTCTTGGTCTTTTTGCCGCTTGCTGCGAATTTAGCGATTGCAGCAGTGGGGGTGGATTTAGAGGATTGACCGCCGGTGTTGGAGTAAACTTCGGTGTCGAATACCATTACGTTTACGTTTTCGCCGGAAGCCAGTACATGGTCCAGACCGCCGTAACCAATATCGTAAGCCCAACCGTCGCCACCAAAAATCCAATGGCTACGTTTTACAAAGTATTGCTTTTCAGCGTAAAGAGCTGCGCACTTGTCGCAACCGTCTTTGTATTTTTCAAGAGCCGCAACCAGAGCGTCTGCGCGTTCGCGGGTGCCTGCGCTAACGTCCATGTTTTCCAGCCAATCGGTCAATGCTACACGCAAATCTTCCGGAGCTTGGTCAACAGGCATTGCTTTTACCATTTCAGCCACGCGTTCGCGGGATTGTTTAACGCCTAAGAACATGCCTAAGCCATATTCAGCGTTGTCTTCGAAGAGGGAGTTTGCCCAGCTGGGACCATGACCTTGACAGTTTTTGGTGTAAGGCATGGAAGGAGCACTTGCGCCCCAAATGGAGGAGCAGCCGGTAGCGTTGGCAAGCATCATTCTGTCGCCAACAAGTTGGGTTACCAGCTTAGCGTACGGAGTTTCACCGCAGCCTGCGCATGCGCCGGAGAATTCTAGCAAGGGTTGTTCAAATTGAATACCTTTAATGGTATTTTTGTTCATGGGGTTAGCCTTGGGAGCAACTTCCTTCATTGCGTAATCCCAGTTTACGGTTTTAGCAACTTGGGTGTCCAAGGGTTTCATAATCAAAGCCTTGCCTTTGGGAGCAGGGCAGATTTGTGCGCAGTTGCCACAGCCGGTGCAATCCAACGGAGAAATGTTGATTGCAAATTTCAAGCCTTTAGCACCGAGAGCGTCTTTAGAAGGCAGGCTTGCCGGAGCGTTAGCTGCTTCTTCTTCGGTCATCAGTACGGGGCGGATTGCTGCGTGGGGGCAAACGAAGGCGCATTGGTTACATTGGATACAAGTATCAATTTGCCATTCAGGAACATTGATAGCGATGCCGCGTTTTTCGTAAGCGCTGGTGCCGCAGGGGAAGGTACCGTCTGCGTGCTTTTCAGCGAAGGTGCTTACGGGCAGCTTGTCGCCTTCCAAACGGTTCATGGGAACAAGCACGTTGTCGATGAAGTCGTTGCCGGTTGCCGGAGCAAGCTTGCTATCGGTAGCTTCTGCCCAGTTTGCAGGTACTGCTACTTCTACAATAGCGTTGATGCCTTGGTCGATGGCAGCGTTGTTCATGTCAACAATGTTTTGACCTTTTTTGCCGTAGGAATGTTCAACAGCTTCTTTCAAATGTTTAACTGCGGTTTCCAGAGGAATAACGTCAGCCAGTTTGAAGAAAGCAGATTGCATAATCATATTGATGCGGCCGCCCAAACCAATTTCTTGAGCAATCTTAACTGCATCAATGATGTAGAATTTAATATTGTTTTGTGCGATGTAGCGTTTCAGCTGACCGGGGAGGTTTGCGTCCAGTTCATCTGCAGTCCAGGTGCAGTTGAGGAGGAAGGTGCCGCCCTTTTTGAGGCCTGCGGTTACATCGTAGTTATAAACATAGGATTGGTTGTGTACTGCAACGAAGTCTGCTGCGTTAATCAGGTAGGGAGCCATGATGGGCACTTGACCAAAACGCAGGTGGGAAACAGTTACGCCGCCGGATTTTTTGGAGTCGTAAGAGAAGTAGCCCTGTGCGTACATATCGGTATAGTCACCGATGATTTTGATTGCGCTCTTATTAGCGCCAACAGTACCGTCACTGCCCAAGCCCCAGAATTTGCAAGCTTTGGTGCCTTCTTTGGTAACATCAATAGCTTCGCCTGCGGGGAGGGAGGTATTGGTAACGTCATCGATGATGCTAACGGTAAAGTTGTTCTTCGGTTCGGCAGAAGCCAGGTTGTCAAATACTGCAACAACATCAGCAGGAACCAAGTCTTTGGAGCCTAAGCCGTAGCGGCCGCCAATGATGAGGGGCTTTCTGTCGCTTGCATAGAAAGCAGCGCGTACGTCTAGGTACAGGGGTTCGCCAAATGCGCCCGGTTCTTTGGTGCGGTCCAAAACAGCAATGCGTTTAACGGTTTCAGGAATTGCGTTCATGAAATGTTTAACGCTGAAGGGACGATAGAGGTGAACGCAAAGTACGCCAACCTTTTTGCCTTCTGCATTGAGCTTTTCAACAACGGTACGTACGGTTTCGGTGCCGCTGCCCATGATGATAATGATATCTTCTGCATCTTGAGCACCGTAGTAGTTGAACAGGTGATACTCACGACCGGTAAGTTTGGTGATTTCGCCCATGTATTCTTCTACGATTTCAGGCAGTTTGTCGTAATAGGTGTTAACTGCTTCACGAGTTTGGAAATAGATGTCCGGGTTTTGAGCAGTACCGCGGATAACAGGGTTGTCCGGGTTCAAGCCACGTTGACGGAAGGCAGCAACTGCGTCTTTGTCCAGCAGTTTTGCCAATTCATCATATTCCAGAACTTCAATTTTTTGAATTTCGTGGGAGGTACGGAAGCCGTCAAAGAAGTTCAGGAAAGGAACGCGACCTTTAATCGCAGCCAGGTGAGCAACGCCAGCCAGGTCCATAACTTCTTGTACACTGCTTTCTGCCAAAAGGGCAAAGCCGGTTTGACGAGCTGCCATAACGTCTTGGTGGTCACCAAAGATGGACAGGGAGCTGGTTGCCAGTGCGCGAGCAGATACATGGAATACTGCGGGCAAAAGTTCGCCAGCCATTTTATACATATTGGGAATCATTAAGAGCAAGCCTTGGGATGCGGTGTAAGTGGTGGTGAGGGCACCGGATTGCAGGGAACCGTGAACAGCGCCGGCAGCACCTGCTTCAGATTGCATTTCTAAAAGCTTTACAGATTGCCCAAAGATATTTTTCATTCCTTGAGCAGACCATTCGTCAACAACCTCTGCCATGGGAGAGGACGGAGTGATGGGATAAATTGCAGCAACGTCGGTAAATGCGTAGGAGATATACGCAGCAGCGGTGTTGCCGTCCATAGTTTTCATTTTGACCATTGGAACCCCTTCTTTCATTTAAATATATAAAATAATAGAGCTTTGACCTCTTTATTCCTATCCACTATTTTACATTATTACCTGTGCTTTGTAAAATATTATGCACCTTTAAGAGTAGTTTTCACATTATAGCTACAAACAGAAATCACCTGCATAGCTGGCGCTAGCAGGTGATTAAGGTAGAATTTTATTTTACGATTATTACAGGAACATCTGCGCTTTCAACGACTACTTGGCTAATACTATTTTTGAACAAGCCTTCCAGCATTCCAAAGCCGCGACTGCCCAAGACAATAGCGTCACAGTCTTCCGTCTTTTCTGCTTGAAGAATGTGTTCAGCAATATTACCACCACGCTCCAGCAGATAGGAGCAGTTGATGTTTTGCTTACGCATTACAGAGCGTGCCGCATCTAAAACTTCATCGCCAATTTGTGCCGTCATACAGTCCCCATCAGCAAATAAGACAGGCACAGGCTTATTCTTAGGTGCAACGGTTATGATCACCAAATCGCCACCGCTGAGCTTGACCAAGGCACAAGCATATTCAAGGGCGCGCCAAGAATGATCACTGCCGTCAATTGCAACGAGTACTCGCTTCAACATAACTTATTTTACAATCAAAACAGGAACACCTGCGTATTGAGCAACCTTGGAGCTTACGCTACCCAAGAAGAATTCCGCAATACCGGAAAGACCGCGGCTGCCTAATACGATGGCATCACATTCTGACTTTTTAGCAAAAGCAATAATGCGCTCAGAGGGATGACCAATTTCAATGGAATATTCCACTTTGTGGGGATAGCCGGCCATTTTCTCTTCAGCCATTTCCAGAACTTTGTCGCCAATTTTTTCCATTTCGCTATTGCTTTGTCTATAGGTGCTGTGGTCCAGGGGAACAGCCAGCAAAGCAGCGTTGTTGTAGGGTTGGATTACATTGATAACATCAATTTCGCTTTCAAATTTTTCGCCCAAGGCAATTGCGTGTTCCATAGCACGCCAGCTGCCTTCGCTACCATCAACGGGAACAAGAATTTTTTTAAACATATTTAAACACCTCCGCGTGTTTAGGATTCAAAAAGCAGATTGGAGCAACACCCAACCCAGTTCTATAGATGTTATATTCTTTTTCGAACGGTGAAAATCCTGCCAGATTATCTTCCGCCACGTTTTTTTCTCGCTTCGTGAATACGTTGAGATTTTTTGCTGAATTTCTTTGGCTCAACAATTTGATTCTTTGCTGCTACCTGGGAAGGAGATTGTTCACCTAAGATGCTTTCGCCTTTGATGAAGTAATAGTACAAAAGGATGATACCGATGAGAGCAAGGGGAATACTGCCTACCCAATATTTGTCTTCGCCGGAAGCGATGGTGATGAAATCAAAAAAGATAACGCAAGCGGGAATGCAGATGATTTGGGTCCAACGGCTTAAAGTACTTTCCTTACCCATGAAGCGTACTACCATGGCATAGGCTAAGAATGCAACGGCAAAGGAAATTACGGACATAAAAATCAGAAACAAGAAAAATTCAAAATTCATTTAAGATACAGCCTCCTTAATATCTGTCAAGCCTGATAAGTTTCCACCATATAAAGGCTTGTCTCAAGCATAAACTATTTCAATGATATCATTTTACAGGCAAATGAGCAAGTAGGCTTATAGGCAAAAAACCGCAGCCATAAAAGCTGCGGTCAAAAAGCATTAATCTTCGTGTTGTTGTGCCAAGAAGGCAGCTCTTTCTGCTTCTCTTTTGCGAGTATAGTCAGTAACCAGGTATTCACTTTCTTCCAGCAGTACCAAGCCGTTATGTACGTTCTTTTCCAACCATGGAAGAATCTTATCGATATTCTCGCGGTTATCAACTATTTCTACAATGATGGGATAGTTGGCGTTACCGCTAACAAAATAATTGATAGCTCTGCCAACACCACGCAGCTTAGTTGCATAACCCTCTATACCTTTTAAAACTGTACCGCCGGCTAAGCCAAGACGACGTGCTTCTTCAATGACTGCCTTATACAAAGGTCTATCATCAAGCATAACGTCTTCGCCAGTATAAATTTTCAAGAAAGTAATTTTTTTGAATTCCAATGCCATATGAGTCACCCCTATCTTGTAAATTAGAATAATTTACAATTTTATTATAGCATTTCTAGAAGCTTGATGTAAGTAAAATATTTACGACAAGTTTTAAAAAAAGTATGTTAACCCTAAAAGCAGGCAGGAAATTTCAGGTTGGCGTAGAATACTATAAGTACAAAAGAAGATATTTTGGAAGGTTGATTTTTGGACGCAATCAACTCACCCCCCATCCCATACAATAGCTGCCGTGTCCGTCTGCGGCAGCACGGTAAGAAACCCCTCGGTCGCTGGAACCGAGGGGTTTTGCCTTTGCTAGAGTACAGTTTTCTTCCTTTATATAATATTCTCATTCATGCTTCCGCTTCTAAAGCCTTGTAGGTCCAGGGTGGCGTAGGTAAAGCCGGCGTCTTGAACTGCGCTGATAATTTCTGTTCGCAGTTTGGTAGCGGCAAGGGCTATCTGCTCGGGAGCAATCTCGATACGCGCCAGCTTGCCATGACAGCGTACCCGCACGTCGCTTAATCCTAAAGCCTTTAGTTTTTCCTCCGCCTGTTCCACAGCGGCAAGCTTCTCCAAAGTTATCGCTTCACCGTAGGCAATGCGGGAGGCAAGGCAGGCGTAAGCAGGCTTTTCCGCTACGGAAAGCTTGTACTTTCTAGCGAGAGAACGGACATCTGCCTTAGTAAAGCCGCATTCCAAAAGGGGGCTGATAACTTTAAGCTCCCTAGTAGCCTGCATTCCGGGGCGATAGTCACCCATATCATCAAGATTGGCACCGTCCAGCAGGCAGGCGCAACCCAGAGCTTTGGCTTCTGCAGCCATTGCGGTAAAGAGCATCTTCTTGCAATGGTAACAGCGCTTGCTTTCGTTAGCGCAGAACTCCGGCATGGCAAGGGGGTTCAGTTCCAATAAGCTTTGCTCCGCCTCCCACTCCTTGGCAAGGCGTAGAGCATCCTCCCGCTCGAAGGCAGGCACAAGGGGAGTAACCGCAGTTATAGCCTTCACCTTGACCTTAGCAATTTTGCAGGTTGCCAAGAGCAGGGCAGAATCAACTCCTCCGCTAAAGGCAAGAGCCGGAGCCGGAAGCTGTTGTAAGAATTTAAGAAGGACTTTTTCTTTTTTCAACAATGAATTTTCCATATGAAACTCCTTTAACAGGAAAAAATTTCTTGTTTTTTCTAATTATAACCCATTTGCACTTGCCATAAAACAATTTTTGAATTATTATGTTATCTGTTGAATTTAATTGGGAATAAAAAGGGAAGAGGTAATAGATATTATGGCAAATTTACAAGCAGGACTTAGCGGTACTGCCACAACTACTGTTTCTGAAAAAAATACTGCGCAGACCATGCGTAGTGGTTCCTTACCGGTGTTTGCAACTCCGGCAATGTGTGCTTTGATGGAAGAAGCTGCTTGTGCGGCTCTCCTTGGTTGTCTTGACCCGGGTACCGGTAGTGTGGGCGTAAGCCTGAGCATTACCCACAATGCTCCCACTGCTTTGGGCGCCGAGGTTACCGCCACCGCAATGCTTACCGGTATCGAAGGACGCAAGCTGACCTTCGCTGTAGTGGCAAACGATGCGCATGGTATTATTGGCAAGGGCAGCCACGAGCGCTTTATTATTGACAACGAAAAGTTTATGTCCAAATTAGCAGAGCTGGACAAAAATAATTGAGTACAAAGAAGAAAGACGTAAATGCTTCCTAGGAAACGTTTACGTCTTTTTATTTTAAGCTATTACTTTTTGATAACGTTCAGGAAAGCCTTTAAGCGTTCGTTGGTAGGGTTCTCGAAAATTTCTTCGGGAGTACCGCAGGCTTGAACGTAACCATCTGCCATAAAGACAACCTTGGTAGCAACCTCGCGGGCAAAACCCATTTCGTGGGTAACTACAACCATGGTCATCTTCTCTTCGGCAAGCTCGCGCATGGTGCGCAGTACTTCGCCGGTCAGCTCCGGGTCGAGAGAAGAGGTGGGCTCGTCAAAAAGCAGGATGGCAGGCTTCATGGCAAGAGCGCGGGCAATGGCAACGCGCTGCTGCTGACCGCCACTCAATTTGCGGGGGTACACGTCACGCTTTTCAGAAAGACCAACCTTCGCCAGAAGTACCTCCGCTTCTTTGATGACCTCGTCCTTATTACGCTTTTGTACTTGAATGGGAGCTTCAATTAAATTTTCCAGAACGGTCATATGGGGGAACAGGTTAAACTGCTGGAACACCATACCCATTTTGCAGGCGATACGTCTTGCTTCGTCAGCGGAAGGGTATTCGGTGCCATTACCATTATCCTGTGCCAAGGGCTCACCGTCGATGATGATGGTACCTTGCTCAATGGTTTCCAGTTTGTTCAGACAACGGAGCAGGGTACTCTTGCCACCGCCGGAAGGACCGATTACAGCAACAACCTCGCCTTCACTTACTTCAAGGTCAATGCCTTTAAGAACCTCAAGGTTCTGAAATCTTTTATAAATATTACGTGCTTCAATCTTTTTCATGACAATTCTCCTTATTGGTCGTATCTGGAGAAATGTTTTTCCAGATTTTCAAACAGCACAGTTAAAATCAGGGTTGCCAGCAAATAGAACACGCCTGCAACCAGGAAGGGAGTAATGTCAAAGTCCCTTTGTACCAAGTTGCGGGTGGTGCGCATTAAATCGTTCATTGCCAGTACATAAACCAAGGAAGTATCTTTAACCAGGGTAATAGTTTCGTTACTTACAGGGGGCAGAACAATACGGAATACTTGGGGCAGGACGATGCGGCGCATAGTCTGAATGTAGCTCATGCCCAAGGTGTGAGCAGCTTCGTACTGTCCTTTGGGAATAGCTTGGATGCCTGCGCGGAAAATTTCGCAGAAATAAGCAGCGTAGTTCAGGACGAAGGCAATCATGGCAGCGGTAAAGTCTTCAAAGCGGATGCCAACGGAAGGCAGCGCGAAGTAGAAGAACAATAATTGCAGCATCAAGGGAGTGCCACGCATTACCCAAACGTAAAAGGCAATGAAGTGTTTAACCAAGCTTAAATTAGAAACCCTACCGAAAGCCAGCACCAGTCCCAAGGGAATACTCAATATAATGGTAAGAAAAAATACTTGGGCGGTGACTACGCAACCGTCCAACATTTGCGGAATAATACTAATAATATAATCCATAACAATCTCCGTTTAAACGCAACTAATGGGGCGAAGTATCCTCCGCCCCAGAGTCATAACAATTTTAGTATTTAGTGATGTCGGCGCCCATCCATTTTTCGGAAATCTTTTTGCAGGTGCCGTCTTTCTTCATTTCGTCAAGTACTTTGTCGATTTTGTCGCGCAGTGCGGTATCGTCTTTGCGGAAAGCAACTGCTACAACTTCATCGCCCATGGTTTCGTCAAGCACTTCGTATTTGCCCGGGTTCTTGGTGTTGTAGTAACGAGCAAGAACTGCGTCAACAATCATAGCGTCAACACGACCAGCGTCCATATCCATGTAAACTGCTGCGAAGTCAGGATATTTTCTAAAGTCTTTCAAGGAATCTTTCAAAGCTTTGTTTTCCGGAAGGTTGAACAGGTAATCGCCGGTAGCGTCGTCTTGAACTGCTACAACTTTGCCAACCAGGTCAGAAATCTTTTTAATACTGGAGCCAGTAGGTACAACTACCAATTGAGAGTTGGTGATGTAAGGTTTGGACAAGCCATAAACTTTTTCGCGTTCCGGGTTAACGGTAAAGCAATTCCAGATTGCATCAATGCGTTTGGATTTAATTTCTGCTTCTTTAGCACCCCAATCGATAGGTTTGAATTCAACTTCCATTTTCAAACGTTTGCAAGCTTCACGAGCCAAGTCAATGTCGAAGCCAACGATTTCATTCTTTTCGTTGCGGAAGCCCATGGGAGCAAAGTTATCGTCCAAGCCGATTACAACTTTTTTCGGAGCATCACTGCCGCAAGCAGTCAACATCATAACCATTGCCAAGCTCATCAATACCATTAATAATTTTTTCATAGATACAACCCCTCTCCATATTTTACTCGTCGTTCCGTCACGACAAGTGGTTTCTTTGTGGTATGAGCCTATTATACTTTAGTTCGCTAAATTTGTAAAGTGTTGAAAATAAAATTTCCAACAAAATTTTTACAAATCGTTTATAATAAATTTAATGAAGCAAAGGAGGGGCTAAGATGCTTTATACAGACAAGAAGACAGATATTTCCACCAACCGTTTTGGCGGTAATGGTGACGTAATCATTAACCACTACATCGACGAAAAGCTTATTAACGATTCCATCGTTATGTACGCAGAAGTAGTTTTAAAACCGGGCTGCAGTTTGGGTTATCATCAGCACAATGGCAATAGCGAAACCATCGTTGTGCTGAAAGGCACTGCAGAATATAATGACAATGGTACTACCATGACCTTGCAGGCTGGCGATACTGTTCATTGCCCTGACGGAGAGTGGCACAGCATTGGCAACAGCGCTGACGCAACAGAAGATTTGCATTTGCAGGCACTCATTGCCAAAAGTAATTAAAGATTAGAATTTTGGAAGGCAGCCTTTTTTAGGCTGCCTTACTTTTTTAGGGAAGACTTCACAAAATGTTCATTTGCAAATGGGGAAGCAATGTTTTATGCTAAAACTAACGAAGCAAATCAAAACATAAGTGAGGTATATATTATGAGAGAATTTAAATTTGAAGGCAGCGGCTTTGGCTATTGCTGGTTGATGATTTGGACAACCTTGGCGAGCATTCTTACCTTTGGCTTGTTTTTTCCTTGGGCTTACTCTGCGCAGCAACGTTGGATTTGCGCCAACACCTATGTGGAAGGACGTCAGCTGGAATTTGTAGGTACAGGCCTTGGGTTTTTCTTCCAATGGCTGATGATTATGCTTTTTACCACCATTACCTTCGGATTGTACGCGCCTTGGGGCTACTGCCAGTTTAAACGCTGGGAAACTGAAAACACCCGCTTTGCCAGATGGTGATATATTATGGAAGATATTATTATCGGTTTAGGATTTATAATTGTGGCGGTGATGGTGGCACGTCATTATTTTGGTAAGCAGTTCGCTGATGAATGTGGTGGCTGTGAAGTCTGCCCTCTTTCTAAGGACTGCAAAGCCAAGAAAGAAAAGTAATATTGACAAAAAAATTGAATGGTTATATGCTAAACACAGGTATAGCCTTTAGAACTTTAAAGACCGCAGTGGCTAGGCTTACTGCGGTTTATTTTATTATTACGGAGGAAGCTGGCGTGCATATAGAACGAGGTGCTTGGGCAGAAATCAATTTAGATGCAATTGCTCATAACGTACAGGTGGCAAAGGCAAATTTAAAACCATCTACCAAGCTATGCGCGGTGGTTAAGGCTGATGCTTACGGGCATGGTGCTGTGCGTGTGGCACAGGAGGCTGCTCGTAATGGTGCAGATTTTCTTGCGGTGGCATTGCTCCAGGAAGCAGTGAAGCTGCGGGAGGCGGGGATTGAGATGCCCATTTTAATCTTGGGCTCCATGCTGCCGGAGGTTGCTGATTTGGTAGTGGGTTATGACATTAGCCAAGCAGTCTTTGATGAGGAGCGTTTATTTGCACTGAACGAGGCTGCTCTCAAACAAAAGACCAAGGCGAAAATTCACATTAAGATAGATACGGGTATGCACCGCATTGGCGTGCATGTGCGTGATGCAGGCAGCTTTGCCAAGCTGGCGGCGAGCCTGCCGGGAATTGAAATTGAAGGGGTCTTCTCTCACTTTGCAACTGCTGACGCAGATGACAAGGGTTACGCTGCTTATCAGTTTGGGCGTTTTCAGGAAGCGCTTGCTGCTATTGAAGCTGCGGGCGTAAAACCGGGCCTTCGTCATATTGCCAACAGCGCGGCGTTGACGGAGCTGCAGGAATACCAAATGGATATGGTGCGCCAAGGCATTACCCTGTACGGCTTGCACCCTGCTCATATGATGGACTGCTATCAAGGCTTTGAGCCTGTCATGACCGTAAAAACAAAAATTTCCTTCATTAAAGAATTACCTGTGGAAGCAACCATTGGTTACGGCAGAACTTATACCTTAAACAGACCCAGCGTTATCGCTACTTTACCCATTGGTTATGCTGACGGAATCAGCCGTCGCCTTTCCAACAAGGGCTATATGCTCATCAACGGGGAAAAGGCGCCCATCGTGGGAAGAGTTTGTATGGACCAGGTAATGCTGGACGTGACGGATATTCCTGACCTGAAAGTTGGGGACGAGGTTGTAGTTTTTGGTGGACGTGATTTACCCATGGAGCTGGTGGCTGAATGGGCAGATACCATTTGCTACGAAGTAGTTTGTGCGGTGAGCCCAAGGGTGCCGCGCCACTATGTAAGAGGGAATTAAAATTTGCAGAATTTAACAATAACACAAAAAAGTATAACCAAAATACAAAGAGTCACCATAGGTGACGGTTAGAAATTTAACAAAATATCAGCAGACATAATTTCTTTGATATTGATACTTTGCCTTACGCACAAGAAGGTACTTTGTAAGGATTAGTTAATGATTTGTTAGCTGATAGAATAAGTGAATAAAAACTTATATACACAAGAAACGCACCCATTATGGGTGCGTTTCTGTTGTTTTTACATATTTAATAAATCACTATGGCTACCAGTTCTAACTAATGAAAGCACCAAAACATCATTCTTGATTTGGTACATCAAGAGCCAATCAGACTCTATGTGACATTCACGATAATTTTTTAAGTTTCCTTTTAGTTGGTGGTCTCGATATTCTATTGGTAACTGCTTTTTTTCTGCTAACATATTGATTATTTTGTTCAGCTTATTCAAATCCTTCTTACTATCTTTGGCAATTCTCTTTAAATCTTTTTTGAATTGTTTAGTGGGAATAATTTGAAGCATCAAAAAGTCAGTCCTCCTCTGCTAAAATATCTTTAATCATTTCTTCAGAAGAAGAGTAGCTTTTATGTTTAGACGGATTTGCTAAAATTTCTTCGGACTCTACCATAGCAGCTAAAGTTTCAGCGCTATATTCAGGAATTAGTTCTAGTTTTCCTTCTCGTAAAACTTTTTTTAGTAAAATCTGTATGCCTTGGTTAAAAGAAATACCACAACTTTCAAAGAAAAGGTTACTTCTGTTTTTTAAACTTTCATCAATTCTCAAAGATACTTGTGCTGTTTTACCCATAAGTAACACTCCTTTCGTATGTTAATTGTAATTCATTTGCTTTCTAACTGCAAGTGAATTGTCTGCAAAATGAGATGTTTCTTTTAAAAGGTTATGCATTGTGATATAAGGATGAGTTTTGGGGATGCAGTTGTAAATAAAGATAGAAAATACAAAAGAGGCTGGATGCGTCCAGCCTCTTAACTTTTTATAGCCTTACTTCCAAGGAATAGCCTTGCGTTCCACAAATTGCAATATTAAATTAAAGACCAGTCCCAAAAGGGAAAGGACGATTACGCCTGCCATAAGTCTATCGGTAATCATCAGGTCACCGTAGTGCAGGATAAGGGCGCCGATACCCACCTGCGCCGCAATCATTTCTGCAGCCACAAGGAGCAGAAGGGATGTGCCTGCTGCCAACCGCAAGCCTGCGAAAATCATGGGCAGGGCGTTGGGCAGAACTACGCTTTTCATGGTCATCCACCAGCTGGCGTTAAAGCTTGCCGCAACTTTCAGAAGCAAGGTATCCACATTCTTCACGCCGCTGTAAGTGTTCATTGCTACGGGGAAGAAGACGCCCAAGGCAATGATGGTTACTTTAGAAAGCTCGCCAATGCCCAGCCACAGGATGAACAAGGGGAGCAGGGCGATTTTGGGAATGGGGTACAGGGCGTTGACGATGGGCGTACCAATTTTATCCATAAGGGCGGAGGTGCCGGTGACTAAGCCAACTGCCAAGCCTACCAAGCTGCCAATGAAGAAACCTGCCAAAATACGATACAAGCTTGCCGCAAGGCTTACGCCTATTTCGCCGTCAGCAATCATTTGCAGTAAGGCACTGATGATGGCGCTAGGAGCGGGCAGGAATAGGGAAGAAACTACTCCGCTCTGACAAATGAGTTCCCAAATTGCCAAAAGGCAGAGGATGGAGACGATGGATACCCAGTTGGGATAGGTTTTTTGCCAATGGGTCATACGGCTTACTACTTTGTACTCATTCATTGGCGTTCACCTCCATTAAGGCAGCGCGAGCGTCATTACTGATGTGTTCCCAAATGATGCGGATGTATTCAGCAATCTCTTCTGCGTATTCTGTTTTGTCCCTGTCGGAACGGGGGATGTTAATTTCCAAAATCTTGCTAACCTTACCGGGACGGCGAGAAAGCAGAACCACTCTATCCGCCAGCATAACTGCTTCTTGAATGTTATGGGTAACGTAGAGGGTTGTCAGGCGAGTCTTTTCCCACAGGGTAACAAGCTCTTCCTGCATGATGGTGCGGGTCTGCGCATCCAGTGCGGAAAAGGGCTCGTCCATCAGGAGTACGTCCGGCTCTACGGCGAGGGCGCGGGCGATACCCACTCGTTGGCGCATACCACCACTCAGCTGATGGGGGAAGGATTTTTCAAAGCCTTTCAGTCCTACCAACTCAATGTAGTGGGCAATACGCTTCTTGCGTTTTTCCCCAGGGAAGCCTTCTGCTTCCAGACCAAAGGCAATATTTTCCTCAACACTGCGCCAAGGGAACAAGCCTGTTTCCTGAAAGACAATGCTCATCCGCGGTTGGCGGTTGCTTTCTACTTCCGTAAACTTGATGGTTCCGCTTGTAGGTTCTAGCAAGCCTGCGGTTAAGTTTAGCAGGGTGCTTTTGCCACAGCCGGAAGGACCAACGAGAGCAACAAATTCTTCCTTATTTATAGTAAGGTTAATTTCTTGCAGAACGGATAGTGCTTTGCCCTGTGCGTTTTTAAATTCTTTGTTTATATGTTCAATAACGAGTTTCATTATTTCACCTAAAAGCGTTATAAGCACTGTTATGCTTTGTCGCAATTCATTCGCTTGCTCGACGTACGTCCAGTACGCCATCACTTCACGAATTTCATTGCTTCGCGTCTTCCATCACTTCTAACGCTTTCTATGTAATAAATTCTTATTTTTTTAATGCTTTTTCAAGGAAAGAAGTATTTGCCACTTGAGAAGCATCAAGCTTGCCCTTAAGCATTCCATGAGAAGCGTACCACTCAATTTGAGTTGCAATATCACTGCTCAATAGCTTACCGTCGCGGTCAATATAGGGCAAGCCCAATTTAATATCTTCAACGGGAGCCTTAACATATTTAGAAACGATGGTTACTACTTCGTCCAGTTTTTTCGCATCCTTCTTAGCGATGGCAGCGTCGTAGTAATAGTTAACTGCTTTGTTGTAAGCTTTCATAAAGCGTACTGCCACGTCTTCCTTCTTCACAAACTCCGGAGAATAGAACACAGCGGAGGTCTGGTAGGGAATCAGATCGCCAACCTGGGCAACCATTTTGCCGTAGCCTGCACGTTGCACTTTGCTGATATTGGGTTCGTTGAGGATGGCAGCGTCAATCTGCTTGCTTTCCAGGGCCGCCATAACCGCGCTCAATTTGCCAAGGGGAATAAGCTGTACGTCGTCAAGGCTCATGCCTTTGGTTTCCAGCATTCTGCCAATCATATAATGGAAGGTACTACCCTTCTGGGTAATGCCCACGCGTTTACCTTGCAGTGCTTCCAAGGAAGTTACGCCTTTGTTGTAGTTGTCAGTGGTAACGATGAGTGCGGAAGAGGAGTAACCCTTTTGCTCGCGACCTTTATCTGCAACGATGGCAAGCTTCTGTCCGCTGGCAGCCATGTTGAAAAGGCTGGCAGTAATACCGGTAGCGCCCACGTCAACCTTGGAAGAAGCAGTGGAAACTGCAATGGGGTGGGCGGCGTCAAACCATTGGGGTTCAACCTCTAAATTTTCTTCGGCAAAGAAGCCCTTATCCATGGCGATAAACAGGGGCGCACTACTGGTCAGACGCAGGAGCGCCATGCTCACTTTAGCCTTTTCTTTGGGCGTAGCCTTCTTCTCTCCACCACAGCCAAGCGCCAGCAGCATGCACAGAGCGGTTAAGATTATAACAAGTTTCTTCATTATATATACTTCCCTTCTCTCAAAATTTATAATACTACGCCCATTGTACACTATCTGCCAGTGGCTTGCACTGGTTTTGTGAAATTCACTGCATAAAAATTTTAAAAGAATGCGAATTATAACAGATGAAACGTTTTTGCCTACCATATACTTGTGTGCTGGTGATATAATGTTAGTAGTATTTGGGAAGGGAGCGTGTCCTATGACCGTTAAAATAAAAACTATTTTAGCTATGCTGTGCCTGCTGTGCTGCAATGTGCAGAGTGCCGCGGCAGAGCGCTTACAGCTGGCAGAGCTGGAAGCAGAGCGTAATGGTGAGCCGGTAAAATTTGAGCTCTGGGGTGAAAAGCTTTCCGGTGGTTATGCTGATGACCTGCTTTTGCTGATGAAGAATGGTGATAAGGAAATTATTACTGCCTACAAGCCCCCTGTGGACGGCGGTTATAATTGTTTCTTGGAAGCTGTCCAGCTAAAAGAGGGGGATAAAAATATTCTACTCTCCATTGGCAGGGGTAACTGGCGTGCCGGCAGGGATTTTTTGCTTTTAGATTTTAAAGATGCCAAAAATGTTAAAGAGGTCTTTGCTGACACAGATAATTTTGGCGTGGTGAAACGTACTCTTTGGAATGGTGATGCCATTGACGTAACTATGGCTGATGGCAAGACCCATAAGGTGGAGTTGGACTACGATATGCTTGAACAGATTACCCGAAGGGGCAAAGAGCCTGACTACAACGGGTTAAGCTCCATGGTTGCCTATGACCTGGACAAGGATGGCAAGGATGAGCTTCTTACTACTCAGAGCATTGTTGCGGATAAGAAGATTTTGGCAGATGTGGGTGCTGTCTGGAAATTGCAGGAGCTTGACGGCAAGGAGCAGTGGAAGACCGGCAAGTATACTATTATGCTGGCTAGCAGCGGTAAGAACAATTCCATCAACGACGGTGTGGACGCAGAGGTCTACTGTGTTTTGCCAAGGAAGCTTGTGCTCCCCGGCGGCGAAGCTACCTATCCCATGGTTGCCTACAAAAATAATCCTCAGCTGCAAAATGAGGTGAACGCTTTAATAATTAAGGAAGTAGAGCCCTATCTTGCAAAGTTTTATCGTGGCGAGGCAGACGTAGCTTTTAATGTTGCTGTCACCAGTCCCTACCTTTTAAGCTTGCAGCTTATTAGCGGTAAAAATAATTTTGTGCACCACAATGTTCATCTTGACGTGGGTACGGGCAAGCTGGTTAAAATAGAAGATATACTCGATACTAGCCAAAAGGATTTGTACAAGCTGCTGAACCTTTTGAATAATAACAAGAACTTAGATTTCAGTGAAGGCTTGCCCAGAGAGTGGTATATAAAGGAAGATAAAATTTTCTTTTTGGAAAATGTCTGCGGTAAGGAGGAGGTCTCCGGCTTCGCCCTAGGTAATCTACACAAATTTATCAAGGAGCAGCAGTGGATCTCCAAGAAATCTGACTGACCAGTCAGTAGAATTCAAAAACAGACGAAATGAAGAGAATTTCTAAGTAAAATAGGCTTAATCAATCGAGAAAGAGTTTGATTTTATAAATTTGCTCATTTATAATATTATTATTCTGAAACTGGCTTATTATCCCCTTTTGGGGGTTTAGTCTTTTGTATATGCGAAGGAGGATTTTATATGTTTAGTTTTATCCGCTCTCGCCATGCTAAGAAAGCTTTAGCGGCGGCTATGGCGGCAACTATGATT
>JAFTMR010000040.1 GCA_017452325.1 Phascolarctobacterium sp. | reverse complement strand
TCCTCCTCATTTGGCACAATAAAAAAACCTTCGCGCCTGTAACAAAATACAGGGACGAAGGTAAAATTCGTGGTACCACCCTTATTCACGCACACCTCACGATATGCGCCTCTTCAAGTACGCGGGAAAACTTCCTTGAATACTCTATTGCTGTAACGGGCAACCCCGGACGACCTAAACCTGTGGATTCAGTCAATCAGCTCCAAGACCATCTTCGGCAAATTCTCCTGCGCTTTCTTGCACCAAACGAAAGCTCTCTGTAGCATTCCTCTTTGCGTACTCTTCTCTTCATCGCCACATATTAACTTGCTGAGCATTACGATACTGCAAAAATTTTATAAAGTCAACAAAAATCTACTAAAGTCTTTTATTTTTTGTAACTCCTTAAAAAACTGTAAAGTATGTTTCAGAAAAGCGTTCCATCCTGTAAAGAAAGCTCACTCAAAAAATTACCCTTGCCCTGTAAAAAGGCAAGAGCTGTTACGAAAAAATAAAACCTAAAATTATAAAAGAACTTTTTAGCTTTAATGCTTATGAAAAATCCATCTTCTTAAAATTACATATTATTTATATGGTGCAAAGCCTTGTAATAATAATAGCATATGCTATAATACAAATAATCAACAATATTTTTGACTGGTGATATGATGAACTTTGATGGAACACTAAAGCTCGCCGATGGTTTCGTTTTTGATTACGCAACCATGATGGGCGACTGTCGTATAACCGAAAATGATTTAGACTCCTTAAAGGAGCGTGTGCAAAACGCCGCAGCTGCCATTGACGAAATGCGTAGAAGCGGTTTTGCCAAAGCCCATCTTTCTAAGGATGGCGCTCCTGAGCCTGTTTATTTTACCCGCCTGCCATATATTAAGGAAGGTAATCCCAACAACCCCACCTCCATTGCCAAGCTGAAAGAGTTTGCCAATTATGTACAGCGCGAGGTTGACGCAGTAATCTTTTTGGGTGTGGGTGGTTCTTACTTAGGTAATAAAGTGCTTTTTGATATTTTCTGCGGTGGCGGCTGGAACAATTTTAACCACGAGGAACGTGATAATTATCCGCGCCTTTTCTTTGGCGGCAACAACATTGACCCGTGGCAAAGCTTGCACATTGTGCAACAAATGGATAGCCTTGCCGCTAACAGGCCTCCCAAAGGTGAAAAGTTTAAGCTGCTCTTGGTACCTATCTCCAAATCCGGAACAACCCTGGAAACTTTAACCGCCTTTAGCTATTATTATCAGGAGCTTTCTAAACGTGATAATATCACCTTAGACGTTGCTGTTGTTACCGATTTAAAAGAAGCAACCGGTTCTCCCCTGTATAAGCTGGCTAAAGAAAAAGGTTGGCGCACCTTCGACGTAAAGGAAGGCGTTGGTGGTCGCTTCTCTGTACTGAACGATGTTGGCTTTGTAACTGCAGCAGCCATTGGCTTGGATATCGAAAAGATTTTGGAAGGCGCTCGTGTAATGGACGAAGCCTGCCAAACAGCAGACTACAATAACCCTGCCCTCCTCAATGCCAGTTTGAAGTATCTTGCAGGCAGCAAGTACAACTGCGATATTGAAGTGTTTATGAACTACGGCATGTGCCTTAAATCCTTAGGTGAGTGGTATGTACAGCTCCTTGCGGAATCCTTAGGCAAGCGCCATAACAGGGAGGGTGCAACCGTTTACTATGGTCGTACTCCCATTGCGGCAGTAGGCAGTACGGATATGCACGCTCAAACCCAACAGCATCAGGATGGTAAACGTAATAAGGTTATCCAATTCTTGCAGGTTGATAATTTTGACGCTGATGTTATCCTTGGCAACCCCTTCCCCCATTTACAGGACTTTGCCAAGTATGAAGGCGTATCCTTAAATAAAGCCTTGAAGATTGCTCTCTTGGCAAACCGCGAAGCCTTGGACAAGGACAATCGCTTTAGCGCCCTTTACCGCTTGCCCAAGCTGGACGAATTCTATATTGGACAAATCTTCTACTTCTTAATGCTTTCCATTGCTTATGAAGGAGAACTTGCCGATGTAGACGCCTTTGACCAACCTGGCGTAGAAGCCTACAAAAAAATAATTAAACGTGAATTAGGAAGATGAGCCTAAAAACACAAGAAGCCCGTACCAAAAGGTACGGGCTTTAATTTTTAAAATTGGTGGATCTGAGGGGAGTCGAACCCCTGTCCGAAAATATTGCAATACAACTTTCTCCGAGCGCAGACGCCATACTTTATTTCGCTTCCTCGATGCCTAGCGACGGGCTTCTTGGTTGCTATCTCGATGAGTTTCCCTTACAACCGCCGAGAATAAGAAGTAAGGTATCCCACAATTTGACTGTCATCCTTCACCTGTGGGAAGAGGCTCAGGCGACAGTTAGCAAATTAAGCTGCTAAAGCGTATTCTTCGTTAGCGTTTATATTTAAACGTTCACTGATTAACGTGCTAGTGAGACCACGGCTCGCTTATCATACCACACCTACCCCCGTCGAAACCAGTACAGACCCAAGTTATAAGGTTTAAGTGGATACGCTACGAT
>JAFTMR010000039.1 GCA_017452325.1 Phascolarctobacterium sp. | reverse complement strand
CAATTCCTGCCGGACGGAGAACATACTTACCTGTTGAAATCTTTTGTAGATATGATGGAGGGTCGTTAATATGCCGAAACTTACAGATGTAAAAAAAGTTCTCGTAATCGGCTCCGGTCCGATCATCATCGGTCAAGCTGCGGAGTTTGACTACGCTGGTACTCAAGCATGCCGCGCTTTGAAAGAAGAAGGCTTTGAGGTTGTACTGGTAAACTCCAACCCTGCAACCATTATGACTGACGTAAACATTGCAGACCGCGTATACGTTGAACCTGTAAATGTTGAGTTCTTGGAAACTATCATTAAACGTGAACGCCCTGATTCCTTGCTGGCAACCTTGGGTGGTCAAGTTGGTTTGAACTTGGCTATGGCTTTGGAAGAAAAAGGCATCTTGGCTGACTATAACGTAAAACTTTTGGGCACTCAAATCTCTGCTATTAAACGTGGCGAAGACCGCGAGCTGTTCAAAGAAGCAATGGAAAAAATCAATCAACCTATTCCTGAAAGCACCATTGTTGAAACCATCATGGCTGCTTGCGAATTTGGTCGTCAAATTGGTTACCCCCTTATCGTTCGCCCCGCTTACACTTTGGGCGGTACTGGCGGCGGTATTGCTCACGACGAAGACGAACTGGTTGACATTGTACAAAAAGGCTTGGGCTACAGCCCCATTGGTCAATGCTTGATTGAACGCAGCATTGCCGGCTGGAAAGAAATCGAATTCGAAGTTATCCGCGACGCTGCTGACAACTGCATTACCGTATGCTCCATGGAAAACGTGGACCCCGTTGGCGTACATACCGGTGACTCCGTTGTAGTTGCTCCTGCTCAAACCCTTAACGAAAGAGAATTGACCTTGCTCCGTCAAGCATCCATTGATATCGTTCGTGAACTGGGCGTATGCGGTGGCTGTAACGTACAATTGGCACTGGATCCCTTCTCTGAAAACTACTATGTAATTGAAGTTAACCCCCGCGTAAGCCGCAGCTCCGCTTTGGCTTCTAAAGCAACCGGTTATCCCATCGCTAAAGTAACCAGTAAAATTGCTATTGGCTACACCTTGGACGAAATCGAAAACGCTGTAACCAAAACTACCAAAGCTTGCTTCGAGCCTACCGTTGACTATATCGTACTTAAATTCCCCCGTTGGCCCTTCGATAAATTCGTAACTGCAGACCGCACCTTGGGTACCCAAATGAAAGCAACCGGCGAAGTTATGGCTATTGAACGTAGCTTTGAAGCTTCCCTCTTGAAAGCAATCCGCTCTCTGGAAATTGGTTTGATTCATCTGGAAATGCCTGAATTGAAAGCTCTCAGCGACGATGAAATCAAAGACCGCATTAAACGCATTGATGACGAACGCCTCTTTGTTATCGTGGAAGCTATCCGTCGTGGAGTAACCATTGATTATATCAATGACATTACCAAAATGGATAAATGGTTCCTGCATAAGCTGACCAACATTGTGAAAATGGAAGAAACTCTTAAAACTCACGAGCTGACTCCTGCACTCTTGTTGAAAGCTAAAAAGATGGGCTTCGCTGATATCGTAATTGGCAAACTGGTTGGCAAGGATATGTTTGAAATTCGCGAGCTGCGTAAAGCAAATAACATCCTGCCCGCATATAAAATTGTAGATACCTGCGCTGCAGAATTCGAAGCTGCAACCCCGTACTACTATTCCACTTATGAAAACGAAGACGAAGTTGCTGTAAGCGACAAAAAGAAAGTTGTTGTACTTGGCTCCGGTCCTATCCGTATCGGTCAAGGCGTAGAATTTGACTACTGCTCCGTACACTCTGTATGGGCGCTGCGTGAAATGGGTTACGAAACCATCATCATCAATAACAACCCGGAAACCGTTTCCACTGACTTCGATATTTCCGATAAACTGTACTTTGAACCTTTGACTTTGGAAGACGTGCTCAACGTAATTGAAAAAGAACAACCGGAAGGCGTTATTGTACAATTCGGTGGTCAAACTGCAATTAACTTGGCTGGCCCGCTGGCTAAATGTGGTGTAAAAATTCTTGGCAGCAGCGTAGACAGCATTGACCGCGCAGAAGATCGTGAACGTTTCGAACAACTCCTTACTGATTGCGACATTCCTCGTCCCCAAGGTTTCACCGTATTCGATACTGAAGGCGCTATCAAAGCAGCTAACACTGTTGGCTACCCTGTAATGGTTCGTCCTTCCTATGTATTGGGCGGTCGTGCAATGGAAATCGTTTACAACGACAACGAACTGAAAAACTATATGACCTACGCAGTAAAGGCTTCCCAAGAACATCCCGTTCTGGTTGACCACTACCTGCAAGGCAAAGAAGTTGAAGTTGACGCAATCTGTGATGGTACCGACGTACTCATCCCCGGTATTATGGAACACGTTGAACGTGCAGGCGTTCACTCCGGCGACTCCATCGCTGTATATCCGCCTGTAAGCTTACCGGAAACCGTAATCAAAACCATCATTAAATATACCAATAAAATGGCTCTGGGCTTGGAAGTTAAGGGTATGATTAACATTCAATACATTGTTCGCGGTAATGATGTATTCGTAATCGAAGTTAACCCCCGTTCTTCCAGAACCGTACCCTTCCTGAGTAAAGTAACCGGTATCCCCATGATTAACGTAGCTACTAAAGCTGCTATGGGCTTGACCATCAAAGAACAAGGCTACAAACCTGGTCTTAAATTGTTCCCTGACTACTATGCAGTTAAAGCTCCTGTATTCAGCTTTAACAAAATGAGCAACGTAGATATCACCCTTGGCCCAGAAATGAAATCCACCGGTGAAGTTATGGCTTGCGATTACCAATTCAGCCGCGCTCTTTATAAAGCGTGCATCGCATCCAATATCAATGTTCCCAACGAAGGCGCAATTCTGATTACCGTATCCGACCTTGACAAAGCAGAAGCAGTTGACATTGCTAAAGGCTTTGCAGATTTAGGTTATGAAATCATGGCAACCAGCGGTACTAAAGCTTACTTGGAAGAACAAGGCGTGCCTGTAAGACTGGCAAACAAACTTGGCGAAGGCGTACCCAACATTATCGACGAAATCAAAGCTGGTCATATCAGTATGGTAATCAACACCACTAGCCATGGTCGTGATTCCGAACGTGACGGCTTCAAGATTAGACGTTCCACCGTTGAACACGCAATTGCCTGCCTCACTTCCATGGATACTGCTCGCGAACTGCAACGCGTAATGAGCGCAATGCGCCGTCGTCGTGTAGTAAGCGTAGTTGCTTTACAAGATTTGGCTTGGGAGGATTAAGTAATGCCAAAAACAATTGCTACAGCAAAAGTTGTTGGACAAAAGGTACTGAATAGTACCATTAAAATATTAGAAGTTTATGCACCTGAAATTGCGAGCCAATCCCTTCCCGGTCAGTTCGTAAACGTACAGGTTTGCAAGAATACTGCTCCGCTGCTGCGCCGTCCCTTCGGCGTAGCCGGAGTTAACAAAGAAGCAGGCACTTTCACCATCATCTACCGCATCATTGGCGAAGCTACTCATATCTTGGCAGATGTTTGCTCCGGTGACGAACTGAGTATCGTTGGCCCTTTGGGTAAAGGCTTTGATATGAACGCAGAAAAACCGCTTCTGGTTGGTGGCGGTCTTGGTTTAGCACCCTTGAAGTTCTTGGCAGAAGGCTTCGGTGCAGGCAAGACGGACATCCTGATGGGGGGCAGAACTAAAGAAGAAGTATGCTGGACCTGCATCTATGATGAACTTAGTGACAAAGTTTTCGTTACTACTGACGACGGCAGCGACGGAACTAAAGGTACCGTAATGGCGCTGTTGCCGGAACTTTTGGCAAGTGGTGTGTATGACTGCGTTTATGTGTGCGGTCCCGTACCTATGATGAAGGCAGTTGCTAACGCTTGCCTGGAAGCTAATGTTAAATGCCAAGTTTCCTTGGAAAAATACATGGCGTGTGGTTTGGGCGCTTGCCTGTCCTGCGCTTGCGGCGGTATTGGCAAACGCTTGAAGGTTTGCACCGATGGCCCCGTATTCTGGGCAGAGGAGGTAGTAGAATGGTAAAAGCATTGTACGAAGGCAGACTTGCAGTAGAT
>JAFTMR010000003.1 GCA_017452325.1 Phascolarctobacterium sp. | reverse complement strand
TTGTGATCGTGTTGCTGTAATCGACAATGGCAGCATCATTGAACAAGGTGATATGGTTGAAGTATTCACCAATCCCCAACACGAAACCACCAAAGAATTTACCAAGAGCGTTATGAATGCAGAGCTTCCTGAAATCATCCGGAATATGAATCTGAATAGCCAATATGTTGAAGGCAGCAAGCTCATCGTACGCATCTCCTTCTTGGGAGATTCTGCAGGCGAACCCATCGTTTCCGGTATGGTTAAGAAATTTGATGTAGACGTAAGTATTCTGTTCGGTAACATCGCTCAACTGAAAGATGTTCCTTTTGGTACTTTGATTATCGAAATCTCCGGTACCCACAAAGGTATCGATAATGCCTTGGCTTACCTGCACAGCCAAAATCTGAAAACGGAGGTAATTGGTTATGAGTCCTGATATGATTGAACTTTTGATAAAATCTTTCTGGGAAACCTGCTATATGGTTTTCGCTTCTGCAGCACTCGCTACCGCAGTAGGTATGCCCCTGGGTGTGATTTTGACCGTAACTCGCAAAGATCACATCCTTCCCAACGCAGCCATCAACTCCGTATTAGGCGCAATTGTTAACGCAACCCGTTCTACTCCGTTCATTATCTTGATGGTTGCCATCATCCCTGTAACCCGTATGATAGTTGGCTCCTCCATTGGTACCACCGCGGCAATCGTTCCGCTGACCATTTCTGCAGCGCCCTTCATTGCCCGCATCATTGAATCTTCCTTACTGGAAATCAATCCCGGTATCATCGAAGCAGCTCAAGCAATGGGTGCAAGCCCCATGCAAATCATCACCAAGGTTTTACTTCCGGAAGCACTCCACTCCATCGTGTTGGGTGTAACCCTCGCCATTATCAGCTTAATTGGTTATTCCGCAATGGCTGGCGCACTTGGCGGCGGCGGTTTGGGTGACTTGGCAATACGCTACGGTTACCAACGCTTCCAAATGGACGTTATGATTGTTACCGTTGTCGTGCTCATCGTAATGGTTCAGGTTATGCAATCCTTCGGTGACTGGATGAGCAAGAAGCTCAATAAAAATAAATTGTAATTCTACCTTTAAATAGAAGGATAGCGCGCCTTTCTATTTAAAATAAAGTACCCCAGAAATGTTAAGGAGGAATTTATTATGAAGAAATTAGCTAAAGTTTTAAGCATCGCAGCACTTTGTGCATTTACCGCCTTCGCAGTAGGTTGTGGCGGCGATAAGAAAGCTGACAAAAAAGCAGATACCTCTGCTCCCATTAAAATTGGTGTAACCGCTGGTCCCCACGCTGAAATTATGGACAATGTAAAAAAATTGGCTGATAAAAAAGGCTTGAAAATCGAAGTTGTAGAATTCTCCGATTATGTAACTCCTAACGTTGCTCTCCATCAAGGGGAACTCTTTGCAAACTCCATGCAACACGCTCCCTACCTGAAAGCAACCTTGGCTAAAGAGCCTTCCTTTAAGTTAGTAGAAGTTTTCAAAACCGTAAACTTCCCCATGGCTGTATATTCCCAAAAAGTTAAAAAGGGTGAAGAAATCCCCGAAGGTGCAATCGTTGGTATTCCTAACGACCCCTCCAACGGTGGTCGCGCACTGCTCCTGTTGGCTGACAAAGGCTTGATTGAAATCAAAGACAAAACCAATGTTGTTACCAACGTTAAGGACATCACTGCTAACCCGAAAAACTTGGTTATCCGCGAACTGGATGCAGCAATCATTCCCAACAGCTTGCCTGACCTGACCGTTGCTGTTATCAACTGCAACTACGCTCTGCCCGCAGGCCTTAACCCCACCAACGATTCCATCTTGCTGGAAAACGCAGACAACCCGTTCCTGAACATTTTTGTTACCCGCGAAGCTAACGTAAACGACCCGCGCATCAAACAACTGCAAGAAGTTTACCAATCCGCTGAAAACAAAAAATTCGTAAACGAATACTTCAAAGGTACCATCACTCCGGCGTGGTAAGAAGCTCATAAAACTTAACTCCGTTCCTCATACGAGGGACGGAGTTTTTTTGCTGAATATATTATTGTTGGGTAACACCTAATTCATTAAGTAATGCCTTTTGCAACAAATTAGAGAAGTTGATATTTCTTTCTTGTGCCATATTATTAAGCCATGCAGGAATAGACAAGGTCTTTTTCACAGCTTTAGCATTATATTTCCTATCGTAAGCCAACTTATCGAAAGCGACCATCATTATAAATTGTTGTCCTTCTAAATCCACTTCGTTAGGTTTCGTAGCCTTAGGATAATCTTTGGGATCAATATCCTCTAAAAATAAACCCATGGCTTCCTGCACATTATCCAATGCTTCTTCTAAAGAATCGCCTTGTGTAAAACAACCGGGAAGGTCAGGTACGTATACGGAAACCCCCACTTCTTCCGGTTCAAAAATAACTGGATAAAAATACTTTTTCATAATTAACTACCTCTCAAGCCTCAACGTTTCAACCCTGCAAGCTTTAAGATAGCTTGCTCTAAGCCTTTTCCTAATTCACGTGAATGTAATGGTATGATGACAGTTACATTCTTCTTGGGATTAAAATATTTTTGATGCGATCCATTATTGCTTTTTATATGAATGAATCCATTTTTCTCTAACAACCTAATCATCTCTTTGGGAGTTAGTGGCATCTTCATCCCTCCTTAAGATGATTTTACTACGTAACATTACGTATGTAAAGTAATAAAACCGTTCCTCATTTGAGGAACGGTTTTTAGTTTATGCGTATTAACTTAGAAGGAATATTAACTCATTATCTTCCACGTTTGGCATAGTCCTTTTCAATTTTTTCCTTCCACGCCGCAGTCATCGGTCTGCACGCACGAATACTGCAAATAGCTTCGCTCACTGCTTCATAATTCAGAGCAGTACCTTCTTCATCGCAAACGTAGTTAGTAGCCATCTCCGGTCTAATGCCGTAACGACGTGCCTCCGCTATGGCATCCATATTCGCGCCAAGAAACATAAATTCCCAGCCGTAACGTTTTTGCTGACGTTCAATCATTTCTTTCACCTTGGGATAGGTGTAGCGCTTACTTGCGTTTTCCATACCGTCAGTAATGATAACGAACAAGGTCTTGCCAGGTCTATCTTCCTCGCGAGCGTACTTATGAACGTTACCAATGTGATGAATGGCTCCACCAACAGCGTCAAGCAGGGCAGTACAACCACGCACATAATATTCCTTTTCGGTGATGGGTTGCATGTCGTTGATTTGTCTTCTGTCGTGCAAAATCTCGCACTTGTCATCAAAAAGAACTGTGGAAACCAGCACTTCCCCTTCAATCTCCTTTTGCTTGGCAAGCATACTGTTGAAGCCACCAATGGTATCTTTTTCCAAACCATGCATGGAACCGCTGCGGTCTAAGATAAATACTACTTCTGTTAATTGTTTCATAAAAAGAAACCTCCTTTGCTTTGTTGACTTTAGTATAAGTCTTTGCAGCAAAGGAGTGGTCGCATGGCAAGCGACATTTACGCACCGATGAGCTGCTCATCAAAGGCAAACAGCACCTCGTTCAGTTCCATAATGTCGTAATTTTTGTTGCGGATGAAATATTCCACGATAACATCAAATTTATAACAATGGTTCAAAGTATAGCCTGCTCTACCTAGCAAATCTTTTGTTTCGTCCAAATTAAGCTCTAACGCCAAGGCAAAGGCTATCGCCGTATTCTTGCTTGGCTTGTAATTTTTGTTATTCTTTATTTTGGAGAACAGCTTTCTATCCACGTTGGTACGCTTGTAAACTTCAGGGTCGCTTAAATTTTTAGTATCAATCCATTTTAGCAAGGCTTCGGAAAAAGTATCGTCAAGATTTGCCAATAAATCCTCTAATTTTCTTTCCACTGCCTTGTTACAAGCAAGAGTACCCGTCGGCAAAGAATAAGTCTTGGCAGAATAGCTTTTTATGCTTCTATCAAAACTTCTTACGTTAAACTCGGTACACTCAGATTTTTCACAGCAGTATTCATCTTCCAAAGAAGCCTTTACGTATTTTTCGTCAACATAGCTTTTGACATCAGCAAACAGCTTTTGCGAAACATGTGCGGAATCTTTATCAAAGACCACCAAATACACAAGTATTTCATTTTCCAAAAGGAATGCCTTGATTGCGTCAACAGCAATTTTAAAAGCTCTCTCTTTTGGAAAGCCATAGTTACCTGTGGAAATCAGAGGCATGGCAATAGACTTGCACTTCTTCTCCTGCGCCAAGGACAAAGCATTTTTATAACAAGCACACAGTAAATTTTCTTCATCGTGCTTTCCACCTTGCCAAACGGGACCAGCAGTGTGGATGATGTACTTGGCAGCAAGAGCAAAGGCAGGAGTGATTGCAACCTTGCCAACTTCAAGAATACCAATTTTTTTACGCGCCGTCAGCAGCTCATCCCAACCAGCCTTTTGATAAATAGCTTTATCAAGACCGGTAACAACCACTGGTTTGGGGTTAGCAGTATTCACAATGGCATCTGTATTCATTTTTGTAATATCATTACGAATAATTAAAAATGGCATGTCCCTCTCCTACATCAGAAAAACTCTGCTACCACTTCATCAAGGAAATCGTTTCGCGATAAATCCAAGAAACGCACATGAACATTTACGTTATCATTTTCGGGCGAAGGAAAATTGACGGAAGCTCCCAAATCTGTAACCTTTTCGTTCACCGGATAAAGCAGTACCACTTTTTCGGTCTCATACTTTTTGCCGTAGGCATACATCTGGTACATATCACTTTGAGCGATACCATAGTTAATTCTGCTGTCGGAACAAAGAAGTTTCCATTTCGTATCTAAAACTACGGTAAAATCTTCTTCCTTTTTCTCAACTACGATGTCCGGACGCAAAGCAAATTTCTTTTCAAACAAGTGATGTTTGCCATCTTGCTTACGCACATTAAAGATGCCATAAGACAATTTCTTGCTTAACTTTTCCGCAACGTAGCTTTCAAAAAGTTTTTCCATCGGGAAAAGTAATGCTGTGGCAAGATGCTTGCCCTGTGAATTTGTAAAACTGTTCCCTTTCAGAAAAATCTCGCACCATTGCAAAACCTTTTCGAAAGCCTTCATATCCCTGCTTTTGGAACACAAAGTAAAATCTACATCAACATTCTGTGAAAGCTTAACCTCATCAAAAGAATCTAACAAAATCTGTAGCTCACGTTTGTTTTTTGCCGTCTTACAAAATTTCAGCAAGAAGCACAAAGTAGTTTTCAGTAATCTGTTTTCTACTCGGTCAATATTATAGAGATGGTACTCAACAAAAAATCTATCCTTACGCACCAAATTTTGTTTAATATGATTTTCAAAAAGTAGCTTGCCTTTCAAAAACTTCTCGTTATCTTGATGTAAAAGGTAATCAGATTTTAAACCTTGCTGCAACAAAAGCTTTACTTCGTTGATAAACATAGTGATGAAGATTTCAAACAGGGGTACTTGTGAATAATCTATCTTCGTAGCATTAAAAGCTTTAAATGGTAAATCTCTTACCGTTCGCAACATATCAATCAATAATTTTTTAGCATTAAAATCATCTGACTGAGAAACCTTTGGCAAAATTTCAATTACAGTCCCATAACGCATAGCAATTAAGCCAACATAATTCTTGGCTGTAATAACTTCACCAAATCCTTTCCTGTAGGAACAGGACATTAAATCCAAAGCATCTGTCCCATTTTTACCATTACATTCCAAAATGAACTGCTTTAAATCTTGAAAGGTCTTCTCGGATTCTATGGATTTATATCCAGTAGGTAAATTACTCTTGTTGCAGACAAAACTTTGATATTCATAAATAGTATAAGTTTTCATGCTTATACCTCGTAAAATCATTCATAAATCTTTTTGTAGGCTTTTGGATTTTCCAAAGCACTAAAATTAAATTTATAGGCAGGCGGAACTTCGATTTCGCTGTTAGGAATTTTAACGTAATCATTTTCCCTTAGAATGAAATTAACAGTAGCATCATTCTTGTTCAAATCATCACCTAAAACCGCAGCAATTCTTTCAAAGTCGTTGTAGAAGTATTCTTTCAGCAACGGAATAACATTACATTCAAAAACCTCTGCCAAATCTGCAATGGTTGAAGCATTATTCAATCCCATAAAGAAAGAATGTCCGATGGTATGCTCGCGGTCATACAAAACTTCAATTCTTTTGTTAATCATTTCAAGAAGCTCTTTGATTCTAACGCCTTCTACTTCAATTCCCTTCAGCAACTCAACATCAGGTTGCATTTCCACAAATTTAAATCTGCGTCTTAATGCTGTATCAATCAAGGCAATGGAACGGTCAGCGGTATTCATTGTGCCAAGCAGATAAACATTGTTGGGCACACCAAACTTTTCGCCGGAATAAGGCAAACGAGCACGCATTTCTTCATCAGCACCAATGCGCTTGCTGTCTTCAATCAAAGTAATCAGTTCACCAAAAATTTTGGAGATATTACCACGATTGATTTCGTCGATGATAAAAACTTTATTCACTGGCACATCGCTTACTTCTTTCTCACAAAAGTCTTTAAACACACCATCCTGCACTTTATAAACCACATTGCCATTTTCTACTACTGGCTTAATACCTTCAATAAACTCTTCATATCCAAAAGACTGATGGAAAGTACAGAACTCAATTTGTCCATCATTCTTGTATTTGTTATATCTATCCAGTATTGCCCTTCGTTCTTCTTGGGCAATTTCCTCAATAGTTTTATTTTCTATAATTGCCACCGCATAATTTACTGTATTATAAGTTTTACCAGTACCAGGCGGTCCATATAAGATTAAGTTTTTAGGATGTTTAGGCATAACACTTCCTCCACTAACAGGAATATCCACATTAGCTCCACCAAATTGCAATCCTTCTTGTTGCAAAGCTTCTACTAACTCATCACGAAGTTTGAAAATATATTGACCAGCAATGTCCTCCTCATTCTTTTTATCTACTTTCTTATACACGCAAGCAACAGACCAAAAATTTTTCCCATCTCCATCTTCATACAAGGGGCAATTTGTTTTCTCATAAACCTTTCTTCCTAAAGTCATAAAAGCATTATTATAGCTTCTAAACTTTCCAGCGTTACCCAAAAACTTCTCAGCCAACTGAGAACAAGTAGCTTGACCATTAAAAAACATCATTTGATTCATCAACATTTTGGATTTATCATCAAATACTTCTGAATCATTCCATAATGCTCTCCATTGTTCGACAGATATTTTAGGTTCATATTCTTTTGAACTTGGCACCCAATTTTCGTTTTGCTTAAAAATATAGAACCCAAGGTCAATAATTAAAGTGTTTAATGCTTCGTCCCTAAAAACATCAAGAGAATTATCATAATTTAATTTTGCTAATTCCTTATCATCAGACAACACAGCCTTCACTTCATCATAGAATTTAAATCCTTCTATCATTGTTTCAGGCTTTCCATTTCCTTTTATAACATAATCAGCACCTAATGTTTTTGCATTAGAATTATAAATTGCATACTGATACACATAATATTTTTCTGGATATTTTAACCAAAGATATACACTAATAGCTCTTGTACCTTGAAAATGCTTTTTCCCACCTGGATTCCGCTTATGCAATTCATCTGCTTTCGCAATAAAGTTGGATACACGTTGCTCTAAGTCTTTACTTTCATCATACAAATCTTTGAACATTGCTCTAACTGTTTCTGGCTCTTTACTTGCAAGTCCCAATAACATACCTTTAGGAAAAAACATACCGACAGTCAATAGATTTTCTGTTTTTGCCAAAGCCTTTTCTAACATTTCTACAAAGTTAGAAGCATCTATATTCCATTCACTTTGAAATTGTGCCACTGCTTCCCACTTGTAAATTTCTCTATCTGTTCCAAACCTTATATCTTCAATGTTTTCTTTGTACTTTTTTAAGTATCTTTCCAAAACATTTTTATCAAGCATACATACATCATCCAATCCTGTTTCTCCATCATATTTATTAAACACACCATTATCCCACTTACCAATGCATCTGATATCGCCTTTTCTTGGTTTGTGATATACCTCTCTGTCATAAGAAAAGTTCTCGCCAAGGTATTTAAACTTTTTATCATCAGTTGCATCATACAAATACTCAAACAATGGTAACCACTCTATATTAGGGATACCATTATTCCAACTATTATAGCAATGATCTCGGGGAAGAATACTACTCTTTTCTCCATCATAGAAATTACTTACTAAGTCAACTATTTCCTTAGAACTAAATTCTAACCCTTTGGGTATATTTGTAAAAGCAATTTTAAAGGCCTCATTTACAGTTAAACCTTTCAACAAAACTCCCACCAATCTTTTATATATGTTTCCTCTTTATTTCTTCATGCAAAACAAATCTCCTGCATTTTAATCTAACGAACCCCTCACAACTACTTTGAGTGAAACGATTGTGACGAGCAGCAACAATAAAATCGAGAAAAATATCGTTAAGACCACATCCTGAGCTGCACTTTCTAAATTTTTACGAAGCACTATGAAGCGAATATGTGGGCAACGATATTTTTTACTAAAATGTTGCGTCGCGAGTCACTGTTGAACGGAAGTAGTTGTAGGGGATTCGCATAAAAAGAAGTCCTCTATTCAAGAGAACTTCTTTTTGTTTCTCGCTTGTATGTTCGCGGATGTTTTGTTAAAATATCATTAGGCACTACTAATGACAGGCGGTTAGCCCTCGCAAGAGGGTTTTGCTACCCTCTATGCATTAAGCAAGGGGGTGTTGCCCATGACTGTAAACGAATTGATTGGATTATTAGGAGCATTCGCTTCTTTCTTCGGTATCGGATATATGATTGGTTCCGACAAAGCAAAAAAATAATCGCCTCAGTCCTCGAAAAACTCGGCGATTATCTTTTGTAATTTCCAATTTTTAAAGGGCTAACCGTCTAGGTAGTGCCTTTTGTACTTTCATTGTACCTGTTTTTGATTATAGTGTCAACGTATTTTATGAACAGCAAACATTTTCCACTATACCCTTTAACTCAACAGCAACGACAAGAACACAGGAACAAGCAAGGACAACACTAGCC
The DNA here is from genome assembly GCA_017452325.1 of Phascolarctobacterium sp. GTDB lineage: Bacteria > Bacillota > Negativicutes > Acidaminococcales > Acidaminococcaceae > JAHHUH01. The sequence goes on along the minus strand of JAFTMR010000003.1, from coordinate 43,970 downwards.
CGTTGATGAAAGAGAACATACCTGTATGCATACCTGCAGAGTTGATTACCAAGGGCAACAGCGAATCCATAGTCGCCGCGCCGCCAGGAGCAAAGCACATCAGCCTATGCCACCGCGCCAAAATTGGTATCAAAATGAAAGAGGATACCTCCCGCAGCATATTGCCTAAGAAAGCAATAGCTCCCAGCTCCGTACTGTGCATGGTGCTGATTACTACAGAGGAAAGGCTGTACCAGCCCAAGCCACTGGCTACCAAAATAGAGTCGTAAGCACTGAGCCCCGTTAAGAAGCTACTTAAATACCCTCCCGCAAAGCTGCCAATGACAGTTCCAAGAGGCAGGGCAAAAGCCAGCACCATATTCTTAGGCGTGCATATCTTTGCCAAAAGCTTGCGATTCCCGCCAATCTCGATGCCTGCTACCAAAACCATAAAGTTCAACGCCGTCATCAGCACTGTGTCCAAGGTAGGCTTATCGCTTACGTCAAAGCACAAATACCCCAAACCAATCCCGCCAATGATGGCTACAAACAAAGAATAAACCATCACTATTTGCCCTCCTCTGCGTCAAAGTTGCGGGCAAAAAGCTTAATGATAATATAAAACATCACCATCGTACCTAGAATAGTACTGCTCCCCAAGATTAGGGACTGCTTGCCTAAGGTTTCTATCTGCGCCAACAAATTAGCATCGCAGCCAATCTTCGCTCCCAAGCAAACCAGCATCAGGTACAGGCAACACAGGGACAGCTTGTTCAGCCACATTTTTACCTTGTAGCTAAGCACATCAAACCATCCTAGCAGGATGCCTACAGTAATACAAATAATAATCTCTTCCATACAATTCCCCTCAAACTACATTCGAATCATACAGTAAAGGCTCCGCGCGTTGCGGAGCCTCTGCTTCTCTTATTCCATGGAAAACAGCAAGGGATAAAGGGGTTGTCCGCCGTAGAACAGCTCTATTTCCCAATCCTCGTTGATTTCTTCTAAATGTTCAACTATTTCTTCTGCTTCTTCCTTGGTAATATCTTCACCATAGTACATGCTGATAAGCTCGTAATCGCCCGCGCTCAGCATTTTGTCCAGTACTTGCTTAATGCTCAAGCCGGTGCAGAAAATCTTATCATTAAGCAGGCCAAGGTATTCTCCCTTATGAACCTGCATTCCACCAACAATACTATCCCTTACCGCAATGGTAATGGCACCGCTGGTAGCAGCCTTAGCTTCTTCTGCCATAACTACGGTGTTTTCTTCCATACTGCGTTCCGGGTCAAAGTGGAAGAGGGCGGTCATGCCCTGTGCCAAGTTGGTACTGGGAACATAGTCAACCTTGGATACACCCAACATTTTCTTAACTTGGTCTGCTGCCAGGATGATGTTCTTATTATTGGGCAGGATAATGTATTGCTCGTATTCGCCATTTTCAATAGCGTTTACAAAATCTTCAACAGGAGGATTCATGCTTTGACCACCGCTGATAATTTCTGCCGCGCCCAGCTCGCGCATAATTTTTGCAATGCCATCGCCTGCTGCAACAGAAAGGATGCCTACGCCGGCACGCTTGCCATTAGCTTGCACAGCTTCCTCCTCATCAGCAAAGATACGGTTTTCGTGTTGGTCAACCATGTTTTCAATCTTGATATCGTGGAGGGTGCCCCATTGTTGAGCAGTGTTCAGCACGTTACCGGGGTTCTTGCTGTGGATATGTACCTTAACGATATCTTCGATAACAGCTACAATCATAGAGTTACCAAAGCCGTCCAAGGCTTCTACCACAGTTTTTTTATCTACGCTTGCACCTTTTACGATAAATTCAGTGCAATAGGGGAATTCTAAATCCAAAGGCTCTGCATCTTCAGCCTGCATCTTTACGTTGGCCTTTTGAGTAACCTTAATCTCTGCGCAGTCCTCGCCACGCAAGCCTGCCAAGCAGCCTTCAAGGAAAGCAATCAAGCCTTGACCACCTGCGTCAACTACACCGGCAGCCTTCAAAGCAGGCAGCTTTTCCGGAGTTTCTGCCAGCTCCAGCTTGCCCACTCTAATAGCTTCTTTAAGCACTTCTTCTAAATCATCACAGTTACGGGTTGCGGTATAAGCACCTTTCGCCATGCCTCTGGCAACTGTCAAAATTGTACCTTCTACCGGCTTGGAAACACTACGATACGCAAAAAGCACCCCATATTGGAAGGCCTTGCCTAATTCATTATTACTAACATTCTTTTTGCCTGCTAAACCACGACCAATACCACGCAGCAATTGGGAAAGAATTACGCCGGAGTTACCGCGTGCTCCCATAATTGCGCTCTTGGCAGCAGCTTGACCAATTTCGCTAGCAGTGGATTCGTCACTCATAGCACTCAGTTCACGAGCTACAGAAGCCATAGTGTGCATCATATTAGTACCGGTATCACCATCAGGAACAGGAAAAACATTCAAGTCATTGATAACTTGGTAGTTTTTCTCAAAGCTGTGATAAGCGCCTAACAGCATATCCTTAATTTGTTTACCAGTAATATATCGTTTATTTTGAAACATACATAAAACACCTTTCTACTTTGCTTTTTGACGTACAAAAAGTCCAATCGCCCCCGGACCGAGATGCGCAGCCAGAGGAGTACCTATTTGGGTAATCCAGATGGGTACACCGGGGTTCTTCGCCGCCATTTCAGCACGCAAGTATTCTGCGTCTTCCGGAACCAAAGCGTTAGGAATAAAGATTTCCTCGATAGGACCTTGCTCATCAGCAATTTCTAGTAAACGCTTCAGGGCCTTTTTGCGAGTACGACATTTATCAAAGGGAATGATGTTGCCATCGGGTAAAACGTGGATAATGGGACGAATACCAAAAATACTACCCAGCAGCGCACCAACCGCGCCAATACGTCCACCCTTTGCCAAATATTCCAAGGTGTCCAGAGTAAAGTAGGTTTTGGTTCGTTTAACCATGTTATGAACATAGGCTTCTACTTCATCAAGGCTCTTGCCTTCATCCGCAGCCTTCAACGCCTCAACTGCCATGCCGCAGATTGAAGAAGCCGCTGCCTTACTATCCACAACGCGAATATCAGCACCAGGAACCTCGTCCATTACCTGACGTGCAGCTGTACAGCAGGTTTGATAGGTACCGCTAAGTACACTGTCGCAATTGATTACGATAAGCTTCTTACCTTGGCGAACCAAGTCAGTAAACATTTCAATCATATAACCAATGGGCGGTTGGGAAGTAGTGGGCAATTTGCCTGTTTTCTTAACCAAGGCAAAAAGCTCTGCCGTACTCTTATCCCCGTCAAACCATTCTTCATTGCCATGACGCGCTATAAGACGCAGCACATGGATACGAGGATTATTCATCAAATCAGTATCCTGAACATCAGAGATACTATCTAAAATTATATGTATATCGTCGCGCATAATAAGCCTCCTTACAAAGCATACATACCGATTTTAACTTACAGTTATCTATATTTTATCATATCAGTTTTCCATTTGCCACATACTTGCCGTAATCTTTCCTAGTATATACCTCTAGATGTAGCAAGCCTTTTAATCATCTGGTTAATATGAAAATGGGCAAAAAAAAAGCCCTTGCGAGAAGGGCCAAATGAGGGGCTGTTTTATTGAGTTAAGTATAACAAAATTGTATACAAAATGCAAGCTAAAACCCTCATTATTGTATAGATAATTCAATACTTTCTTATATTTTTTAAAAGCAGGGCTATTATTTCTACACATCATAATTTTACAGAACCATCAGCGCTACCACCATTTTTCTCAATAGCTTTGGCAATGGTATCAACGCCTTCTTCCGCAAAAACTTCACTGCTACGAATGCTGGGAGCCAAGTCTTTAGCAGCCTTGCTTTCGCCGCTCAGGTCTCCCTCCGCAACCTTTAACATAGCCTTATTATACTCCTCTTCAAACAAACGAGAAGACTCCAAATATCTGTCACTGGGCTTAACCCCCTGCATAACAGCAACCTTAGTACGCAAAGCTGTCATATCCGGAACCCAATAAGCAGTACCGTTGATAATGGCAGGAGCACCGGGGACGGTTTCAATATTGATACCCGGTCCACCGTCACGCACGCGAATGTATAGTGCGGTACCAATGTGCCCCAAGTCACTAACGGATAAATCGCTGACCAGCATTGCCAAAAGCTTCTTATACAAGCCATCAATGTACATAACCATCAGGTTGTCAGCAATTTTTTCATAAAGCTTCACGATGAAATGCTGTTGCCTATGAATACGGGCATTATCCCCTTCCTCATCACGATAACGCACAAATTGGATGGCTTCATCGCCATTAAGATTCTGAAAGCCCTTCTTCAAATCGACAGTGAACCCATCGTATTTATCTACGGAATACATATCCTTGGCAACAGGAAAGTCCAAACCACCAATGTCATCTACAATTTCCTTAAACTCTTTGAAACCAATAAGCAGATGTCGATGAATCTTAATTCCTAAAAATTCTTCCATGGTTTGCATAGTAAGCTTATACCCGCCGTAGGAATAGGAGTGGTTGATCTTATCCCACCCATAACCGGGAATGTGCACGCGGGTATCGCGAGGTATGGACATTAAATAAGGAACCTTGGTATTCTCATTAAACATCAGCATAAAGAAAGCGTCACTACGACCATTGGGACCGTCACCATCGCGAAAATCCTTCCCCATTACCAAAATGTTCTGGCGTGCAGAAAGCAGCTCTCTGCGGTCCAAGCGACTAGTTACAGGGTCATTAACAACAATCTTACCGCCACCCATAACAATATACAGCACAGCAACCAAGGCAGCCAGAACGCACAAGGTAGTACCGTTTATAAACTTTTTCATCAACTAAATAACCTCTTCCAATTTAAGCAAATTCATTTAAAACAGGCTTACAGCGCTTCAAAAATGCATAGAGCATTCTAGCGGTCAAGCCCCAAATTACATAGCCATTGTACTGATAGAAATAAACATTATAAGTTTTACGATAACGCCAGTCCTTATCCCTTCCCGGTACCAGCTCCAAGGGAAAGTCCTCCAAGGGTCTATCTGCCAATTCCATCCCGCACACCATGGGCTCATTGTTTAAAAGCCACTCCAAAGGTACGGTAAAGACCTCTTCTACCTCGTCAGGATTAAAGGTAATCTTTTCCGGATGGTGGAGCAAGCCTACAAAGGGATGGATGATGGGCCCCATATGTGTTACCAAAGAATCTAGCTCACCACAGATTTCAATATCCTCTTCCAGCAAGCCAAGCTCTTCGCAGGTTTCGCGGATAGCCGTAAATTCAAAGCTGCGGTCGTCACATTCGTACTTACCTCCAGGAAAACAAATTTCTCCCGGCTGACGCTTCAAGGTTTTCGCCCGCACCTCGAACAAAACAGCAGGCCCCTCTTCCGTCTTGACAATGGGCAAAAGCACAGCAGCCTCCCAAAGCCTATCCATACGGTCAATACCTGCAGGACGTCTATGCAGTTTTTCGTAAAGTCGTTCCATCAATCTTTCCATATCTGCCATATAAAACACCTACGCACTATTATACATATCTTATGAAAAAATTTCTATGCTTATGTAAAATTATCCTGCTACTGCATTTGTGAAATTGGTAAGACGTGGTAGAAGTGCTTGAAGAATCAGTAGTAACCATAAAACGTGGTAGAAGTACCGGAAGACACAAAAGGCACTACATTTTGCGGAGTGCCTTTATAAACTCATTTGTACTAACTCTAAAAATCTTTAGAAGTACCGGAAGAATCAGTAGCAATCATAAAACGTGGTGGAAGTACCGGAAGACACAAAAAAGCAACTTACGCAGCGACGGTGTACTTGTGCGTACATCGAGCAAGTAAGTTGCTTTTTGACAAAGTATTACGGTGCTTATAGCACGTTTTAATTAGTAGAGAGGTTCTTCAACATTGCCCTTCTCAGACTTATCAACAACAACAGTAACAGCCATGTCACCGGTTACGTTAACAGAGGTACGGGGCATATCGAGGATACGGTCGATACCTGCGATAAGAGCGGAACCTTCGAGGGGCAAACCAAGAGCGGTCAGAATCATGGTCAGCATGATGAAGCCTGCGCCCGGAACACCTGCAGTACCAATGGAAGCCAAGGTACCGGTCAGAAGAATGGTTACATATTGAGCACTGGTCAATTCAACACCGTAGATTTGTGCTACGAACAGTGCGCATACACCTTGGTACAGTGCGGTGCCGTCCATGTTAATGGTAGCACCCAAGGGAAGTACGAAGGAAGAAATGTTTTGGTTTACGCCAAGTTTACGCATGCAATCCATGGTCAGCGGCAAGGTACCGGAGGAGGAGCAGCTGGAGAATGCCAAGAGGGATGCAGGAGAAGCAGCTTTGAAGAATTCCATCGGAGACATTTTTGCCATAACAGCAACCATGAAACCATAAACGATAATTGCGTGGAGCAAGCAGCCTACGTATACGCAGATGATAACTTTCAAAAGCGGAAGCAGTACGGAAGGACCATTAGCTGCAACTACCGGAGTAATCAAACCGAATACGCCGAAGGGAGCGAAGGACATGATGATTGCTACCATTTTGTAGCAAACTTCTGCCAAACCATCAATGGTGTTTTTCAAAGCATCTGCTTTTTCACCAACAGCTACAATACCTACACCAACAAAGAGAGCGAAGAGGATGATTTGCAGCATATTAGCTTTAACCATTGCGCCCAAGGGGTTGGTGGGGAAAATATCGATAATAACTTGCATAATGGGAGGAGCTGCTTTCGCAGTTACCTTCAAGCCTTCAGTGGACATGTTCAATCCAGCACCGGGTTCTACCAACACGCCGAATGCGATACCAAGAGCAATCGCAAAAGCGGTAGTTCCCAAATAAAGAACAACGGTTTTAAAACCAATGCGACCCAGTTTCTTAACGTCACCCAAGCCACAAACACCCATAACCAAGGAAGAGAATACCAAAGGTACGATAACCATTTGATTAAGTTCATGAAGATGGTACCCAAAGGTCCAATCCAAGTTTTGGCAAAGCCAGCACCTTCAGCGCCAAGCTGTAAGCCGGCAATAATACCCAAGCCAAGGGCAATTAAAATTTTTGTTGATAAGTTCATAAACAGACCCCCTAATAAAATATAAATGTCTTCTTACTACGGTATTATACCAAAACTTTTTACAATTACTAGAGGATTTCCTTATGTATACAGTATGTAACGATTACAATAATTACATAATCAGTTGCAAAATGATATAAATATCTTTCACGCAAAAATTCTCTTGCAAATAGAAAAGCACTCCGTATTTTCTACGAAGTGCTTATGATACTAAATTCTAAAAATCGTTAGAAGTGCTTATAACGATTTCTTAAAAGCAGAATGGTCAGTGCAACCGGAGAAGTCGTTAAGTTTGAAGGAATGTCTCAAAGCTTCGGTGATGAACGCCTTAGCCTGCAGCACTGCTTCCTCCACACTTAAGCCATTTGCCAAGCCTGCAGTAATCGCCGCAGAATAAGTGCAGCCTGCGCCATGGTTATAGGAAGGATAAATTTTCTTCGCGGACATCTCTTTAAATTCTTTGCCGTCGTAGAAAACATCTACCGCTTCGTCACGCTCCATACGCTCGCCGCCTTTGATAACAACGCATCTAGCGCCTAGCTCCTTAATACGACCTGCTGCTTCCTTGATTTCTTCCAAGGAATTTACCTTAGGCATATCTGCCAGGTAGGCAGCTTCAATGGTATTGGGAGTGATAACGTCTGCACGTTTTACCAAATACTTTTTAATGGCAGCTGCAGCATCGGGTACCATAATGGCATCAATGCCTTTGCACACCATTACCGGATCAATAACAACATTTTTCAGGCTGTAACGGTCAATGCTTTTAGCAACCAGTTCTACCAAGTCAGCACTGCCAAGCATACCGGTCTTCATAGCATCAATACCAATGCCATCCAAAATTGTTTCCAACTGTTTTTCGATGATGTGCATCTCAATGGGGTACACATTATGGAACCAATTATTGTGCGGATCCATGGTCACAATAACGGTTAGAGCTGTCATGCCATATACGCCCAGCTCCTGAAAAGTTTTTAAATCGGCTTCCATGCCGGCGCCACCACTGGTATCGCTACCGGCGATGGTCATAGCTTTACGCATTACACACATAAAGCAGTCCCCTCTTTTCTTGCGGTTAAATGCTTAACCAAATATTTCAAAAAGCACAATGGCTAAGGCCCCCGGTATTCCGAAGAACCCAGCTATAAGCGCCTTAATGACTGTTATTTTTAAGCCGAAGCCTACAAAACCGCCCACCAGATTTATTAGCCACAGCATTGCCGCGCCCACCAAACCGTTCCAAACCAGTTGGAAGGGCAGTTCAAACAACTGCACAACAAACAAAATCAAGAGCAAGCCTACGACGTAGGGCCAGAAGGAGGTAATATCACCGATATCTCCTATTTTACCCAAGGAGCTTCCAATATTCCCAAAGGAATCTAAAAAATCCAGGGAGCTGATGGAACTCCACATCTCGGCCGCCATTTTCATAATCTCGTCCATATTAACCCCTCCCCTTCTTACATTTCGCGCCTATTTTCCAAAGCGCGGGATAAGGTTACTTCATCTGCATATTCCAAGTCGCCGCCAACGGGCAAGCCATGGGCAATACGGCTCACCTTAATTCCAACAGGCTTTAACAGCTGCGCCAGATAGGTAGCAGTAGCCTCGCCTTCCACATCAGAATTAGTAGCGATAATGATTTCCGCTACGCTTTCCTTTTGCAAACGCTGGAACAGCTCGCGAATACGCAAATTGTCAGGGCCAATGCCATCCAAGGGAGAAAGCACTCCATGTAAAACGTGGTACAAGCCATGATAACCCCTACTACGCTCCATGGCAGCAATATCCTGGGGCTGCTCCACAACGCAGACGGTAAACCTGTCGCGGGTAGGGTCAGCGCACACTTCGCACACATCGCCGTCCGTCAAATTAAAGCAGGAACGGCAGTAGTGAATTTGCTCCTTGGCATTGGTCAAGGCCTGCGCCAGACGGCGCACATCCTCTTCCGACATATCAATAATATGATAAGCAAGGCGCATGGCTGTCTTGGAGCCGATGCCCGGCAAGCGGCGCAGCTGCTCGTGCAAGTTAGCCAGGGGCCTAATCATTCTTGCCATATTACATACCGGGCAGTTTCATGCCACCAGTAATTTTAGCCATTTCTTTTTCGGACATTTCGTCAGCTTGACGGATGCCTTCGTTCACAGCGGAAACAATCATATCTTCCAGCATTTCAATATCTTCAAGATCTACTGCGTCCGGATTGATTTTAATGGAAACCAATTCCTTACGACCGCTTACAACAACGGTTACAGCGCCACCGCCAACAGTAGCTTCTACAGTACGTTTTTTAAGTTCCTCTTGTGCCTTCAACATATCGTTTTGCATCTTTTGAACTTTTTTCATCATTGCTTGCATGTTGCCCATGCCGCCACCAGGAAACATAATAAATTCCTCCTTAAATTTACAATTATAATTTTACAGTTCGTGTAGGGTGCCGCCAAAAATATTATGGGCTTTCTTTACCGCGTCAGGTACGTTTTCCACCTTCGTCTCGGGTAAGGGAGCCTGTTCTTTTTTTACCGGAGCCTTAGCTACCGGCTTGGCTGCACCGGGTACAACACATTCCAGTCTGATGGACTGTCTTGCAATACGCAAGAGCACGTCTTCAAAGACCTTTCTGTAATCTTCTTTATTCATACGGTCGCATTGGAAAGCTGCCTTAAAGCCAACTCGCAACACTCCGCCATGATAACTAACAACCTTGCCACCCTTCGCACAGGAAACCATGGCAATTTTCTTTTCAGCAGCAAGGATTTCCAACGCCTTGCTCCAGTATTCCTCGCCAGTAGCGAAGTCGCCGCCGTATTCTTCCACTTCCACAACCTGCGCCTGAGCCTTGGGCAAATCAGTCAACGCGGAAGCAAGGGTCTTAGGTTGGGAAGCTTGTGGTTTTACAGCAGGCTTAGTTTCAGTTTTGGGAGCAGCCTCCAAATTCGGAAGGGAGGCTTTCATTTTAGAAGCCGGCTCTCCATTTTGAGAAGGAGCCTTCTGTTTGGGAAGCTCCTGTACTTTTTCAGAAGGAGCATTTGCTTTTGGAATGCTCTGTCCAAATTCAGAAGGCACTACGCCGCTCGCCAGCCTGCTTTCCAAATTTGCAACCCGCATCGCCAAAGCAGCAAGAGTGCTGCCTTCCTGACGGCACAAATCAAACAGGCACAGCTCTGCGGTAATGCGAGGACGCACCGTCCAACGCAGCTCACCTAGCGCAGCGTGCAAACGTTCTTCCGCCGCCATCAATCTATCATTATTAAACAAAGGCGCGCTTTCTGCAAGTGCCTCTGCTGTATCTGTCAAATAAACTTCTTGGTAGGAGGGTGCCGCTTTATACAAAAGCAGAGCACGCAGGTATTCAGCAGCTTCTGTCAAAACCTGACGTACATCCTTACCCTGCTCCAACAGGAAGTTAAGCTTCGCCAAGGTCGCAGATAAGTCCTGCCTGCCAATAGCTTGTACCAGTTCCCGTAGGGTTTCGCGCCCCACAATGCCCAACACCTCACGAACAGTAGCAGCAGTAATCTGTTGGGTCATTACACCGCATTGGTCTAAAAGGCTTAAAGCATCACGCATACCGCCTTCGGATTGAATAGCGATTAGGCGCAGAGCTTCCCTATCCGCAGTAATACTGCTCTTTTCCGCCACCATCGCCAAATGGTCAGTAATCTCTTCCACCGTAACGCGACGGAAGTCAAAACGTTGACAGCGGGAGTGAATGGTAGCAGGAATTTTGTGAGGGTCAGTAGTAGCTAAGATAAAGATTACGTGAGCAGGAGGTTCCTCCAAAGTTTTTAAAAGTGCGTTAAAGGCTTCCGTAGAAAGCATGTGCACTTCGTCGATGATGAAAACCTTGTATCTGCCATTGACGGGAGCATAGGCAGTCTGATCGCGCAAACTTTTTATTTCATCAATACCACGATTGGAAGCTGCGTCAATTTCAATCACGTCCATGGACGCGCCTGCAGTAATACGCTCGCAGTTAAGGCACTCACCGCAGGGATGTGCAGTGGGCCCCTTGTCGCAGTTAAGCGCCTTGGCTAAGATGCGCGCCGTACTGGTCTTGCCCGTACCGCGTGGTCCGGCAAAGAGATAAGCGTGGGCAATCCTGCCACTTGCCAAAGCATTGGAAAGCGCAGTCTTAACAGCCTGTTGTCCAACAAGAGTGTCAAAATCCTGAGGACGCCATCTGCGGTATAACGCTACATAAGCCATAGGGGTCGCTCCTTTCGTGAAAACTCTACTGTTATACAATTATATTATAAACATCACAAAAAGAAAAGCACCAGCTTTTCTCAAAGCCAGTGCAATAAAAAATTCCCTGCACAATCGTGAGACCGGGCACCCCTGCGGCACATGATAGTATCCGCTTAAGGCTGCTACCTTCCGATCCTGACCTGGTTCACGGGCTACCATTGCGCAGGACCCGGACCCACGATTCTACAGAGAATTAAAAAAGCCGCTTGTGCGGCACGTTTTTAAGTGGCGGAGAGAGAGGGATTCGAACCCTCGGTACGCTTATCACGTACACACGCTTTCCAGGCGTGCACCTTCAACCGCTCGGTCATCTCTCCAAGGTTGAAAACTTTAAAACCATTTTCAATTTTGTGCCAGTACATACGTACTTGCAGCAAAACAACTGCAAGTAGTATTATACTGGCTTTTATTTGTGAAGTCAAGGATTTTTTGTAGAAAACGTTAAATTTTTTACATCAATCATCCAAGCCATCTTCCGCAGGTAACAAAAGGATACCGCAGGTTGCGTTAAGGACTACGTTTTGGGCGGTACTGCCCATCACCAAGCCTTTAACAAGACCTGCGCCGGTTTTGGAAATGATAATCAGCTTAGCGTGCTCCTGACGGGAAAGGTGCACAATCTCCTTGGAAGCAGCACCGCGGCTAATGCGATAGTCTGCATTGATGCCAAAGATTTTCAGCTCGTCCACCAGCTCTTGCAGGAACAAACGGGCATTACTATATTTTTCCTTATAATCTTCCTTACTGCGGCAACGCTCAATAACGTGCAGGAAAATTACATTGCCAACGTATTCACGCAAGCCACGCACCACGTTTAAGGCTGCCAAGGATTTCTTGGAAAAATCTGTGGGAATCAAAATAGTATCCAAAAGTTTGGATGCATCCTTACCGTCCTCTTTGCTAATGAACAGGGGCAAGTTGGTAGCCCGCGCCAAATCAAAGGTAGTGCTACCCATGATGGTGCTTTTCAAGAAGCCTTTGCCATGGGAGGCAACCATCAGCAAATCTGCTTCCTGTTCCTCGCCAGCATCACAAATTGCTTCAAAAGGCTCGTCGCCAACAGGAGTAACCACTGTTACTTCTTCATAGCCTGCCTGTTCCAGCTCATTCTTGTACCCTTCCAATCGACTGCTAACTTTTTTAAAGTTACTACCGTCAGGGTCGGCGTCGTCATCATCGTCAAAGACGTGCGCCAAAACCACTTCTGTTTCTGTGTCGGGGCAAAGGCTGAACAGACACTCGGTAAGATTGTCGGCCTGCGGCGTCAGGTCAGTCGCCAGCAGGACCTTTGCGAATGTACTCATCTATCTGCTCCTTAATTTAATAATACATTATCTACAAAATCGTTAGAAGTACCGGAAGGCGCGAAGCAGTGAAGCTTATGCCGCGACGGCGTACTAAACGTACGTCGAGCAAATAAGCAAGCTGCGACAAAGCATAACGGTGCTTATAGCGATTTTCAAACGTTGAATACCTTACCAGGATTGAGAATGTTATTCGGGTCCATAGCTCTCTTAATAGTTCTCATAATCTCCAGCTCTACAGGATCGGTGTAGGTTTCCATTGCGCCAACCTTTTTCGCACCAATACCATGCTCACCGCTGATACGTCCGCCAAGGCTATAAACGTATTCGTAAGCTTGAGCATGGAAGCGTTGCAGCTCATCCTCCCATTGTTCGTCGCTCATATCGCATTTAAGAATTTGGAAGTGCAAGTTACCATCACCTGCGTGAGCAAGGCACAGCAGCTTAAAGCTGTAATCTTTAGCAACTTCGTTCAAATGCTCAATGCAATCTGCAATTTTATCTACAGGAACAACAAGGTCATCGGAAGTGCTTACCTTACTCAAAACGCGAGTGCCTTCCAAGCAGTTACGACGCACTCTCCAAACGCGCTCGTCTGCTTCCAGAACGTCAGTCGCGCCACATTGAGTGCAGATTTCGTCCAATTGCTCCATCTTCATTTCCAACTCGTCTTCGTTGAAGGTTTCTACAGTAACGATTACGTAGCTGCCATCTTCGTAATGGGGCAGGCGAATTTCAGTGAAGTCACTTGCCGCACGCACAAAACCATTATCCATAAATTCGATACTGGTGGGGTTAAGGCCTGCTTTAATCAGGTTGGGAACAAGGTCAACTGCTTTCTTCACGTCAGTAAATACTGCGAGGATATCCAGCTTGTAGGGGCACAGGGGCAACAGCTTCAAGGTTGCCTTGGTGATGATACCCAAGGTACCTTCACTACCCATTACCAGCTGGTCAAGGCAGTAGCCGGTGCTACATTTTTTCAGGCGATTACCCAGCTCGGTAATTTCGCCGGTGGGGGTAACTACTTCAATGCTATAAACTTGGTGGCGGGTAGTACCGTAACGTACAGCCTTGTTGCCACCTGCGTTAGTAGCAATGTTGCCACCAATCAAGCAGCTATCCGCACTGCAAGGGTCACCTGCGTAGAGGAAGCCTGCTTCGTTAGCCATCTTTTGAATTTCGATGGTGCGTGCGCCAGCCTCAACAATCATATACATAGCGTCAGTATTCATTTCAATAATCTTGTCCATACGTTCCAAAAGCAGTACGATACCGCCATGCACAGGCACTGCACCGCAGGAAACACTGGTACCCGCACTGCGGGGAGTTACGGGAACAAGATATTTATTGGCAATTTTCATAACCTCTGCCACTTCTTCGGTGCTGCCGGGCAGTACTACAACTTCCGGCAGATGATGGTAGCGAGGGTCAGTTTCTTCGTCAGTTTTGTAACGGTCAAGAGTTTCTTCGTCAACCTTTACGTTTTCAGCACCAAGGGCTGCACGCAGGGCTTCGAGGACTTCTTCGGTTACGGAGTTATATTTGGTCATTTTATTCACTCTTTCATAGAAATTTTATGTGCTAACTTGTTAGAAGTGCCGGAAGGCGCGAAACAGCGAAGCTTACGAAGTGATAGCGTACTAGACGTACGTTGAACGAGTAAGCAAGCTGTGACAAAGCATAACGGTGCTTCTAACGCGTTTAGATATTGAAGATTTTGCCGGGGTTCAAAATAAGATTCGGATCCCAAGCCATCTTAATCTTCTTCATCAAATCCAACTCGCCGGCAGGAGTGAACTCTTCCATATAGCCAAGCTTTTTAGCACCAATGCCATGCTCGCCTGCCATACGTCCGCCCAGCTCATAAACATAAGCATAAACTTCTTTGTGGAAGTCGTAAACATGTTTTTCCCAATCTTCGTCACTCAGCTCGCCTTTGCACAGTACAACGTGCAAGTTGCCGTCGCCAACGTGAGCATTGATTTTTGCAGGAACGGGGAAGGGATACTTCTTGTCGATTTCCATAATCTTTTTGATAGTATCCGCAATCTTATCTACGGGAACAACAATGTCGTCAGTCAGGGAAACAAGGCTGATAAGACGTACAGATTCTTGGCAGTTACGACGCATGCTCCAGATGCGGTCATCTGCTTCGAGAACATCTACTGCACCAGCTTCTTCGCACAAGTCGTTAAGCTGTTCCATCTTCATATCCAGCTCGTCTTCGTTGTAGGTTTCAACAGTGATGATTACGTAAATACCGTCTTCATAATGAGGAGCAGCTTTGAAATCCAAGTAATCAGCAGTGCTGCGCACATAGGAATTATCCATGTATTCAATACTGGTGGGGTTCACACCAGCTTTGATAAGCTTGGGAACAACGTCAATAGCGTTTTGAGGTTCGTCAAACACAGCCAGCATGTCGAAGCGGTAGGGAGCCAAGGGCAACAGCTTCAAGGTTGCTTTGGTAATGATACCCAAGGTACCTTCACTGCCCATTACCAATTGTTCCATGCAGTAACCGGTACTGCATTTCTTCAAACGCGCGCCCACTTCTACAATCTCGCCGGTGGGAGTTACCATTTCCAGAGAATATACTTGGTTGCGGGTTACACCGTAGCGTACAGCCTTGTTGCCGCCTGCGTTGGTCGCAAGGTTACCGCCGATTTGGCAGCTTTCTGCACTGCAGGGGTCACCGGCGTAAAGGAAGCCTGCTTCGTTAGCCATCTTTTGAATGTCGATGGTACGCACGCCAGCTTCAACAATCATATACATTGCTTCGGTATTCATTTCAATAATTTTGTTCATACGCTCGGTGAGAAGCACAATGCCGCCGCAAACAGGGATGGCACCATCTGCCAAGCTGGTACCACCACCACGAACGGTTACGGGTACATTATATTTATTACACAGCTTCACAACTGCAGCAACCTCTTCTGCACTGGCAGGGAGCACTACAGCTTCCGGCAAATGAAACTTTTTCGGGTCAGTTTCTTCGTCAGTTTTATATTGGTCAAGCTTCTCAGCAGCAGTCCACACGTTTTCTGCACCAAGAGCAGCTTGCAGCTCTGCTAACATTTCTTCGCAAAACGGATTATAGGTTTTCATTATTTATCCCCCTTCATCATTGGTAAATTTATCTTGGGATGCACATAGCGCTTGCTATTATCCAAGGTGAGCTTGCCGGCACTGATGGCACTTTGGGGACACCAATGCACGCAGCCCAAGCAGTTGGCACAATTGTTGCCAAAGGTGGGTTTGCCTGCAACCATGGTAATGTTCTCCATCTGGCAAATATCTGCACAAATATTACAGCCCACGCATTTAGCGGCATCAACAGTCATATTTTCGAAGTTCAATCTGTTTTTGAGATACCACCAGCTGGCAGAGGTACCAAACAGCTTCCACAGGTATGCTTCCTTAACCGCAGTAACATCCCTCTTAGCAAGGGCAATGTCTTGGGCAATTTGGATGATGGTGGGTTCAGCAGCTTCAATCAGCTTTTCGCGCTTCTCCAAGGGAATCCCAAAGAAGTTATCCGGCATTACCACTGTTTGCGCGTATTGCAAAGTAATACCTTGCGCCGCCAAGGCTTCGCTCATCTGCTTCAAGGCACGTCCCTGATTGCCACCCATGGTTACCACGCCAAAGGTGTATGAAGGTTTCGCCTTTAGCTTTGCCAAGAACTGCGCCACTACGGGAGGCAGGGCAAAACAGTACACCGGGCACACAATACCAACCACTTCGTCTTTAACTGCGTAGGGTTCACGCAAGTAGCTGCCAATGGTTTCCAATCTGCAAGCTTCTAATTTACCGGCAATCTGCTGCGCTGCGTAAAGGCTATTGCCGCTACCGCTTAAATAAAATATAACAGCCATGTTGCTCTCCTTAAAAGTCATCTAAAAATATTTATAGTAGATAATTTATTATATCGCAAAAAAGGGTGCGGAGCAAGAAAGCAGAAAGAGGCAACCCCTTTGAGCTACCTCTTAAATTTCTTCAAGCTTATTATTTTAAAGTATTTATGGTATTCGCAAGCACTCTTGCCCTATTACCTACAGCTTCTGTAACACGCCGTACCCTATCAGCATCCAGATAAGGACTTTGTCCCAAAACATCTTCAACAATTCTTTCAGCTATTTGCAGCCTATCAACAGCAAACCTTGGAGCAGTGAGCAGCTTCATTTGTTCCTTATGATTCTGCTTAAAGGGCATTGATTTTTGGTAGGTGCCTATCTCTAAATTCAAAGCTTCACACCACAGACTGGTACCATTATCAAATAATGGAGCAGGCCCCAAAAACTCTAGGGTGTTAACATCACGAATAAAGCCAAAATTTCCATAATGGCGGTCAGTATTTTCCACAAGGAAGTCTATCGCCATCATATTGTTCAGAAAATCTTTGACATTAGTAATTTGCAAATACTCCGCACAACGCATGAAGTGTTGATAATCAGATTCATTCTTGCCTTTTGGCATAACACTACGCACAAAATGAGCAGGAACAAGTTCCGTATCAACATCTATAAAATTCTTACACAAACACAGGGGGCGATTATTCTCAATTACCAGATTATAATTAACATATTCAATCGCCAATGCTTCTGCAATTTGGGCAACAGCAACCTCATTATAAGGTTGTTGCAGTAAAGGAGCAGAACCAGCCTTTGCCAAATAGGTTTGACCATCTATCTTAACCCATTTTTTCTTTAACCAACCATTACTTGAAGCATCTGGAGTGAAAGGATTGATGGTAGGCTTGGAGGAACCCCTGTTAAAGAAAGATTCCCCTAATTCTGTAGAAAAATCATTGGTAAAAAAATTAACATCCTCCCAAGCCAAGTCACTACCGAAAGGCTTAATCCAATATTGGTCAGAAAGACTTAATCCCAAGCTACGCTTACTAAGAATGGAAGCAGATTCCACGTTGTAAAGATGCAGGACAAATTTCAAGCCATCACGACTAGCGGGAATAATGCGGCTATACCACCATTCGTTAAGTTTTGCTACTAACGTTTTTCTATCCGCAGGATTTATGCCCACAGGAAAGGCTTCATTATCAAAGACAGCAGCTGCTTCCGTAATAAAACCTGCATCAGAAAGAAACACCTCAACCAAAGGGCGATTCTTATTCATCAATATGTACTTGTTGTTCATAAGACCACTCCTTTCCGTTGAAGTAAACTTTAATCTTAATACTCTTACAAAAATTATAACTCATTTTAATTTGTTAGTCGAGTTAAAGCTAAAGCATCTAGCGATGCTGGGTTTTGCACACAAAAAGGCGTTCCCTACGGAACGCCTTTTTAACAATATTAGAAATTACGTTGATAAGAGATGGATACCATTTTAGTGTAGCTGTCATACATTTCAGCATGGTCATAAGCATCATGCTGTCCAGCAATATCTAAATCGCCAACATCCATCCAACCGATTGCCAAAGCGAGAGTTTGGTCTTTATCATGGTATTGACCGCCAATGGTATAAGTAATGCGTCTACCAGTAGGAACCATAAAGTCTGCACCAATTTCAGGATATTCGGGAATAGCAGATTCATCGTAAGCAATACCACCCAGCAAGGAGTATTTATCACTTAATTTATGCTCGATACCAATTGCATAACGCCACCCATCTTCCCAGTTCTTCTCTGAAAAGCTCCCAGGTGTACCTTGAAGTTGCTGCATAATAGCTCCCATACCACCATCCATATACATATTTAACGCACCATAACGACTCCAACGAGTCCAAGTGCCATTTAATTCCACACGAGTCTTATCATTAAATTTATGATTATAACCAATCATTACGCTTTCCGGCAAAGTTACTACACCATAAGCATCCCCAACAGGATTACCATAGGATCCCATAGCTGCATCATAATCCGCTTCCATAGAATGTTTTACTTTGCTACGATAAACTACACCAATTTCATTTTTATCGTCAAAAGTATAATTGGCAGCAGCATTCCATCCTAAAGCATAACTTTCGCCTTCAACATGAACATGACCAAACACATCACGAGTTCCAATAGTAGCTAACAAGGGAGACTTATCTACTTGTAAACCAACATAGTTTACTTCTGCACCTAAAGAAGCAGTCCATTTTTTATCCATTTTTTTAGCATAGTTCACACCCAAACTAAGACCATTTAATTTAGCACTAGTAGAATTAGTACCAGGAAGAGAACCAGCTTCAAACTGACTTACCATGCCGAAACGACTCCAGATACCCATACCAACCCATTCTTTATCATTTATTTGTCTTACATAATAGGAGCCAGGAACCCAGCCAGGATGCACTCTATTGTGTCCACTCTCTTGAAAGCCCTCATTTTCAGAAGGAACCATAGGACAAGTACCTGCAGTTGCAGCCTCTGTATTTGGTACATTGGTATTTTTGCCATAAGTCTTATACTTACCATGGGGGCTAAGATAAGTTGCGCTTACTTTGAAAGCCTCACCTTTTACTTTTGTCATAGAAGCGGGGTTATAAGCCAAGTTTGCTGCATCGTTTTCAGCAAACATACGGGCGCCGCCCATTGCCATACCTTCTGCGGACCATTCGTTAAGAGCAAAGCCTTCTGCGCCAACAGCCTGAGGAGCCAAAAGCACTGCAGCCGCACTTAAAGCCAATAAATGTTTTTTCATATAAATACATCCTCTCATTAATTTTCTATATATGGATGGTTTCATTCTATCAGCTTTACTGTATATGTTATACAAAAACCTTTACCTGTTCATTTTAAATATATAGTTTAAATCAAAAATTAAAAGCCTCTTTCAACGAAAGAGGCTTGAGGAATACTATCTAACTTTTGCAAAGGTATTGGTCAGGGCAGCAAAATCTTCCAAGGTTAAGGTTTCACCGCGGCGCTTACCGTCAATGCCGGCAAGCTCACACCATTTGGCAACCTGCTCGCTGTTGATACCCATGTTTTTCAGAGCATTGTTCAGCATTTTTCTACGCAGGGAAAAGGCTGCTTTAACCACGCGGAAGAATAGAGCTTCATCCGCCACTTCCACAGGAGGCTTCGCGCGACGCTTGCATACTATTACAGCGCTATCCACTGCAGGCGCAGGAATAAAGCTGGTGGGCGGTACGATGAAAGCAATTTCCGGCTCCGTATAATATTGGATGGCAACGGAAAGGGCGCCATAGTCACGACCACCGGGCTGCGCCGCCATACGCTCTGCCACTTCCTTCTGCACCATAACAACAAGGCGTTCCATGGGCAAGCGTTTTTCCAAAATGGCAAAGATGATGGGGGTAGTAATATAGTAGGGAAGGTTAGCGCAGCATTTGAAATTTTCCACGCCCACTTCTTCCATAATGTTTACTTTTAAAATATCGCCACTTACAATGCGCACATTGTCGTAGCCTTCGAGGGTAGTGTCCAGTACGGGCAGCAGGCGTTTGTCCAGCTCCACCGCCACTACCTTAGCACCACTTTCTGCCAAGCCCTGGGTAAGGGTGCCAATGCCGGGGCCAACTTCTAAAACGGTGTCCTCGGTCGTAAGCTCCGCCGCTTCCACGATACGGCGCACGATATCTTCGTCAATCAAAAAGTTTTGCCCCAATTTCTTATCCGCACGCAGTTTAAACTTGTGCAGGATGTGGTTCGTAACTTGGGGAGATGCAATTACGGGATGCTGCATAAATTTATTCTCCTATCTTCGCCAGTGCGTCTTCAAATTCAGAGCGGGTTACGCCGTAATGATTCAGGCGCTCCAAAAAGCGTTTGGCATTACCGTAGCCAATGCCCAGCTCTGCGCCAAGAGCATCACGACGAGCAGAAGCTGCTGCGCTACCGTTAAGCTCGTTGGCGAACAAATCTTGCATGGTAAATTCCTGTTGGGGCTTGTATTCGTGATGGCGCACCTTCGCCAAAGCCGCAAGGATTGCTTCCGGCTGCGCCTGCTCCACGCCCACGTCGTTGTTGGCAGTTGCCTGCACCTTGGGAATAAAGGCTTGCCCTGCGTTGGGGAAACGTTCCGTCAAAAATTTACGGATGCGCTCGCCTGCTCCGTCAGGGTCAGTCAGGATGATGATGCCCCGTTTTTCATAGGCAGCAGCAATTTGCCTTAAAGTGTGGGGTGCGAGGGTAAAGCCACCGGTTTCAATGGTGTCTGCCTCCAGTGCCCTCCTAATGGCAACCGTATCCATCTTGCCTTCTACAACAAGCACTTCCTTTAACAAAATTTGTTCCTCATTTCTAAGTTATTCTTCCAAAATATAAATTTCAATATTACGTCTGCCCCAATTCCAAGCGGCTTTACGGCTGTCCATGGCAATATCAATAATTTTGCCTTTGATGGCACTGCCGGTATCGTTGGCTCTAACTTGACCAATGCCGGGGATGTACACCTGAGATTGCAGGGGGATAACCTTGGGGTCTACAGCGATAGTTTTGTAGGGCACTGCAGGAGTACCGTCATAGGCAATTCCTGTACCGCTGGCATCAACGGGGTCGTGAGTCCAGTAGGCAGTTGCTTGTACGGTAAGCTTCTTTTTAAAACGCTTATAGCCATCCTTGGTTTTTACACTGGGAGCAGCCCCGATACGGATAACTTGAGCAACCGGCTTTTGGAGCATCTCGCGTTTTACCACTTCTACCTTCACGCTACCATCTGCTTTGGTAACGGTTTTGTAGATAACGCGCTCCCTGCCGTTCCTACCTTCTACTTCAACAGTATCTATGCCTTTCGCGATATTGTCATCATAAATATATTCTACAGGCATTTTTACATTTTGTTCAACGTAAGTAATTTCATCACTTACTACAGTAATCTTTTTGGCAACATCAAAGCCCACTAAAAAAGGAACTGCCAGCATTGCGCACAGCAATATTCCTAAACAACGTCTTAATCCTTTCTTAGACATAAGTACCTCCTAATTATAACCTAACAATTCTAACACGAACTTTGCAAAAATGTCAAAAAAATAAAGGTACTTACCGCACCGATAAGTACCTTTATTTAAATTTTTAATGTTTATTTTTCTTTGTAATACAGCAAGCAGTGGCAGTAGCCCTCAAAGTCAGGGTCTGCAATCTGGTCGCGAAACTCCTTGCACATGCATTTATTGTCTTCCGTTTTGGCTAAACGACAGGGGCAATATCCGTCTTTAAGCTTTAAGCCCTCACGAATACGCGCCACCACCGCCTTATCCTCATTTAAACGAATAGCCATAACCTTCCCTCCTCAGTGCTTCATCTACGCAAGTATTCTGCGCATTTCATAGCAGCATTACGTCCTTCGGTAAAAGCCCAAGCTACAATGCCACTACCACGACGGGCATCCCCTGCAGCAAAGACTCCTTCCTTGGTGGTGGTGAAGTACTCTCCACCATCGGCAAGCATACCTGCCGGCGAACGCTTCACTCCGCAAGCAGTAAAGATTTCGTCTTCTGGCCCATTAAAGCCAAGAGCCAGGATAAGCACTTGCGCGCGCAGAATCTTCTCACTACCAAGAACTTCCACCGTATCAGGGATAGCTCCGCTTCGCTCGCTACGCCATTCCACCTGAGCGGTTTCCACAGCTTTCAGCTTGCCTGCTTCGTCACGAATCAGACGCTTCAAGAGAGTGCCATAAGAAATGGTGAAATCACCTTGGACGATATTGCACAAATCGTCCTTAACGCTATTGGCAGTTGCTTGGCACTCCTGTACCTCCAGCTGGTGGACAGTGTTAGCGCCTTGGGCAAGAGCAATGGCAGCGCAATCCACACCGGTATCGCCACCACCAACAATCACCACATCCTTGCCTTTAACATTCATCAAATCAGTTCCGTTCAGCATATCCTTGGTAACTTCCGTCAGAAAGTCTTTAGCTTGGAAGATTTGCTTGTTATCAACCGGGATGTTAGTGATAAGCTTAGGCTTTCTGCTGCCAACACACAGCACAATAGCAGAAAACTCTTCCTGCAGTTTGGCAAAGCCTGCTTCATCCTGCAGTTCCCAACCCAAAACAAATTTTACGCCTCTATTGATAAGCTCCGTAATTTTTTCCATGAGCAGATCTTTGGGAAGTTTAATATTGGGTACACCATACATTAAAAGCCCGCCGGGTCTGTCGTCACGCTCAAACACAGTTACATCGTAACCAAGACGCTGCAGCTGGTCAGCGCAGCCCAAACCCGCAGGACCACTACCGATTACAGCAACCTTCAAGGGCTCCAACGCCAGAGGTGCTTTGCGAGGCAGGTCGCGATGGTAAAACGCTTCATCACGAATGTAGTCTTCCAGCTCCATATCTTCTGCCCAAATTCTTAAACGTTGGGGCAATCCATTTAATTTCAAAAAGTCTTGTCTATTATAAACGGCCTTCTTCAACATAATACCAAGCCTCCTTTTATTTCCTACTCATATTATATAATAATTTCACAAATATAATTGTTAACATTTTTTGAAAACCCGAACGTTCTCTGAGGAAGTCCTCAAAATATCTCTAAAAAGTTGTTGAGCTATAAAATGCTTTGTGGTAATATTTTTATGGAGCAATTTTATATAACAACGAAAGGATGTTATGTTATTATGCAAAAACTTTATGCTGGCAAAACCAAAGACGTTTACCAACTGGAAAATGGTAATGTTCTGTTGAAATTTAAAGATGACTGCACCGGTAAGGACGGCGTGTTCGATCCGGGCGAAAACACTGTAGGCCTGACCATTGAAGGTATTGGCAGAGCAAACTTGGAAACTTCCATCCTCTTCTTTGAAATTCTTAAAGAAGCTGGCGTTAAGACTCACTATGTGGGCGCTAATCTGGAAGAAGCTACCATGGAAGTATTGCCTGCAAAAGTTTTCGGTAAAGGCTTGGAAGTTATCTGCCGTTTGAAAGCAACCGGCAGCTTCATCCGTCGTTACGGAGATTACATTGCTGACGGCACTGAACTGCCCGGCGGTTATGTGGAATGCACCTTCAAAAACGACGAAAAGGGCGACCCGCTGGTAACCTGCGAAGGCTTGGAAGCATTGGGCGTAATGAACCGCGAAATGTTCGAAAGCATGAAAGCACAAACCTTGAAAATCACCCGTATCGTTGCAGACGAACTGGCTAAAAAAGGCTTGGATCTGTACGACATTAAATTTGAATTTGGCTACAACAATGACGAAGTAATCCTCATTGACGAAATCGCAAGCGGCAACATGCGCGTTTACAAAGACGGCAAAATTGTTGACCCCATGGATTTGACCAAACTGATTCTTGCAAAATAAGAAGATAAAAAATTAGAGCGTTAATCCGCAAAGATTAACGCTCTTTTTATTTAGAAAATACCAATCCGTTGACCAAAGGCAAGGATTCTGCGACCAATAAAGGGAATGCGCTCTAAATCCTCCTGACGCAAGCCACCGCAAGCCAGCAGGGAAACTGCGTAAGTAGGAACAGCTGCGCACATGGCGAAGAGTATCGCCCACGCGCCGAAACTGTCGGTAAAATGCAGCACTACAAAAATCACGCCACCCATGATGCTGGACGCAAGCAAGGGTTTGGCAACGCTACCAAAGGTCATGCAGAAGCCTGTGAACTTGTAGATGAAAATCATATTGATAATGGCAGCAACGGCGAAATCAGCAACAGTCGCCCAAGCCGCGCCCTTCACACCCAATTCGGGGATGGCAGTGAGCCACCAGCTAAGTGCAACCTTCACCACGCCTGCCACAATCATATTCACTACGGGAATGGCAGTATGCTTCAAGCCCTGCAGTACACCCGTACTAATCTGGTGCAAGCCAAGAAAGAGAATGCCCGCACTCATGGTCTGAATAGCGCCTGCGGCACCGGGAGCATTGTAAATTAAAGCAGCAACCTTCTCTGCCAAAAAGAATAAACCTACGAAGCAGGGAAAGCTAATAATCATGGCAACCCTAAAGCCGATGCGAATCTTATCGCGAATGGCAGCGTAGTCATCCAAGGCTCTAGATTCGGAAATGGCAGGCACAAGGCTGATGGTCATAGCCGCCGTAAAAATGGTAGCCAGATTTACCAAAGGCACTGCCATACCGGTTAAGTAGCCAAAAAGCTCCGTCGCGTGGCGCACACCAAAGCCTGCCGCCTCCAAACGTTGGGGAACAATCAACAGGTCAAGGTTAGCACCGATGGGAAGCATCAAGCTGGATAGAGAAACAGGAAGCGCCAGCTTTAACAGACGTTTGATAATCTGACCCGCAGGCTCAACGGGAGCGCTTTCGTCTTGAGCTTCAATCTCCTCTTGAAACTTTTTCTTCAAGCGTCCGTAGAACCACATCAAAACAAGCAAAGCACAGAAGGCACCCACGCCCGCACCCATACTTGCGCCGCCGGCAGCGTACGCCAAGCCGTAGGGCAGGAACAAATCTGCAAACACAAGCATAGTGATAACGCGCATCAGCTGCTCCACAATTTCGGAAACAGCAGTGGGCGTCATGATCTGCCAGCCTTGCAGATAGCCGCGGAAGCTGGCAAGGAAGGTTACAAAGAACACCGCCGGAGCAAGAGCGATAATAGAATAGTAGGCTCTCGCGTCGCGAATGTATTGGTTTTCAATTAACCAGCCTGCTCCAAAGAAAAGTGCTGACGAAAATACCAAGCCACTTATTAGCAGCAGACGCAGGGAAACATTAAAGACTCGTTTAGCGCCACGATAATCTTTGTTGGCGAGCTTTTCTGCTGTGATAATGGAGATTGCCACAGGAATACCGGCACTGGAAACGGTAATCGCCATCAGGTAAATAGGGAAGCCCATTTGGTACAAGCCAATGCCTTCGCCACCCAAAACTCTGGAAAGAATAATCCAGTTCAGGGAGCCAATAACCTTTACCACAACGCTAGACACCGCCAAGATTAAGGTGCCCTTTAAAAATTTATTAGTATCACTCATCATATCCGCCTTCGTTACATAGAAATACAGTTTAATTATCCTATGTTTTGCAAATTTTTACAAGCCTTTCAAGAGATTGTGAAGGGAGTAATTCTTGCAATAGAATTTTCTTGTGATAAAATATATTTCTATAAGGAGTGATTTATTTATGAAAAAAATCTATGCAGCTTTAACCGCAGCAGCAATCATGACCGCTTGCTTTAGCGCTAGCGCCTTTGCTGCTCCGCTGAAAAATTATGACGCAGGCAAATTTGCCATTGACGCAGGCATTACCTTTCCTTCCAGCTTGAAGGGTGGCAATTACAAAATGTCCAAATCCGACAGCTCCTACTATGGCGCCACTGTTGGCCTTGGCAAAAACATGGCGGTAAATTACCAATGGGACAAGTACAAAGGCAGCGACGGTGATTTGACCGCGCAACAATTTAACCTTATGTACAAAGTACTGCCCAACGTATCTGCTTACGCTGGCTGGCTTGGTGCTGACGCTGACATGGCTTCTGGCAAAAAGAAAAATTCTGCTCACGCAGGCCTCCAAGCACATTTTGACATTCCCCTACTCTTCACTGTTTGGGGTAATGTGGGCGTAGGTACCAAAAGCAAATCCTACGAAATTGGCATCTCCAAACCCATCTTCAATAACATCGACTTGAACATGTCCTACTACGACGGCAAGTTTGAGGACGTTTTGGACGGAGATCAGGAAGTGCGCGCGAAGGGCGTGCAGATGGGCGTAACCGTTAAGTTCTAAGAAAAATTGCTATAAGCGCCAAAAAACGAGTGAGAGCTTTTGCTTTCACTCGTTTTTTACTTACTTATTAAAATTGTTAGAAGTGCCGGAAGGCGCGAAGCAGTGAAATTTGTGAAGCGACGGCGTACTTGAAGTACGTCGAGCAAGCAAATGAACTGCTACAAAGCATAACGGTACTTATAACAATTTTATGCCACTGCGTTAGCGTTCACACTTTCTATAGCCTTGCGAATCTTCATCCACACGCTCAAATCTGTAAATACTTCTACAACGCTACCCTTGTCAGTAAATGGAGTTTCCTGTAAAACTGATAAGTCTTTCAGTACGCCATTATGAACGATGTATTCCACAATTTGATTCACAAAATAAATCTGTCTGCTGTCCAGACTGGTATCATTCAAAAACTCTGCAAAGGCTTCTTTAGCAGCGTTCATATCCATACCAACAATCTCGCGGACAAATTCGCCCAAAGGCTTCTCGCCGTATTCAGCAAGATAATCTTCCTTAGTACCTACCTCGCTCCACAAAATGTCTTCCAAAGACTTCAAGTCAACGCTGTTCAAAGGTTTGTTACTACGCAACTTATGGATGGCAATATGGTCAGGATGATTACGCACATAAAACTCTGCCTTAGCCTTGTAGTTTTTCAAATCATCATTTTCCAGTTCCGCATCGTTCCAGTCAACACTCAAAATATCATCTGTAAAATCAGTATCATACTTAAAACCGCCTTGTGGAATGTATTTGATTAAGTCACGCAAGTTTTTACGGATACATTCAAACTCGTTAATGCCTGCCTTCTCCACATAATCGCTGTGTAAAATCTTCTCAATCAAATCAGACTTAGCAATAATCTCCGGAATATTGGCAACTCGTGCAATGGCATTCACCTTGGCGAACAAATCACTACGCGCTCGTCCATAGCTTTTCCCTGCCAGATAAGCAAGTTCAATTCCGTACATCAGCGCATCAAAACGCAAAGCCTTCGGGTCATCAGCATCAGGAGTTACCAGGGGCGCAAGATGTTCTCGCATATCGTTGGTGTTTTCCAAAGTAAGGCTAACATAATTTTCAGGATTAGAATACAACTCTACATAACGCAAATGTTGGTGCACCGCAAAATTTTCTTTATTCAGCTCCTGCACCTTGGTAACCAAATCAGTAATCAAGCTTTGTCTAAACTCAATTAAATCTTTAGTCTGATAAGCCAAATCTTGCAACTTAAAAACAATCTGTGCTTTTAAATTAAAGATTGCTCCCTGCAAAGCAATTTGGTTGGCGGTAGGTCTGCCTTGGTTCATACGGAAGAACTCAAAATTCCCACAGAAGTCAAAAATATAAAATTTATTTTTATCCTCGCCATCCAACAGTTCTGGACACAGACGAGTACCGCGTCCAATCATCTGCCAAAACTTCGCCTTACTATAAACAGGCTTAAAGAACACTAAGTTTAAAATTTCCGGAACGTCAATGCCAGTATCCAGCATATCTACGCTGATGGCAATTTGCGGTAGCTTCTTAGGATCAGAAAATTCATCAATGGCACTTTGGGCATAATTAATATAGTTATCAATAACTTTGGCATAACCATATAAATGAGGGTATTCCTTGCCAAAAATTTCTAATATTCTTTCCGCATGGGTGTGATTTTTAGCAAAAATAATACTCTTACCCAATTTATTACCATAATCAATCTTAATACCATCCGTCATCAAAGTATTAAGTACTTTGCGGATAGTATCCTCATTAAAAATCCAGTTGTTAATTGCAGACGGTGCAATCATTTCCGGATATTCGCCATTTTCATCGGCAAAGGTTTCCTCATAAATCCTTTGCTCTTCCGGAGTAAGTTCATCATAACGGATACCACTTGCCAGAAATTTTAGCTTGCTCTCCACAGAAACATAATCTACTAAATATCCATCCTTAACCGCCTGTGCCAATTCGTAACCATAAGTAGGCACACCATTTTGCAATTCAAAAATCTCATAAGTGTTCTTATCAATTTCATCTTTAGGAGTTGCAGTCAACCCAACTAAAGGCGCATCAAAATAATTGAAAATATCACGATACTTATTATAAATAGAACGGTGCGCTTCGTCGCAAATTACTAAATCAAAATGACCACTGGTAAACAATTTACCCTGTTCATCCTTGACATCATCAATGCAGTTCATCATCGTCTGGTAAGTACTGAACACAGCTTCCGCAGTATAATTATCCTTTTCCTCACACAAATTGGTAACACTCATATTAGGAAGCAAATTTACAAAACTACGCTTTGCCTGCGTCACCAAAGAGTTGCGGTCAGCAAGGAATAGAACATGTTTAATCCAACCATGTTGTTGCAAAACATCACACAAGGCAATAACTGTTCTCGTCTTACCGCTACCAGTTGCCATTACTAGTAAAGCCTTGCGTCTGTTCCTTGTATCCATACTTTCACAAACAGCTTTAATGGCAGCCTCTTGGTAGTAACGCCCTGCAATATTTTTATCTACAACAACGTGCTTCAAACTGCTACGCATACGGCGCAAGTTGAAAAGCTTTTCTAAATCGCGCTTGGAGTAAATGGTTGCCACCTTGCGCTCCGGATAAACACCATCATCAATGCGGGTATCAAAACCATTGGTCAAAAAAATTACAGGTCTGCGACCATACTCTTTCTCTAACAAATCTGCATACAGCTTCGCCTGTTGTCTACCTTTAGAAACATCCACGCAAGTACGCTTGGCTTCAATAACCGCCAAAGCCTTGCCATCATCACCATACAAAACGTAATCAGCAAAACCAACTTCACTTTTGTTAGGCATACCGAGAAGTTCAACTTCGTTAATCCAGTTCTTATCTTCAATCCAACCGGCATCACGAAGCATAGCATCAATGTAAATTTTGCGGGTCTTGTATTCGGAAAGTTCCAGCGGTTTGGGAACATAAGTCTGCTGCTGCTCTAAACGACGAGCGGTAAGCTCCTCGCGCAAAGCCTTGTTTTCCGCAAGCAACTTTTCAAAATCAAGTTGTGCTTGGCTGGGCACAGGTACATCTTGCTGTTCAACAAGCAGGCTTGCATCAAAAGGTTTTTCCTTATAATCGTCACCATAACAATAAGCAACAAAATCCATAAAAACATATAAATTTTCCAAACAGAGGGAAGCTTCTTCCACCGTAATCTTTTTATCGTATTTGTGGTTACCCTTGTTCCCCATCAGGCGAATCAAATTTAACCTTTGCCACAAATCCGCACCAACTATATCGCGGAAGTCCTCACTGTTCATTAACATTACAAGCTTGTCATCATAGGGCATTTCCAGACTGCTATCTACCGAATACATCCATTTGATGGCAAACTCCATCGCCCTACGGCAATTCATTACCGTGGACGTAGGGTCGATGTGTAAAATCTTTTCTGCTGCCACTGCTACGTCAGCAAATGGAGCAAATTTAGATTCACTAAGAAGAAAGTCGAAATTGGTCATACTGCTCACCACTTTCAATCGTACTGCTTTAGATTCTTTATGTAAAGATTTTAAGAAAAATATACTATAGTATATCAAACTTACTACTAATATCTAATGTTGAATAATTAAAACTTCCATCCGCATTAACTTTTTGAATATCATGCACTGTCACTTTCAAAGCCGAATTTTTATTTTTTATATACCTCACCAAGTCCTTAATATAATTTAAATTTGTATCACAATAAAGTATTTTTAACAATTCTACGCCAGAACCCTTTAGTGTGTATGCACCTATCGATAAATTTATTTTATTTGCACTAGTATTTTTTACAAAAATTACATATTCATCATTGTGTAAATAGATTTCCGAATTAGGCTCTATCCCATAAGTTAAAGCCAACATTCCTGCTGAATTTATCAGTCCACAATCATCTAATAACAATACATCCTCATATTTAATACCATATTTAGTTAATATTGCATCATCAGAAACAATAAACTTTTTCCTAGCACCATTAAAAACCACAGGAACTATTTTCTGGTATATTTTTGCATCCCTATAACTTAGATTTCTTACAGTCTCTAAAGTTCGCAACGAGAAACTTCTAGGCTCAAGCACTTCTTGAGCAAGTATTTTACCCCAAATAAATTGCATCTCTTTCTTATTAGCATCTTTAGCAATATTAAAAAGTCTTGTTATAAAATCCTCATCTACCTCTTTATCGTTAACCTTTTCTTTACTATCCAAAGATGCTTCTGCAACGCCAATTACACTTTCCAAATTGTATTGTTGTCTAACTGATTCCAATGCTTTTCTTTCATCTGCCCTATTTGCAAGCGCAATAGCATCACGTTTTTTAATAAACAATTTACTATCGTTATAAATTATATCCATATCAGGATTATCTCTTATCATTTTCATTATAACTTCTGCAGAATAAGTTTCTGCATCTGCTTGCTTCTTTTTCCATGACGGGCCAAAAATCTTTTCCACTATCTTTCCTAAAGTGTTAGTTGCTTTTGCAGTTGCTTCTATTGTTTCTAATGCCGTATTAGGATCACACATTCCTTTCACCTCCACCTCAAATCTCATCTTCTGGTCTCAACCCATAGTTAGTACACTTCATCTTTACTACATATATATTATGTTTTTTGCAAACTTCTCTAACAAACGCTTCTTTATAGTCAGTAATTTGATATCCTAGATAAATTTTAGAAGGTTTAATAAAATCAATCACTCTTCCTTCATCATAAAAACTTTCAGGAATATCTACCAATCTGTCATACCAAAAGCTGGCATCGTAAACCAATCGCCATTCTTTCTCATAGCTCCAGTCAATTAGTTTATGTAACAATAAATAATCAGATGAATTAAATCTATTTATTTTTCCATCAAACACTAATCTTATTCCATCTGGTAATTCATTTACATAAAAGACAGGAAACATCCTTTTTATTTGGTGCTCACTAACACTATTACTCATATCATATTCTAAGCAAATGCCTTTATGAGCATTCGCATAATGATTCCACATAGGCAAATTAATATTATTTTCAGTAAAACACGTTACTTTAGAAAAAGAAGTAGACATACTATTTATAAACTCATTCCATTTTTCAACTTCCTTATACAAGGCTTTAGCAAGTACATCTTTTAATTCGTCTACATGCTTTGTCTTTCTACTATTCTCTTTAGCTATCACATTTGCATAATAACCACACATTCTTTCAAACCAATGCTTACTGTTGAAAATATATCTTATATCTTTTCTATCTGCGAAATTCTTAAAACTTTCTTTGAATCTATTTTTTAGTTCTTCAGAGGTTTTAATGTTTTCAGGTTGCAATACCGAAGAAGAATCAAATGGATCATTAAACATTTTAGGGTTAGCCAAATAAACATGGGCATTTACTACTTCATCTTCAAAATACTCTAAATTATTCAAAGGACGATATCTATATAGCTTGGATGGCATATTTACTCTTTTCAGTTCTAACGCTTTAGGTATATCTGCTACATTAGGTGAAAAATATAATATTTTAAATTCTTCTTTCCAATCCATATCAAACCCTCCAGCATTAAAACTCTTTTAACGAAAATAAAAATATATTTTTCTTCACTCGATATTCATACGCATAAAAATCATCATTTACTATTCTAAGCACATAATCTAATCGGTGCTTTGGATATATATGTGTTTGATTAAATATTTCTAATTTAATTTTTTCCTCATGTTCACTCAACTCTTTTTCAGCAATCCTAAAACTATTAAAAATTCTATTAGTAAGTAGAACCGCCCAACTACTATCACCTGAACTAGCAACTCCTAAGTTTGTTGGAAACAACATTCCATCATGAAAATCTATAATCATTACCATATTTTTTAAACCATCGTGGACTTCTTTATCTGGTACACTTATCGTTGGCTTCATTCCTTTCTCATATCTAAGCAAACTAGGCCAATTATCAAATATTATCTCCAACAAATCTCTGTCAAACCAAGTACATCCTCTCGGATGCGGTTTTATATCAATTAGATGTAAAACATTATCTTTGGGTTGAAAGAATAACAAATTTGAACTTTTACCCTCAAACTTGTTATTCTTCCCAACTGTTTCTAAATGCAAATGATAAATGTTCCAATTCTTTAATAGAAAGTCTGATTTACTAACCTTAGTGTTATATATTAAGCGACTCATATAAGGTTCTAATGGTTGCCCATTTTTCATACGACTAACAATATCATTATACACCTGTAATTCTAAAGGAGTTAGGGTACTTATTTTGCCGCTCAACTGCTTAGATACTTTTACTTCACAAGGTACTTTGGAATCAAACAACCACCGTCTTTGTATCTCCAAAAAATTCATAACAATATGGTAATCATCCCATTCATTGCTAATGGTAATACCTTTTTGTTTTAAAATCTTCTTTGAAATATTGGCCAAGTCTTTTCCAAAGTCCATACTTTTCACCTCACCCAAAGTATTTCTGCATCAAAGCTTTCTTTAAAGTTTCCAGTTTATCCAAACTCTTTTGCACTTTCAATTTTGATTTGTCGATTTGTTGAACAAACTCAGCAAATTGATTTTGAAGCTCTAAAGGAGGCATAAAAATCTTTAAAGATTTAATAGCTTCAAAATTCAATCCTGCTTTTACAGCACTTTGATTTTTACTAGAAAATTGCTTTTTCCCACCTTCTGTTTCTAAAAAATACGAAACATACATAGGATTAACCTCTAACTTGTTCAATCTAATTAAAGATAAGTGTTGATTTATATACGCTCCTATATTTGCAATACCTGCATCAACTACACCAGTCCTACCTAAATCAGCAGTTATACTAATCAGTAAATCTCCATTTTGCACCTTAGTTCTTTCTGCTTCTTTATTATCAGGAGCATTTATATATTGTATTGCGTCCAAGACAATATGGCTGTTCTTTACATTTTTGATAGTAATAAAAATCTCACTGCCATTATCAACAAAATACTTTGCCCAACCACGAGAGCCAGAAGTAAGAAACTCAATATATTCATCCAAATAATGTTCTTCCCAACCCAAAGAGTTATTTACTGGATCTCCAAACATCTCGACAAATCGAGCTTTAACAAGCTCATCCAATTTTTGGAGTTGTTGCTTGCGTTTGTCAATAGACTTCTCTGTCCTTTGTAAAACAGTTGCAACAAATTTTTGCCGTTCCAAAGTAGGCAAAGATATAACTATACCATTCAACTGCTTTGCAGATAAATGCTTGACAGTTACAAACGATGTTTTAGTCTCTATTTCTTTTAAAACTTTAGGCATAAAATAATATAAATAATCGGCATCAACATTAAATGGTATCAATCTACAAACTCGTTGATTAAGAAGCGCATCTTCTCCAGACCATTTTGCAATATTAAATTCGCCATCCATTCCAATAAGAATATCGCCTTTTTTTACTACATATTCATCTTTAAATTCTTCTGTTGTATAAGCTTCAGTGCAACCAGAGCTAATGTCTCTAATCCTAATAAGTGGCATCCCTTCTCTTTTATTGAACTTTGACGAATCAAAAGGAAAACCATATTGAATTTTGCAAACTTCTGTAAGTAATTTTTCCATTTCGACCTCTACTATAAATTACTCCAACTTATTCCATTTTGGAATAAGTTGCTTTTCGTTTGAACTAGTGAACTTCCTTCACCAGTTGCTAAAACAAATAACGACTACTCGAAAAATTCGACAAGTTCATTTCACAAGTGGTTATTTCCAAATCGGAAATAACCACTTTATTTTTGTACGCAATGTTTCACGTGAAACATTTTACTACTCAACAAGCAGCTCCTCATTGACAATCCACTTGCCATTTTTACTTGCTCCTTGGTGTTCCAATACTTTGCCATCTTTAAGTTTCTTGAAATAGTATTTAGTTAAATTCACATCTATTCCCAACTTAGAAGCAACCTCTTTTTGGGTAATACCATGATTAGAAGAAACAAGATTAATTATTTTAACCTCATATTCACCCAGCAAACTTCCATCTTTCATCTTACCTTTAAAAATTTTCCGGGTAGTTTCTGGGTAGTTCTGGGTAGTTCCGGATAGTTTCTGGGTAGTTTCTGGGGGGTTATCAGAAGTTTTATCGGATGCTTTACTATTTTCATAATAATCATCCCTGAACAGC
The DNA here is from genome assembly GCA_017452325.1 of Phascolarctobacterium sp. GTDB lineage: Bacteria > Bacillota > Negativicutes > Acidaminococcales > Acidaminococcaceae > JAHHUH01. Next base: position 9,574 of record JAFTMR010000003.1, on the reverse strand, counting down.
TGAACAATAACATAATCTTCACTAACACCAACGCTAGGTTCAGGCAAACCTCTTTCTTTACATTCACGCAAAATTCTAGGAATACCACTGCCCCAACTTTCAATTACTCTCATATATGAAAGCATATTAGCAATACCACGATTACGTGTTTTAGAAAAACCATCTCTAATTTTTTCTAAGGTAACGCCATTATAAAGACCACCTGGAGAAGTAATTTCTAATCTATCATCATACAAAGCAACTTTCACATCATCATCTTCTAAATAACTGCGGTGGCATACTGCATTGCAAATCGCTTCACGGATACTACCAAGAGGAAGTTCGTATACATCTTTTCTTTGAATACCAACAAATTCTGCACCAACACGTATATTTCGCACCACAAAATCATAGGCATCATCAATTTGTTTATATAATCTTCCCTCATAATCTTTGCTGTCTAAAAAGATTGCTCTATCCGTTCCTCTAAAAATAGCACATCTAACCATAGAGCGTATGCCATTTACAGGAATATCAAGCAAAAGGCATAAACCTATACTTGGAACAAGCTCTCCATCAAACTCATGCAACAATCCCCACTCTTGCAATTTATTTTTTGTAAGAGGTCTAATTTTATTCTTTTCTTCTTCCGTATCACAATTTTCTTTTGCATATTCAGTAAATTCACGACAAGCTTGTTCAACTTCTTTTTCTGTTAACGTCTTACCACGAGCAGGAACATTGTCATAATACCTATTCGTCTTTTGCAAAATAAGTTCTTGAATCATATGCATCTCTGCCAAACGAGTAGTACCTCCAACACGAATGTAAGTTCCCTTTTCAATGCCTAAAGATTTTATGCAATAAGGAGTTTGAGTTCCAGAAGCGACCTCTACCACCAAAACATACTTATCTTCAATATTCCTCACATAAATATTAGGTGTAATCATCGGTTCACAACTGTCTATAATAGCATTAGAGATAGCATCCATAGTAGTAAACAGCTCTTCTTTATCAATGCCAACCACTTTCATCGTGCCATCTTCAACACCAAAAACAAGCGTGCCACCCTTACCGTTGGCAAAAGCTACAACGGTTTTCATGTATTTAATACTCTTTTCCGGTACTGATTCTTTGTATTCAACATTTACAGATTCACCTAACAATAATTTATCAGTCATCTTTCAGCATCTCCTCTAATTCTGCCAAACCTTTGGTAATTTCCATTTCCAGTTCGTACAGTTCCGCCATAATTTGTTCCGTAGGCGGATACTCCACAGGTACGTATTCAATCTTTTTGTATTTGTTAATGGAAAGGTCATAACCATTTTCGATAATTTCTTGCACATCAACAAAGAAAGATTTTTCTGTGCGAGTGCGGTCAGCTTCATCTGCCAAATTATGGAAGCGTGCAATAATATCAGGAATATCGTTGTCGCTAATGGCAGTGCGCTTATCGTCAAGGCTTAAACCATCTGCCTGCATATCATAGAACCAAACTTTATCCGTACCACCATGACCGGTTTTAGTAAAGATTAAAATACCGGTAGATACACCAGCGTAAGGTTTAAACACACCGGAAGGCATAGAGATTACTGCTTCCAAGCGGTTGCCTTCGATAAGTTCTTTGCGAATTGCCTTGTGAGCGTTAGACGAGCCAAAGAGTACGCCATCAGGAACGATGCAGGCACAGCGTCCACCAACTCGCAGCATTTTGATAAAGAGTGCCAAAAAGAGCAGCTCTGTCTTTTTCGTCTTGCACATTTTAAGCAAATCAACAGAAACAATATCGTTGTCAAGGCTTCCTTTAAAGGGAGGGTTTGCCAAGATTAAGGAATATTTATTTCTGTCAGGGTTCTGGTCGGAAAGGCTGTCGCGGTATTCGATAAAAGGATTTTCTACACCATGGGTCATCATATTCATGGCACCAATGCGGAGCATAGTTCTATCCATATCGTAACCATGGAACAATCCATTCATGTAGTGGTCTTTCTTTTGTTTATTAAAAAAGATTTCCTCTTTATGATGTTCTTTTAAATATTCGCCTGCTGCTACAAGGAAGCCACTGGTTCCACAGGCAGGATCACAAATAACATCTTCAGGATTAGGACGCATCAAGGCAACCATCATTTTAATAATGTGACGCGGAGTTCGGAACTGTCCGTTGCGTCCTGATTGTGCAATTTTGGACAGCAAGTATTCATACACATCTCCGCGAATGTCGCTATCGTGTACTTGCGCCATTTGGCTATAAATTTCGTCCAAGGTTGCTACAATTTTAGAAAGCACTAAGGGAGTGGGCAATTTAAAAATTGCGTCATCCATATATTTGGAATAAGCACTGTTCTTATCGCCATGTAATTGTTTGATGAAAGGAAAAACATCCTCCTGCATTACGGAATACATTTTTCCTGCGGGAAAGTCGCGGAACACGCTCCACTTGAGCTGCTTGCCATCCACCTTACGCTCGTTAATCATAACTGTATCAGCAAATATGCTTTGATAGGGCAAGCCAAGCATTGCACTTTCTTTAGCACGCAGGTTATCTACTTCATCCAAGTCATGAATGAACATCAAGTAAGTAATTTGCTCAATAACGTCAAGAGGATTTACTAATCCGCCTGCTGCAAATATATCCCAAAGACCGTCAATTTTATTTTTTAATTCGCCAGTAATCATTTTAATCGTTCTCCCTGTTCCAAGTGTAAGAAGTGTAGCGACCGCCACCATGTTTTATAATCAAACCGTGCTTCCACAAATCATTCAATGTTCTTTGAATTGTAGTTTGGCTAATATCAGGACATTTATTAATCAATTCAGTTTTAGTAATTTTGCCTAAGGTATTTTTAATAATTTCTTCAATTCGTTTAGGCTTACTCATATCACTTACCGTTAAAACCTCTACTCTTTTGCTAAACTCACGATAAGCAGCAACGATTATTCCCAATGTATAACGCACAAAAGGAAGGTAAGTATTATCCCCTTTATGCCAACCGATGGAACTTTCTTGTAAAGTTTCATAGTAAGTTTCTTTAGATTGTTCTATCAGCTTTTCAATACTGATGTATTTCCCAACAATGTAACCCGCACGATACAAAAGCAATAAAGTTAAAAGTCTACTCATTCTGCCATTACCATCATTAAAGGGATGTATGCACAAAAAGTCTAAAATAAAAATTGGTATCACAATCAGAGGATCTAATTCATCATTTTTTAAAGCCTCATTAAAAGCAGAACAAGCTGCTTCAATAGACGGAGTGGTCTCCCAAGCGTCTACGGGTTGGAAACGTATAGTTTCATTTCCCTGCGCATCCCTTTCAGAAATTACGTTGTTACTAGTTTTGTATGTACCGCCAAAACTAATACCACTAAATTTGTATAGGTCCCTATGCAATTGCAAAATTATTGCAGATTTCAGCGGAATATAATCGTGATTTTCATGGATGGTTGCCAACACATCACGATAACCAGCAATTTCTCTTTCACTACGTGTTTGAGGTTTTGTTTTATCACGGACAATTTTTTTCAGTCTATCGTCAGATGTATAGATGCCTTCAATTTTATTGGAAGCTTCTGTACTTTGTATCTTGGCAATTTCAACAAGTTGAGTTAAAACATCACACTTAGCTTCAATAAACAAATTTTGCTCGCCCTTAAACTCATGAATTTTTGTCAAGAGACTAACTATTTCACTAGATAACAGTGCATCATAAATTTTTTTATAATCATAAATACGCATTTTGATTCCTCTATTCCTTCCAAACTTATTCTTCTCTGATTTTAATGATACTACTAATTTATTCATAGCGCAATTTAATTTAGTCATTTTTGTCATTTTGAGTAAATTGGGTTTTAAGATGAGCAAACAAAAACGAGTGAAAGCTTTTCAAAAGCTTTCACTCGTTTTACTTTTATCTGTGCTTCTAACAATTTTACTCACCTTTTAACATTTCAAGGAAAGTCGCTTCATCAATTACAGTCACGCCCAGCTTTTCAGCTTTTTCAAGCTTACTGCCTGCTTCCGCACCGGCAATGACGTAATCCGTCTTTTTGCTTACGCTTCCACTAACCTTCGCCCCCACATCCTGCGCCATGGTTTGCGCTTCTGCACGACCGAGGGTTGGCAAAGTTCCGGTAAACACCAAGGTTTTGCCAAAGAAGGGATTGCTTTCGCTAGTTTGGCGAGCAGCAAATTCCATCTTCAAGCCTGCTGCTTCCAAACGTTCCAGCAAATCTATGTTGGCAGGAACAGAAAGCCAAGTAACAACACTTTCCGCAATCTTACCGCCAATGTCGCGAATCGCCGCCAGCTGTTCGTGTTCCGCCGCCATCAGGTTCTTCACCGTACCGAACTCTACTGCCAAAATGCGCGCCACCTTTGCGCCCACGTGACGGATGCCCAAACCAAAGAGCAGTTTGTCCAATTCGTTTTCCTTGCTAGCTTCGATGGCTTTGAGCAAATTATCCGCAGACTTTTCACCCATACGGTCAAGCTTCAGCAGTTCTTCCTTCGTCAAGGAATACAAGTCTGCCGCGTCACGAACAAGCTCGCTGTCGATAAGCTGATTGATGACAGAAGGACCACAGCCTTCGATGTTCATAGCGTCACGACTGACAAAATGAATCAAGCCTTCGCGACCGAGAGCAGGACAATGGGGATTAGTGCATCTAATCGCCGCCTCGCTGCCTTGACGCTCCACACGCCAGCCACATTCAGGACACTCTGCGGGAATCACCACAGGAACTTCCTCGCCGATACGTTTTGCTTCTACAACTCGCAACACTTCGGGAATAATCTCCCCTGCTTTGTTGATGATTACCCTATCGCCAATGCAGATGTTCTTTTCGCGAATAAAGTCTTCGTTGTGCAGGGTTGCCCTGCTAACCACGCTACCGGAAAGCTTCACAGGTGTCAGCACTGCCGTAGGAGTCAACACCCCTGTACGACCAACGCGCCAAACTATGTCCTCCAAAGTTGTTTCCGCTTGTTCCGGCGGGAACTTGAAGGCAATCGCCCAACGAGGATCCTTACCCGTTGCACCCAAAATGCGCTGTTGATAAACTGCATTCACCTTAATTACAGCGCCGTCAGTATCGTAAGCCAAGCTGCTGCGCTTAGCGTCAAATTCTTCTATAAATTTAATGGCTTCCTCAATATTGGGAACCACCTTGTAATTTTCACTTACTTTGAAGCCGTAGCTCTTGAGCATCGCCAAAGAATCGCTGTGCTTTTCCAATGCCCCGTTCCCTACGTTATAGGCAAAAAAGCTTAAAGAGCGTTTCGCTGTAACCTGCGGGTCCAGCTGACGCAAACTGCCTGCCGCCGCGTTGCGAGGGTTGGCAAATTCAGCTTCACCTTTTTCCGCGCGTTCTTCATTTAAACGCATGAACTCGTGGCGAGGCATATAAACTTCGCCGCGCACGTCTAAAAGCTCCGGTACTTCTTCGCCCTCAGGAACGGTCAAGGTCAAAGGAATGGCACGAATAGTACGCACGTTGGCAGTTACGTTTTCACCCACCACCCCGTCACCGCGGGTAGCAGCACGCACCAGCTTGCCATTCTCGTACACAAGACTGCAAGCCAAGCCGTCAATCTTCGGCTCCATAACGTACTCAATGGCGCTACCTTGGGGTAAACCATTACGCACTCGTTCGTCAAAAGCACGCAGTTCATCCGCACTAAAGGCATTGCCCAAAGAAAGTAGCGGTGTTAAATGCTTAACCTCCGTAAATTCCGGAGAAACCTTACCGCCCACACGACGGGTTGGGGAATCCGCAGGAACATCGTCAGGATATTCTGCTTCAATCTCACGCAAGCGCACCATCATCCGGTCATACTCCGCGTCGCTAATCACAGGCGCATCCATTACATAGTACAAATGCTCGTGATGGCGTAGCTCCTTACGCAAACATTCCGCTTCCGCCAGCGCTTCACTTTTCAATTCTTCGTTTTCAAATAAGTTGAACATAAAATCAAACCTTTTTAAGAACCGCATACTTAGTAAGCAAGCTGCGAATCCCTGCGCCGGCAAACGCAACCTTCACCTCTTGCCCATCCGCAGTATTCACAACACTCACAACCGTACCCACACCCCACTTAGCGTGGCTTACCTTTTCGCCTGCGCTAAAGGTAGTACTGTTGGCACTTGCCTCCTTGGGCATAAAGGTACTCTTAGGCTGCAGGAACCAGTTGGTATTGGTCGGACGTTTTTCTCTTTGGGGCGCAACCTGTTGAGCAACAGTACGTTGCGCTTGAGGACGTTTAAATTCGTGCACCAGATTACGAGGCACTTCCTTCAAGAAACGGGAAGGCGGATAAGAAACAGTATGACCAAAAATGGTACGCATACGAGCATTACTCATAAACAGATTGCTTTCCGCACGAGTAATACCAACGTAGCACAAGCGACGTTCCTCCTCAATCTCTTCCTCATCCATCAAGGTACGAGCGTGGGGGAAAATACCTTCTTCCATCCCAACGAGGAACACCACCGGGAATTCCAAACCTTTTGCAGAGTGGAGGGTCATCAAGGTAATTGCTTCTTCGCCCAATTCTGCATCATCAATATCGGAAACCAATGCTACTCTGCCCAAGAAGTTTTCCAAAGTATCTTCTTCCTCGCCTTTGGCAAAATCTTCCGCAACAGAAAGCAGTTCCATCAAGTTTTCTGCGCGGCTTTGGTCTTGAGCGCTCTTGCTATTTTGCAGCTCCTCAAGATAGCCGGTTTTATTCATTACATCATCAATAAGTTGTTTTACGGGAACTTCGCCGGAATTCGCTTCGCCCATCAATTCAAAAATGGTGCTGCTCAATTCTTCCAGCTTGCCCACAAAGCGACTGCTCAAACCGGGCACGTCACTGGAAGCAGAAACAACATCAAACAAATTCATAGAATGTTCTTCCGCATAAGCCTGCAGCTTCGCCAAAGTTGCATCACCAATGCCACGACGAGGCACGTTGATGATACGCAGCAAGCTCAAGGAATCGTTAGGATTAAAAATTACACGCAGGTAAGCAATGATATCTTTAATTTCCTTACGCTCATAGAACTTAGTACCACCAACAATATTGTAAGCAATACCGCTCTTAATAAGCATTTCTTCAAACACGCGGGACTGGGTATTAGTACGGTACAGCACCGCCATATCCCCCAGCTTCATATTTTCACGACGCTGCAAGCCCTGTAATTGTTCAATCACAAAACGTGCTTCGTCACGCTCGTCAATGGCTTTAAAGTAAGTAATCTCCTTACCATTACCCTTGTCGGTCCACAAATTCTTAGGCTTGCGACCGGTGTTATTATCAATAACAGCATTAGCCGCATCAAGAATAACCTGGGTACTACGGTAGTTTTGTTCCAGCTTCACCAGTTTTGCTTCCGGGTAATCCTTTTCAAAATCGAGAATATTGGTAATATCAGCACCGCGCCAACCGTAAACACTTTGGTCAGCGTCACCTACAACGCAAATATTTTTATGCTTCGCCGCCAAAAGCTTGGTCAGCAGATATTGAGCGTGGTTGGTGTCTTGATATTCGTCTACCATTATATAATCAAACTTGTTCTGGTACTTGGTGCGTACTTCTTCGTTTTCCTGAAGCAGCTTCAAGGTGAACAATAGCAAATCGTCAAAGTCAAGCGCATTGTTCTGTTGTAGCTTAGCTTCGTAAAGCTGATAAATTTCTGCAACTTTTTTATCGTAGAAATCTGCTGCCTGCTTTGCGTAATCAACAGGTGTCAGCAATTGGTTTTTAGCATTGCTAATACGACTAATAATTCCAGAAGGCTGGAAGCGCTTTTCATCCAGATCCAGCTCCTGTAAAACTTGCTTCACTAAGCTTTTGGTATCAGTTGTATCGTAAATAGCAAAATTGTTAGTGTAGGTGCCTGATTTATCAATTTCCATACGGAGCAGCTTAGCACAAAAAGCGTGGAAGGTGTGCAGCCATACGTCCTTCGCCGCCACGCCTGCCATCTTGTCTACACGTTCGCGCATCTCTGCTGCCGCTTTATTAGTAAAGGTGATTGCCAAAATTCTATAAGGCAACACGCCTTGATTTAACAAATGAGCAATACGACAGGTGAGCACTTTGGTTTTACCACTGCCTGCGCCTGCCAAAATCAACATGGGACCGTTCACCGTTAGCACTGCATCTGCCTGCTGCGGGTTCAATCCCTTAATCGTGTCATCAACCATAAAAATCCCTAGACCTCCATTGGCGCTCTTGCGCCGAAACAGCTTATTTTCTATCTACAGTCCTATTATTATAACACAGAAACGCATACAGGGGCACGCTCCCACAATTGTATACATACCAATTTTTTTAACAAAGTCCTCGCAGGAATATGTTATAATAAAAAAAGTAAAAAGGCATGTCCCCCTTGGGCAAATGTTTCACGTGAAACAATTTGCTCCGCTAATTTTCTAAACAAAGGATGCATCATGACAGAAGCAAAACGTAATCCCTTCGTCCCAGCGGACGATTTAAGCAAGCTTTGGCGCGCCATTATAGAATTTGATATGCTTGCCCCCGGCGACAGAATTTTAATTGGGTTAAGCGGTGGCAAGGATAGTATGTTCCTGACGGCAGCCTTAGCAGAAATAAAAAAATATTCCCCCATCCCCTTTGACCTTGCCTGCTACACAGTCAATGCCATGTTCGCACCGGATTTTCCTAAAAAGGAGCTGGAAGAATTTTGCAAGCATTACGGCTTGGAGCATTACCACGATGATGTGGACGTGAATGCTGCTTGGCAAAACAAGGGGAATACGCCCTGCTTTACCTGTGCCTATTTTAGAAGAGCAGCTACCAACCGCAGAGCCTTGGAGCTGGGCTTCAACAAAGTGGCACTGGCCCACCATCACGACGACGCAGTAGAAACTTTCTTTATGAATATCTTTACCAGCGGTCAGCTGCGCACCTTTTTGCCTGTAACCCCTCTTTCTAGAACGGGGCTTACGGTTTTGCGTCCCCTTTTATATTACAGGGAAAGGGAAATTCGTGAGCTGGTAGATAAGCTGCAGCTTAAACCTCTCAAAAATCCCTGCCCCTACGATGGCTACACCACCCGCCAAGATGTAAAGGAGCATATCGCCGCCCTCAACGACCAATACCCGGAAGTGTACGAGCATCTGGTAGCGGCAATGCGTTGCACCAAGGCGCAGGAGCTGTGGCCCGACAAGCTTGGACAAAAAGAACTGGCTCAAAAATTTAGAGCCTTCTGGAATAAAAAGAACAATAAATAAACGAGGTGATACTAATGACTTGGGAACAATTCCAATATGACTATCTGCGCTTTGACGGACGCATCAACCGTTGGCCCTACTTTTGGCGTCCCTTCCTTTTAGGTATCGCAGTTAGCTTTTTCCTGATGTTATGCGATATGGTACTGCCCATGTCCATGATGGCAATTCTTTATAAAATTGCTCCCGTCTTTAACGTAGTAGTAACCAGCTCCTTCATCGTGCGCCGTTGCCACGACTTGGATAGAAGTGGTTACTGGGGACTATTAGTTTTAATCCCCGTCGTAAACTTTTTCTTCCTGCTGTACCTACTCTTTGCAAAGGGTACGGAAGGCTGGAACCAGTACGGACC